>CAZUKF010000043.1:0-12382 GCA_964620765.1 uncultured Rickettsiales bacterium | reverse complement strand
TCCTTCAATACCACCGCGGCGGCGACCACCGGCCCCGCCCACGGCCCGCGCCCCGCTTCATCAACACCGGCGATGCGAAGCCCCGCGTATTGCGACTCGTAAAATAAATCCGGCGGGAGTCCCATGAAAGTTTTCAGTTTGTAGTTGGCAGCCTGCAGCTTAACTGCCAACGGCCAACTATCAACTGCAAACTAAATTAAAGGCGCGTATCCGAATTATCAGCCACCGTCACATCATCAGCCTGGTAACGCGGCCACTGGCCCTGCGCCAGCGCAAGAGCGGAACCGGCACGGCGGCCCTCCATCTCCTGGTAGATCCAGTAGCTGGTCAGCACCTGGCCCACGTAGTTGCGGGTTTCGGAGAGCGGGATGCTTTCCATGAACATCAACGGGTCTGCGTTCATTTGCGGGTTCTTCTTCCACTCGGCCACGCGGCCCGGGCCGGCATTATAAGAAGCGGCAAGATAGATCAAATTGCCTTCCACCAGCTTGTTGCCCAGCAGGTGCCGCAGATAGGTCTGCCCGAGAGCGATATTGTTTTCCGGCTCGTTGAGTGAGCCCTTGTTTTCCGAGTCGGTCAGGCGTTGCATCATGCGCGCGGTCTTCGGCATCAGCTGCATCACGCCCATGGCGCCCACGGGGCTCTTCGCACCGGGGTGGAAGCCCGATTCCTGGCGGGCGAAGGCAAACACAAGGGCCGGGTCCACCGCGAAACCGGCGGTCGGTTCCCAGTCCGGCGTGGGGTAGAGGGCGGAGTCAAACACGATGCCGCTCTTAGTAAGGTTGCGCGCCATGGTGATCTGCACGGCCGGGAGGTCCAGCGTCTGCGCCAGCGCCAGCAGCTGCACGCGGCGTTCTTTCTTGCCCATGGGGAAGAGGGCGCGCAGTTCACGTTCAGCCAGCACCTGTTCCTTCACCTGCGCCAGCGCTACCACGCGCTTCACGGCAGGCTCATGATACATGGCTTCCACG
This sequence comes from uncultured Rickettsiales bacterium, assembly GCA_964620765.1. GTDB lineage: Bacteria > Pseudomonadota > Alphaproteobacteria > Rickettsiales > SXRF01 > CAZUKF01. The sequence goes on along the minus strand of CAZUKF010000043.1, from coordinate 11,411 downwards.
GTTTCACCGTCGAGGTCCGGCAGGGGCTCGGCCTGTACGTCCAGCGGCTTGCCGAGAATCTTGCAGGCCAGCACGCCGTAGAAAGTGCGGGGGTATTCGGAGGCAATGGAAAGATAGGTCGCGGCATCACGCTTGGCGCCGATCTTGGTGTAGGCGCGGTACGCCCAGAAAGCGGCGCGGGAGGTTTCCCATGAATTCACGCCACGGGTACCGGCCAGGGCGCGGAAATAACGGGCGGCGGTAGAGATGTCACCCTTCTGCCAGGCGGCAAGGCCGGCCTGCCATTCGGGGGCGCCCTCACGGATGCCGTTGCTGTCGCCGTAGCCGGAGAGCAGGGGGCGGCTGCTGATTTCGGGGAGACGGGCGTCGGTGGATTTGCGCTTCGCTACGGCTAGGCGGTGGATATCAACGGCCTGCGGGTGGTCGGAGAAGTAACGCACCCACGCGCGCAGTTCATTATACTCGGGCTTGTAGTTCTTGTGCATGTAGCGCTGGGCGAAGGTATGGCCGATCAGCACGCGGTCCTTCAGCTCGCGGATGACGCGGTCGGCTTCCTGCCAGTGGCCGTCTTCCTGCAGGGCAAAGATAATGCGGTAGCGCTCGGCATCGGCCTCGCTCAGCACGGCTGGCAGGGGGACGCGGGCTTCCTGCTTGGTTTCGCCGATATCCATGGCCGGGGGAGAGGCCGGGATCAGGATTTCAGCGCGCAGGGAATGGGCGCCCGGGGGCACCATCGGCTCTTCAGAAATACCTGAATAAGCGTGGAAAACCGCGCCGGAGAGGGCAAATGCAGCCATCGCCAACGCGATAACGGCGGGACGATGATTCCGCCAGATGCGCAGGGGGGCTGCGAGCTTGTCAGTCAGTTCTATCATCATGCTAATACAAAATTAACAGTCTTATGGTAGAAAGCCAAGTTACAGTCAAGTTAAGAATGCGTAAGTGTAACTATATCAAAGGGTTAAGGGGCAAAAAAGGGCTCTAAAACCACCTATTTATTAATTATTGTTTGGATTTTAGATATCGCTGCGCATAGAGCAGATCCTGCCAACTCAGGCGCTTAGCCGAAGCCGTCCGCAAAAGGTAAGAAGGATGAAAAGTTACAAGGACTTGCACGGGTTGCTCCAGATAAGCATTTGAGTACTCGAAAAGCCTCAGCCGCATGCGGCTCAGGCTACTCTCCTGTTGCAAGATCGATGCTGCGGCCACCCCTCCCAGCAGTATCAGCAGGGTGGGTTTCACCAGCGCCACGTGTTTTTCCACGAAAGGCCGGCAGGTGGCCAGTTCCTCGGCCGAGGGCTGGCGGTTGCCCGGGGGGCGCCAGAAGATAGTATTGGTGATATAGGCCGTGCTTTCATCCAGGCCGATGGCGGCGAGCATTTTATCCAGCAGCTTGCCGGAAGGCCCGCAGAAGGGGATACCCTGCTGGTCCTCCTGCGCGCCCGGCGCTTCGCCGATGAGCATGAGTTTGGCCTTGGGGTTGCCGCGGGAGAACACGGTGTTCATGGTGTTCTTGCGGATGGCCAGCCCTTCGAACCCGCGCACCGCTGCTTCCAACTCCGCCAGCGTATTGGCCGCGTCCGCCAGCTGCCGCGCCTGCGCAATCGCCTCGGAGGGCGGCACAATCATATTTCTCCCTCCCCCTGGAAGGGGTGAGGCTGATGAGTTAAAAAACGACATCCGGATGTCGTTTTTTAACTCATCAGGGGTGGGGGTCTTCTCACCTCCACTCAGCAATTCGGTATTTGCTGCAACCAGACCCCCACCCAGCCTCCCCCTTCCAGGGGGGGGAGGAGTATCGGCGGGCTGTGCAAGCCTGTTCACCGGCTCGTCGCCGATGGCTTCATCTATCCCGGCATCGAGGTGCCAGTCCAGTATGTCTTTTGCATGCATAGGCGCGCGACTATGCTCCTGTGGAAGGGTTTTGTAAACCCGGTTCATTGCTGTGCCGGAACGAGAGGGTTTTACCGTCATCGCCCGAATCGCGTAAGCGATTATAGGGCGATCCATGTTGCAGCATGGATTCCCCTATAGTTTGCTGCGCAAACTCGGGGAATGACGACGGTTGTGATATTTCGGTACGCGGCACGCCCGGCGCGTAATTTTTTATTTTTGTAAATTCCTGTTGACGCGGATAAATCCCGCGCTAATTGTAGATTAATTATCGCCTCATAGATTTCTTCTATTGTTGGTGTTCTAGGTTTTTCCTGTTTTTTTGGTCTGGCCCTAATCGGGGTATGAGTTGCTGCCCCGCTGATGGGTGGACGTGGGAACTGTTCCTGCGTCACGTTTCACAGTTCTGGGAGACGACGAATGAAGACCTGCATGGACCCCGGGCGCTGCCAGATGAGCAGCAGCATGGGGAGCGCGAACAAGGCCACCACCACCGGCGAACACAACAGGAAGGGGGATCTGCGCGACAGCGCGACCTCGGCCTGCACGTTCACCACGTGACCCTCAAGCGCGCCTAACGGCAAGAGAGACAGTAGGCCATGAGGCTGAGCTTGTCTCTGACTGAACGGAGGCCCCGGTTTGGAATCCCGAAAGGGAAACCAGGCGGGGCCTCTGTGTTTTTGGAGAACCGTCATTCCCGCGAACGCGGGAATCCAGTGCGCCGTGTCTACGGCGCGAATATTTCCTTCTTCCGGCCTTTACTATAGTGCCTCACACTAGGCGAAAAGGGAGGTATTATGCTCATCAAAACCAGCATCAAAAACATACGCAAAAAAAGTCGCAGAACTGTTCCAGCGGGCACAAAAAACCATCAAAAAACTGCGTATTCTCTTAACGAATCTGTTGAAAACAAATCACAATCGCTAAAAACCTCGCTTTAAGCCCTGACTAGTCAGATCGCCGCTTGCCACCCGCCTGCATCCCTGAAACAATGTGCTCATGCAGCGCGAAACAATGGAATACGATGTCGTGGTAGTGGGCGCCGGGCCTGCCGGCTTAAGCGCCGCCATCCGCCTGAAACAGCTTAACTCTTCCCTGCGCGTCTGCGTGCTGGAAAAGGGCGCGGAAGTCGGCGCGCACATCCTGTCCGGCTGTGCGTTTGACCCGCGCGCCCTGAACACGCTTTTCCCGGACTGGAAGGAGCGCGGCGCCCCGCTTGAGACGCCGGTGACAGAAGACCGTTTCCTGTTTCTGACAAGCAAATTTTCAGCCCGCCTTCCTACCCCGCCGCAGATGCGCAATCACGGCTGTTACATTATCAGCCTGGCAGATCTTACCCGCTGGCTGGGCAAGCAGGCCGAGGCGCTGGGCGTGGAGATTTTCCCCGGCTTCGCGGCTGTGGACGTGATCGTTGAAGGTGAGACGGTCAAAGGTGTAGTAACAGGTGAAATGGGCCGTGGAAAAGACGGAAAGACAAAAGAAAATTACCAGCCGGGCGTCGAGATTCGCGCCGAGCATACCCTGCTGGCGGAGGGTTGCCGCGGCAACATCTCCGAGCACCTGATGCGCGTCTATGGCATGCGCTCCCGCAGCTCGCCGCAGACCTACGGCATCGGCATCAAGGAGCTGTGGGAGGTCGAGCCTTCCAAGGCCGTGCCGGGCCGCGTCACGCATACCGTCGGCTGGCCGCTGGACCGGCGTACCTATGGTGGTTCGTTCATCTATCACATGGGCGGCAACAAAGTTGCCACCGGCTATGTCATCGGCCTGGATTACGAGAACCCGCATCTGGACCCGTTCCGGGAGTTTCAGCGCTTCAAGATGCACCCGGCCATCCGCCCGCTGTTTGAGGGTGGCCGCCGCATCGCTTACGGAGCCCGGGCGCTGAACGAGGGCGGCTTCCAGTCCGTCCCCGAGGTGGTATTCCCCGGCGGCGCGCTGCTGGGCTGCGCGGCGGGCCTGCTCAATGTACCCCGCATCAAGGGCAGCCACACCGCCATGATGAGCGGCATCCTCGCCGCTGAGGCCATTCGTGAGGGCTCGCTTGCCCGCTACCCCGCCAAGCTGCGCGGGTCCTGGGTCTATGACGAACTTTACTACTCCCGCAACATCCGCCCGGCCTTCCACCATTTCGGGCTCTATGGCGGGCTGCTCTACGCGGCGCTGGATACGTATTTATACCGCGGCCATGCCCGCTGGACGCTGACCAAGGAAATCCCCGACCATGCCTGCATGAAGCGGGTGGAGGAATGCAAACCCATCGCCTACCCCAAGCCGGACGGGAAAATTATGTTTGACCGCATGTCCTCGGTCTACCTCTCCAACACCAGCCACGCGGAAGACCAGCCCTCGCACCTGGTGCTGGCAGACCCCGCTGTCCCGGTGCGCTATAACCTGCCGCTTTATGATGCGCCCGAGCAGCGCTACTGCCCGGCCGGGGTGTATGAGATGGTGGGTGAGGGTAACCACAAGCGCCTGCAGATCAACGCCCCCAACTGCGTGCACTGCAAAACCTGCGATATCAAGGACCCCACCCAGAACATCCTCTGGGTACCGCCCGAGGGCGGCGGCGGCCCGCGCTATGGGAATATGTAGGTGCCAATAAAAAAGCCCGGCAAACCGGGCTTTTTGTATTCCTGGCGGGGTTGCTCAGGCTGCGGCGTCGGCGTTTTTATACGCCACCGGCAGCTTGGAGCCCGGGTCAATAGCAAGGGTGCCATCTTCGTACATGGCAGCGATGTACTTGCCCACGCCGCGCTGGATGTACAGCACCGGCTTGACCTTTTTGCCCTTCCAGGTACGGAGTTCGGTAACCTTACCGCGATTCTCCGGATTATTTTTACTACTCATAGTTTACCTGCCTTGCGGACGGCTATCCGCGCGAATGTGATTGCTGCCAGAAATAGTAGTGATATATTCAAGAGACGCAAGCCCTTTTCATGTAGTATGCCCCCACTTTTTGCGTTTTGGCTGGCTGTTTTCGCCGTGCTCCTGGTGCCTGTTGCTCCGGGCTATGCTGCTGCGGAAAATGAAAAGCCCGAGAAAACAGAGCCCTATAAAGCCCCGACTTCCCTGAGCGGCAGCTTCCTTTCCGGCCGTTTTGCCAAATCCAAGGGCGACCGCCGCGCCGCCATTCATTACCTTGAAAGCGCGCTGGAGCGCGACCCGGAGAACCACGCAATCAAGGGGCAATTGCTGGTGCTGGCGCTGGCCGGCGGCGACATACCCTCTGCCCTTGAGCGCGCCCAGGAACTGCAGCCGGTAAAGGGTCACGAGCCGCTGGTTGACCTTGTACTGGCGGTGGATGCTGTCAACCGCGGTGAGTTAGAGGCCGCTCACGCTGATTTCAAGCAGGTTTTCGAGGCCACCGGCAATGCGCTGTGGGAATCACTTTTCCTGGCGTGGGTGGATTATGGGCGCGGCAAACTCAAGAAGCCGCTGATGCCCACAGACCTGATCCCCGAAGAACAGACTGCGCCGGCCTTCCTAGCCTACCAGATAGCGCTGGTGAATGACATTGCCGGCTTTACCGAGATTGCCGCGAAGCAATACGAAATGGCTCTGGTTGACCATGCCAAGGCGCCGTTCCGTGCCGTGGAAGCTGCGGCGGATTTCTACCGCCGCCGCGGTGACAACAAGCGTCTTGAGCAGCTGAAAGCGGATTTCATGAGCGCGCACCCCAACGCCTCCGCGTTGATGGACAGCGAAATCGCGGCGCAGACGGCCGCGCTGATGGAGCAGAAAGTCGGGCAGGGGAACAAGCGTTCACGGCTGGTTGGCACGGTGCAGGACGGCGTGGCCGAAGTGCTGTTTACGATGGCGAGCGTGCTCTACTCGGTGGATGCGCAGCAGGACACGCTGCTTTACCTGCGTATGGCGCTGCTCCTGCGGCCTGATTACCCGCTGGCGCAACTGCTGCTGGGCGGCGTGCTGGAAGAGGATGGGCGCTACGCCGATGCCGCGGATATTTACGCAGGCGTGGACGAAGACGGGCCGCTGGCCGAGCGGGCGCTGCTGCGCCGCGCTTACATGATCGAGCGTCAGGGAAGACTGGAAGAGGCACTGACCATGCTGGATGCACGTGCCGAAGCAAATCCTGAGAATTATGATGCCTATGTTGCCAAGGGTGACCTGCTGCGCATGCGCCAGAAATACCGGGAAGCGGCCGATGCCTATACGCAAGCGCTGGCGAAGATCCCGCACCCCGAGCCGCGGCATTGGGGCATTTTCTTTGCGCGCGGCGCCTGCTACGAGCGTGTCGGCGAGTGGCCGGTGGCGGAAGCCGATCTGCGCAAGGCGCTGGTGCTGAACCCTGATCACCCGGAAGTGCTGAATTACCTTGGTTACGGCATGCTGGCACGGGATGAAAACCTGGAGGAAGCGGGCGAGCTGATCGAGCAGGCATTCGCGCTGCAGCCCAATGCGCCGCACATCATGGACAGCATGGGCTGGATGCTGCTGAAGCGGGGTGACGTCAGCGGCGCGATGGCGCAGCTGGAGCAGGCCATTGAGCTGATGCCGGGCGATGCAACCGTGAATGACCACCTGGGGGATGTGTATTGGTATGCCGGGCGCAAAACCGAAGCGCGTTACCAGTGGGAGCGCACGCTCACCTTCTCGCCGGAGCCGGAAGTGGAACGTGTTATCCGCCTCAAGCTGAAAGAAGGATTGCCGCCGCTCGCGTTGAAGGAAAAACCGCAGAGCATGCGCCATGCTGCCGATGCCGAGCTGCCCGAGATTCTCAATTAATGCTCACCGAAACGGCCTGCGCGAAGATCAACCTGTTTCTCCACATCACTGGCAAGCGGCCGGACGGCTATCATGAGCTTGAAAGCGTGGTGACATTCACACGCGGCGGCGATGTGTTGCACGCCGAGGAGGCACGACTGCTTTCCTTCGGTGTTTCCGGGCCGTTTGCGGGCGGGCTGCCGGCCGATGAGGGCAATCTTGTCATGCGCGCGGCGCAGGCGCTGCAGGAAGCGGCTGGTGTTAAAAAAGGTGCGCGCCTGAAGCTGGAGAAGAATCTGCCCGTGGCTTCCGGCATTGGCGGCGGCTCGGCAGACGCGGCTGCTGCCTTACGGTTGCTGTCGCGGCTGTGGAAGCTGGATACGCCGCTGGAGAAGGTGGCACGCGTGCTTGGCAGCGATGTTGCCGCTTGTCTCAGCCAGCATTCGGCGTGGATGAGCGGGGTGGGAGACATACTGGCGCCCGCGGCGCTGCCGCCGCTCTTCCTGTTGCTTGTGAACCCCGGCGTTTCCGTGCTGACCAAAGATGTGTATGCGCGGGTGAGCCCGCCTTACCGCAAGGCCGTGGCACGGCCGGCGCGCGTCGATATGGCGTGGCTCGCCGCCCAGCATAATGACCTGGAAACATACGTGCCGGAGGCGGCAGAGGCACTGCGTTGGCTGAACAAACAGCCGGGTTGCGAGCTTGCGCGCATGTCCGGCAGCGGGGCAACCTGCTTCGGGATTTTTAAGGATATGCCGTCATTGCGTGCGGCAAGGGCGAAATGCGAATGGTGGAGTTATGCCGACGAAGCACAATAAAAAGCGCTACCAGCGCCATGAAAAAGAGAAACCCATCATTATCTGCACGGGAAAATGCTGGCTGGAATACCGCGACGAGGAGGAAATGCAGGGCGCCAAAAAGGGTGACTTCAAGCTGCATCCCAGCGTAGAAAGCCTGCATACGATCAAGCAGGGCGAGTATGAAAGCACGGGGTTTTCAGGCTATTTCCGCGTGGATATCCATGACGGCTGGCGGTGGCAGCCCGTGCTGCTGGATGACTTGCTCCCCGGCCGCGAAAACCATTTCCGCAAAACCGAAATGCCAATTGATACGTTTGCGTTGTGCGAGGAATTACTGGAAGCCATGGCCGGAAAACGCTTCGTCCGCACCTACCGGGAGCATTATACGCTCATGGCAGATGCGGACGAAGGATAGGTTTCCGGCTGACGTTATTTCTTCCCCTTACGGGTTTCGTCGATCAGCTTCTTGAGGTCTTCTTCACTGGCGGCGCCGGGGATCATGGTGTCACCGACCACGAAACCGGGCGTGCCGCGAACGCCGACGGCTTCCGCAAGTTCACGGTTTTTCTTGAGTTCATCGGCGACTGAAGCACTCTCCATTTCTTTCTTCAGCTTGTCCTCTTCGATGCCGAGCTTCTTGGCTTCGGCGGCAAGCAAGGCAGCATCGAACTTACCGCTGGCGCTCATAAGGGCGGTGTGGAAATCAAAATACTTTTCCGGCTTGATCTTGAAGACGGCCAGCGCCGCCTTGGCGGCCAAGTTGGAATCTTCGCTCAAGATCGGCAGCTCCTTGAAAACGACTTTCACTTTGGGATCATCCTTGATGATCTTGGTGACGGTGGGGACCACCTTTTTGCAATAGCCGCAGTGGTAGTCGAAAAATTCTACAACCGTTACGTCACCCTTGGGATTGCCGGCTACGGGAGAAGTTTTGCTGTCCTTCAGATCCTTGGCCTTGTCCTTGAGGGCAGCCTTGCTTTTCAAAGCCTCTTCTGCCTGCTTCTTTTCCTGGAATTTCTTGAATGAATCCACGACGATTTCGGGATTGTTATTCAGCGTTTCTTTCACAATGGCTTCGACGTCCGCCTTGGAAAGTTCAGCGTGCGCGGGCAGCGCCAGGGCGGCCGCGGCAAGGAAAACAGGAAGAGTGAGAATTTTCATGAGTGCTCCTTAAACAGTGTTGGTAAAACGCTTTTAAGCGATTCCAACACGTTTGTATAGAGCCTAATCGTCCTGCGCTTCTTTCATTTCCTTGGCAAGGCGCTTGAGGTCTTCTGCGCGCAGCGTGCCCGGGCTTCCGGCGGGCAGCGCCTTGAGCGCAAGCTCTGCCTCACGCGTGATGCTGTCCGCGTCGTTCGTCAGCGCGGCTTCCTCGGCAAGTGCAAGATGCGCGGTGCCGCTGTTGCCCAGCTTGCCTTGCGCGGTAGCGATGAGGTGCCAGGTTTTCGCGTGGCTATTGTCGATGCGAGTGGAGCGGTCCAGCTCCTCCGCGGCCTTCCTGATTTCTACAGCGGTGTTGGTGGCAATGCGCGTCTCCGCCAGCGACGAAAGCAGCAGTGCCGAATCCGGCAGCAGCGCGACTGCCTTTTCATAGGTGGTTTTGGCCTCGGGGATGCGGCCGTTTTCAAACAGGATCTGCCCCTTCAGGTCATAAAGAAACGGGTCTTTCGGCTTCTCGGCGATCAGGCTGTCTACCTCCGCCAGCGCCTTCGTCAGCTCCGGGATTTTGTACCACGCCACCGCGCGTGCAAGGCGCGCGGGTATGCTCTTGTCGGCAGCCGGGTAGCGCGCGAAAGTCCGGGGCGGCAGTTCAAGATAGGCGTAGAGTTTTGCGCGCATGCGCTGGTGCGGAACATCAAGATTCCTGGGGTGCTGGCCTTCCGGGATGGAAGATTTTTCAAGGTGGTTGCGCACGAATTCAATGCGCTCGCGGGAGAGCGGGTGCGTCATGAGGTAGGGGTCGGGGATGCTGCTTACGCGCATCTGCTCATGGCGGCGTAGCACGTTGAAGGTGCCCATCATGCCGCTGGCGGAGATGCCGAGTTTGTCGAGCGTAGTTACTGCCGCCTGGTCCGCCGCCTGTTCGTTGGCGCGGCTGAAGGAGAGAATATTGCGCTGAACAATGTTTTGGCTTCCCGCCATCACCGCCATGCCCGCATCGCCGCCGCCCGCTGCGACGGCCGCGGCGCCCAGCACATAGCCGAGAATCATCCCCAGCTGCGCGCCGCGCAGTTTCTCAGAGCCGCGCGCAAGGTGGCTGCCGGAGATGTGGCCGGTTTCGTGTGCGATCACGCCGATCAGCATGCCGGGATTTTCCATTTCCTTCAGCAGGCCGGTATTGATGAAAATGTTGGAGCCGCCTGCCACGTAGGCGTTGATGGCGTCATTGTTGACGATGAAAATGCGCACATTCTCAGGCGTCAGCCCCGCTGCCTTGAAAACAGGGTCGGAAAGATCACGCAGGTAATGCTCGATCTCCGCGTCGCGGATCAGCGAGACGGCGTGGGCAGGAAAGGCAAGCAGTGTTACGGCAAGAAGCGAGGTGAGTGCAGTAAGAAACCGCCTCATCGCTAATCCAGCTCGATAATCTTCTGCCACCATCCCTTGCGGGCCGGCTGCCCGTCCGGGCGATGCGTGGTTTCCGCGGGTTGGGCGGCTTCCATGGGTGAAGGCTCACGGCGCGGCGGGGCGGGGTCTACCACCGGGCTGCGCGTGAACGAGGGGAGTGATTCCGCCTCGGGTGCGGGGCGTGGAGCGCCTTCGCTGCCTTCTTCGCCGCGCCAGCGGCGGCGGCCGTCACCACGGCCACCACGGTTACCGCGCCCGCCACGGCCACCGCGCGGGCGGCTTTCGCGGGGTTCGGCTTCCGTTGTTTCCGGCTGTTGTTCACCCGCGGCTTCCACGGGTTCATTCACGGTTTCGCCATCCTGCTGTTGCGGAGGACGTTCGCTACGTTCACCGCGTTCACGGTTGCGGCCCCGGCCACCCCGGCGGCCCCGGCGCCTGCGACCGCGATCACCACGGTCATTGCGGTTGCCGTTTTCCTCGTTGCCGATGGATTCTACGCCGGCTTCCTCAGCCACCTCCTCCACGGTTTCCTCGACGGGTACTTCCTCCGCTTCGGCGGCAACCGGTGTGCTGTCGCGGTCACGGTTGCGCCCGCGCCCACGTCCGCCGCGGCCACGGCCGCGGTCACGGTCCTGGCGTTCGCCGGAACGGTCACGGTCGCGCTCACCCTCGTTGCCACGCCCCTGATTGCGGCGCACTTTCTCGATAGTGAAGGTAGAAATCAATTCATGGTCGATGGAGACCTGTACCAGCACGCCGTAGCGCTCTTCAAGCGAAGTGAAAAGCTGGCGCTTGCTGTTGAGCAGGTGCACGGCGATATGCTCTGGCACGCTGATCTTAAGGATCTGCCAGTTGCCGCTGGCGGCTTCTTTTTCCAGCGAACGGACAATCTGAATCGCCATGGATTCATTGGAGCGCACATGGCCACGTCCCTGGCAGTGCGGGCACTGCACGGTGTTGGCTTCCGCGATGCTGGGGCGCAGGCGCTGGCGAGACATTTCCAGCAGGCCGAACGGGCTGATGCGGCCGAGCTGGATTTTAGCACGGTCGGATTTCAGCGCCTCTTTTAGCGCGCGTTCCACGTTGCGGCGGTTGCGCGATTCCATCATGTCGATGAAGTCGATGACGATGAGGCCTGCAAGGTCTCGCAGGCGGAGCTGCCGGGCGATTTCGGCGGCAGCTTCAAGGTTGGTTTTGGTTGCCGTTTCCTCAATGTTGCGCTCGCCGGTAGAGCGACCGGAGTTGACGTCGATGGAGATCAGCGCTTCCGTGGGGTTGAGCACTACGTAGCCACCCGAGCGGAGCTTCACCACCGGGTCATGCATGGAAAGCAGCTGGTCCTCGATGCCGTAATTATAAAAGATCGGCATGTCTTCTGTGTAATGCTTCACGCGCGGCGTATGGCTGGGCAGCAGCATTTTC
>CAZUKF010000042.1:0-12684 GCA_964620765.1 uncultured Rickettsiales bacterium | reverse complement strand
CGTCATTCCCCGAGTTGCGAAGCAACTCTAGGGGAATCCATCTATCCTGCGCCTATCTCTATGGATCGCCCTAGAATCGCTACGCGATTCGGGCGATGACGATATCAGCCAAAACTCTTCACCAAACTGCCGCAGACTAAATACCACCCGTCCACCAGCACGAAGAACACCAGCTTGAACGGCAGTGAAATGGTGATAGGCGGCAGCATCATCATGCCCATCGCCATCAGGATGGAGGCAACCAGCATGTCGATGATGATGAACGGCACGAAGATCAGGAAGCCGATCTCGAAGGCGCGTTTGAGCTCGCTGATCATGAAAGAGGGGATCAGCACGCGGTAGGGAATATCTTCCGGGTTTTCCACGGCGGGTTCATCCTGGCCCTGGGCAGCCATGCCCATGAAAAGCTCGAGGTCTTTCTGCCGCACGTGCTTGCGCATGAATTCGTGGAAGGGTAGCGCCGCCGCCTCCAGCGCCTGCTGCTCGGTGATTTTTTCCTCGATCAGCGGCTGCACGCCCTCTTCGTAGGAAGCCTGGAACACCGGCTGCATGATGAACAGCGTAAGGAACAGCGCCAGCGAGATGATGACCTGGTTGGGCGGCGTCTGCTGCAGGCCCAGCGCGCTGCGCACGAAAGAAAGCACGATGACGATGCGCGTGAAGCTGGTGACCATGATGAGGATGGAAGGCGCCAGCGAGATGACGGTCAGCAGCGCCAGCAGTTGCAGCAGCCGCCCTGCGCCGGAGCCGCTCGCCGCCTTGCCGAGGTCAACGTTCACCGATTGTGCGAGCGCCGGCGAGGCTAAAAGAATCGTCATTCCTGCGAAAGCAGGAATCCAGAGGAGCCAGCGAGATCCCGGCTTTCGCCGGGATGACAAATCATGATTTGTCATTTTTTATCCCTGTCTCCACCACCGTTTGTGAATCCGGGCCGATGAGCAGCAAATGCTCCACCCCGTCGCGCGAGATCAGTACCAGCCGGTGCCGCGGGCTGACGTAAGCCATCTCCACCACTTTCAGCCGGCCGGCGCCGCCCAGCTTCATGCCCGGCAGGCGGCCGCTGAAGCGCTTTAAGCCCACGGCGAACAGGCCGATCAGCCCCAGCACGAAGGCGAACGCCAGCACAAAGCGCAAGATGCTCACCTCTTCCATCAGCCATCCTTTTTGTCGCTCGCCTCGGCGGTGCGGTAGGCTACCCCGGCGCGGCGCGCCTTGGCCAGCCCGTGTATCTGCTCGCCCACCGCGGCGTGGCGGGCGGCAAGCTCTTTGGCCAGCGCGTTAAGCTCCAGCGAGAGCTGCTCCAGGCGCTTCGCGTTTTCCTTGCGCTCCTCCGGGCTTAACCCGGCGGCGATGTCGCACAGTTTTGAAACTTCTCCCTCCAGTTCGCGCAGGCCCAGCTCGTTTCCCTCGGCCAGCAGCGTGCGGCAGCGGGTGATATATTCCCCGGCCTCGCCGAAAAACTTTTCCGCCGCATGGCTCATGGTTTTGCCTTCGCGTTCTTGCGGTAGATGTAAGAAAGAATTTCCGCCACCGCCATGTAGGCCTCCACCGGAATCGGCTCGCCGATATCAATGCGGTTCAGCAGCGTGACAAGGTCTGCGTCCTCGCGGATTTCCACGCCGTTCTCGCGCGCGAGCTTGATGATCTGCTCGGCGATGTAGCCCTTGCCCTTGGCCGTCACCAGCGGTGACTGGTCTACCCCGCGCTCATAGGCCAGCGCAATGGCCAGCTTGTCCCTGCTTGCGGTATCCGTCATGGCTTTTTCTCGCCAAGATCAATCTCGATGTTAAACGCGCTTTCATCGGCCTCCGCGGCGGCAATGTTCTGCGCGCGGATCTTTTCATAGAGCTCTTTACGCAAGATCGATGCCTCGGGCGGAAAGACAAATCCCAGTTTCACCGTGCGGCCGCGAACCTCCACCACCGTTAATTCGATGTTGTTGTTAATAATGATGGATTCGCCTTCTTTTCTAGCGAGATAAAGCATCTGGGGCGGTTGGCACGGTTTTAGCTATATATCAACGCATACAGTCGAAACGGAAAAAACACCACTTTTTTTATGGACTACGGCAGCATACCGGTTTTTCAGGGCATGGCCCGCAAAATGCACTACCTGGGCGAGCGCCAGGCGCTGCTGGCCATGAACGTGGCCAACGTGGATACGCCCGACTACACGCCGCGTGATCTCAAGAAACCGGATTTTGCAGGCGAGGTGCAGGCCGCCAGTGCGCGGCTCAGCATGGCGCGCACCCACGCCTCACACCTTGCCGGCGCCGAAGGCAGCGGCGGGATGTTCAAGGAAATGAAGCGGAGCGACACTTTCGAGACGAACCCTAATGAAAATAAAGTTTCGCTCGAAGAAGAAATGCAGAAAATGGCGCTGAACCAGGCCGATTACAACCAGATGACGGCGCTTTACCGTAAAACAATCGACATGTTCAAGACGGCAATCGGGAGGCCGGGTAGCGTATGATGTTAGCAGATAGTCTTTTTATCGCCGCCAGCGGCATGAAAGTGCAGGGAGACCGCCTGCGCGTGGTGGCGGAAAATATCGCCAACGCCAACTCAACCGGCAGCACACCGGAAGATTCGCCCTACCGCCGCAAGACCATCACCTTTCAGAGCGCGCTGGACAGGGAGCTGGGCATCCAGACCGTGCAGGTGGCCAAGCGCGGCACCGACAGCTCTGATTTTAATCGTAAGTTCATGCCTGGTCACCCCGCCGCCGACGAGGAAGGCTACGTGCTGACCCCAAACGTTAACATGGTGTCGGAGATGGTGGACATGCGCGAGGCCCGCCGCGGCTATGAAGCTAATCTCGGCGTGGTGGAAGTGGCCCGCGCGATGATGCAGCGCACGCTGGATATTTTAAGGTAGCAGCTAGGAACTAGGAACTAGCAGCTAGATTAAAAGTGGCTTGTATGGTATGTTAAAAAACTAGTTCCTAGTTCCTAACCCCTAGCTGCTGTTATGGACGTTTCATTTTCAAAAGCCGCCAATGCCTACATGGACCGCGCCCGCGCCTCCATGGAAGGCGGCGATGAAACTGCCGGCGCCAATGACTCCGCCAAGCCAAAATTCTCCGACCTGCTGACCAACACGGTGGATGCGCTGACCGAAAGCCAGCATGTAGCTGAGGCCGCCAAGATGGGTGCCATCAGCGGCACCGCGGATTTGACGGACATCGTAACCGCCATCTCCAGCGCTGAGCTGACGCTCAATACCGTGGTCGCCGTGCGTGACCGGGTGATCGCGGCGTACCAGGACATCATGCGGATGCCCATCTAAGGGATTTAGGGATTTGGCTTTGGGGATTGGGGATGTATTATACCCCAATCCCTAATCCCCAACCCCCAATGCCCTCTTCATGACCAGCGCTGAATTTATCGAAATCACCCGGGAAGGCATCTACATCCTGCTCCTGCTCGGCGCGCCGCCGCTGATCGTGGCGCTGATCGTGGGCCTTGCCATCTCCCTCCTGCAGGCGCTGACGCAGATCCAGGAGGCTACCCTCACCTTCGTGCCCAAGATCGTCGCCATGCTGCTGACGCTGGTCATCGTGCTGCCGTTCATGACTTCCACGCTCATCGAGTTTGCGGAGCGGTTGGCGCAGCGGATTGAGAATGTTGAATAGTTTACTGTTATGCCGCACTTGTTGCGGCATCTCATGCAGTTACGAGGAACCCCCGCAACAAGTGCGGGGTGACATCAAATGTTAGAACAATTCCTCATCACCGAGCTATTTGCCTACCTGCTGATCTTTTCCCGCGTCGGCGCGGGCATCATGCTGCTGCCGGGCATCGGCGAGGTATACGTGCCGGCGCGCATCCGCCTGCTGCTCGCCCTGTCGCTGGCGCTGCTGCTCATGCCGCCGCTGACCGAGGGCATGCCGCCGGTGCCCGACCAGCCCATCGCCCTGCTGGTGATCGTGTTCACGGAAGTGCTGACGGGCCTGTTCTTAGGGGCGCTGGCACGGATGATGATCTCGGCGATGCACACCGCAGGCACGGTGATTGCCACGCAATCCGGCCTCGCCGCCGCCATGATGCTGGACGTGACCCAGACCTCGCAAAGCACGCCCGTCACCAACCTGCTCGCCGTAACCGCGGTGACGCTGCTCTTTGCCATGAACCTGCACCACGTGCTGCTGGGAGGGCTGGCGCAGAGCTACGAACTGTTCCCGGCGGGCCAGCTTCCCATGCTGCCGGATTTTGCCGAGCACGCGGCGCGAACCGTGAGCCGCGCCTTCGCCGTGGCGATCCAGATAGCGTCGCCGCATATTGTCATCGGCACGATTCTCTACCTCGCGGCGGGCGTGCTTTCGCGCCTCATGCCCACCATGCAGATTTTCTTCATCCTCATGGCGCCGCAGATGCTGATCAGCTTTTTCATCCTGATGATCACCCTCTCGGGCATGATGCTGTGGTATATGAACTACCTGGAAACCACGTTCGGGATGTTCGTGAGTTTGAAATAACCGTCATCGCCCGAATCGCGTAGCGATTCTAGGGCGATCCATGTGAGTAGGCGCAGGATAGATGGATTCCCCTAGAGTTGCTTTGCAACTCGGGGAATGACGAATTACTGATCCGTGCCCTGCCGCTTGGTGGTGTAGTCATCCTCCAGCGTGCGCAGCTTCTGCTGCACCTCGCTGATGATCTTCTTGCGCTGGTCGCGGAAGCTGTCGAGGTAGGAATCAATCTTGGCCATCACGGCACCTAAGTCACCCTCCTGCTGCTTCACCAGCAGCTGCTGGGTGAGCCGGAGTTTCTCGTCCCTGATTTTCACGTCCCGCTCGTGCTCGGCCAGCGCCGCCTCGTGCTCGGCGCGGATGACGTGCTTCTGCTCCTTGCGCCGCGCTTGCGCCTCTTCCATGGATTTTTCCATGGCCTCGCGCGCATGCTTGCTGGTTTCCTTGTGCTGCTGCTTGATTTCTTCCTGCTTCGCCCGCGCGCGCTGGATGAGCGATTGCAGCTCTTTCTGCAGCTCCTCGTTTTCATTCTCGCGGTGCTGGCGGCGCGTCTGGTGGATCAGGTCTTCCAGCCGTTTCTGGTCTTCCATCAACAATTTCTGGCGCTCGTTAAGCTGGTGGATGGTGTCCTTGTAAACCCGGCGCGCATCCTGCAGCGCGTGTTGATAGTCCTCGGTGACTTTCTTCTGCCTTTCGTTGGTCTCCTGCGCCAGCTCCGAGGCCCGCTCCAGCTCATATTTTGTCAGCTCCTGCCGCTCGTGCTGGATCTTGAGCATCTCCTCCTGCAGGTCGCGGCCGGTATCGATCCGCTCTTCCTGCAGCTGAGCGGAAACCGCGAGCTGCTCTTCTTCCACCTTTTTATGGGCCTCCGTAGCCTCGCGGCTGATGCTCAGGCGCTCATCTAAAAACTGGTGGGTAATCTCCTCGCGCTCTTTCTGCTGCTTCGCCCGCGCTTCCTGCACCAGCGCCAGCGTTTCTCTGTACCCCTGCTCCATCAGCTCCTGCTGCTCGCGGTACATATCTTTCTCGAAATTGCGGCCCTTTTCCTGCATCTCGCTGACGCTGCTCATGGCTGTGCGCATCATCAGGTGCTGGCCTTGTTCGATGATGCTCTGGTTGGTTTTGGACTGCCGCTCGATCTCACTCACTAGCTTGAGCGTGTGGTTGAAGAGGCCCGCCTGGTCTTCATGCTGGCGCCGCATGGTTTCCTGCGCCTGCTTTGCCATCTGCGCCTTGAGCTTCTTGATAGCCAGCAGCTGCTCCAGCTCCACCTGGCGGTTCTGGTTTAAAACGCTGTCTTCGAAACGGATGAGGCTGTCGCGCGTGTAATCGGTGAATTCGCGCTGCAGGGATTTGATTTCCTCCTTCGCATCGGCATCCATCTGCATCTGCACATGCTCGATCAGCTCGTCATGCCGGGATTGCAGGGTCTTGGAGTCCGTGCTCACCTCCTGCTCGAAATCCAGCAGCGTCATCTTGATGCGGCTGGCCAGCTGGTTCTGCTCGCGGCGTATGCCGCTCTGCAGGTCATAGGTCTTGCGCTGCAGTTCCGCCCGCAGGCGCAGTGCATCATTAATCTTGCCCTCGACGATGAGCTTCTTGCTCTGCTCCAGCTGTTCGCGCACGTATTTCGCATTTTCGTTCATGCGGTCGGCAAAGCCCTTCAGCATCTCCTGATATTTGGCATTGGCGCCGCCCGTGAGCTCGTTCAGATCACTTTTCTCCTGGTCGACAATCTCCTTGGATTGCTGCTTGAGATGCTGCTGCTGCGCCGCCGCCGAATCCACGATCTCGGAGAGGAACTTTTTCAGCCGGTCCCCCTGCTCCTTCTGCAGCCGGTGCTTTTCCACGTCAATCTGCTGCGCCAGGCTTTTCAGCTTCTGCTGGTCTTCATGGATATTGCGCTGCTGCTCGGATTCCAGCTCCTGGTATTTGCGCAGCGCCTTGCTCATCATTTCCTGCAGCTGCTTGCCGCGCTTCTCGCGCTCTTCGGGCGACATGCTGCTGTATTTCTTTTCCGACTCCTGCTGCAGGCGGTAGATTTCATCACGCTTCTGCTGGATATCGCGCATCTTGGCCTGGTGCGCATTTTCCTGCCGCGCTTCCGCCTCGCGGATCAGCTGGTCGATGTCGCGCGAGCGCTGCTTGGCCAGCTTCACCTGCTCATCCTTGAGCACGGCGTGCTGCTGGTGCGCTTCCTTCACCACCGCCGCCAGCTCTTCCTGCTTCTGCCCGGCGCTGGCCTGCTGCTCCTTGATGCGCGCCTCCTGGCGTGCACGCGCCTCGCGCTCTATCGCCTCGGGGTTGTCGAGGTTGGCATAGGCCTCCGTAGGGGATGGGGGGAGCTGTTCGGTCATAGCTGCCCCAGTACTTTGGGAATCAGGCCCGGCAGATCTTCCGCAATCAGGCCGCGCCCGGCCAGCTGGCCGGCTTCGCCGTGCATCCATACACCGGCGCAGGCGGCAGCGAACGGGTCCATGCCCTGTGCAAGCAGCCCGCCGATCAGCCCGGCCAGCACGTCGCCTGTGCCGGCGGTGGCCAGGAAAGGCGGCGCATTGGTGTTGATGGCGGCGCGGCCGTCGGGGGCGGCGATCACGGTGTCGCTGCCTTTAAGAACAATAATGCAGCCCAGATCATGCGCCGCCCCCTTCGCGCGGAAGAGCTTGTCGCCGCTATGCTCCGCGATGCGCATAAACTCGCCCTCGTGCGGGGTAAGCACGCAGGCGCGGTGCAGAAGCGGCGCCAGTGCTTGCTTGTTCTGGCCGAGCACGCTGAGCGCATCGGCATCCAGCACCACGGGCGTTTTGGCATTCAACGCGAGGGTGATGCGCGCGCGCGTGACATCCGTCACGCCGTTGCCCGGGCCGATGACCAACCCGGTAACACGGCGGTCTTCCACCAGCGTGCCGAAGTTTTCCAGCTTCGTCATGATAGTGGTGAGCGAGGCGGCGTAGGCGGGCAGCGAATCCCGATCACAGGCAATGCTCACGAGGCCCGCGCCCGCGCGGAGCGCGGCGGTGGCGGCGAGCTTGGCGGCTCCCGTGCTGGCAAGAGGCCCACCCGCCACCAGCGTGTGGCCGCGCGTGTATTTGTGACTCTCGGTGGAGAAGGCGGGCAAAAGCGCGCGCCATAGCGCGGGCATGTTGAGGAAATGCGACGGGTGGATCATGGCGATGGATTTGGCCGGGATGCCGATATCGGCCACCTCCACCTCGCCGGCGTGAGTTTTGCCGGGCAGCAGGAACAGGCCCGGACGGGCGCGGAAGAAGGTGACGGTGCGGGTGGCGCGGATGGCCACGCCCGGCACGGCGCCGGAATCCGCCATCACGCCGCTGGGCACATCCACGGCGATGACGGGAACTTTATGGGCGTTGATCTCGGTGATGGCCTGCGCGGCGTTGCCTTCCGGCGCGCGGGAGAGGCCCACGCCGAACAGCGCATCCACGATCAGCCCCGTGCCAGCGGGCACGCCATACCAGTTTGCAATCTCTACCGCTTCCACTGGCCAGCCGCGCTCCTTCAGGATGCGGGCGCAGACCTTGCCGTCGCCACCGTTATTGCCGGGGCCGCAGAGGATAAGGGTTTTGCGCGGTGCCCAAAATTTGCAGATGGAATCCGCCACCGCGCGGCCCGCGTTTTCCATGAGCTGCGATACGGAAATGCCGGAGGCTTCCGCCAACCGATCAGATTCGCGCACTTCGTGCGCAGTCAGCAGCTCAAAGGGGAGTGAACACGGCATGGGGTATTTTACCGTGCATCCCGCCGCCATGCAAAGACCTACGCCTGGGGCGGGGTCTCAGCAGCGGCAGGCGCGGCTTCGGCAGTGGTGGGAGCAGCCTCGGCGGTAGCAGGAGTCTCAGCGGCGGGTTCGGCCTTGGCGGCCTCGAGGAATTTTTCGCGGTCAATCAGATTACGCTGGCCGGGAATGTCGCGCACGATGCGCCACGGGTCCGGCACGCCGCTGGCGGCGTAGGCCTGCACGGCACTTTCCGCCTCCACTTCCACGTGCTCGGTGGGCGTGGAGTAAACGCGGTAATGCGCGCCCTGCACCGCGGAGAAGTTGCGCACCGGGAACGGCAGCGACTGGAACCCACCCTGCGGATTGGCTTGCGTTTCCATTACTCGTACCTCCAGCGCATGCAACCGAGAATATAATCCACCTTGTCAATGCCCAGCGGCAACAGGCAGCAGCGGTATTTAATGCGTTCGCGCTTCACGTTCTCGAATTCGGCTTCGTGGCTTGCGGGCTCGCCGCTTTCGGCGACTTCGTCCATCTGGCGCAGCATCAGCGCCACGTGCGGCACGGTTTTCGTGTCGCAGCGCTCGATGCTGGTCATGTTCGTACCATAAGCTTCCAGCAGCGCGCTGCCCATGTAATCATAATGGAAGCCGCGCTCGGATTTACCCTGCCTGAAATCCACCAGGAAGCAGTAATCCCACGCATCAGAGATGGCGGAGGGGTCGATCTCGTCTTCACGGGGATAGAGGCGGTTTTCTTTTACGCTGGCCCAATGGGTGCGCACGCGCTCATGCATGCGGCGAGTTTCCGCTATATCGAAGGCTGTTTCGGGTTTTCGCTTCGCACCTGATACCGCCATGCTGTTCCCTTATGAAATAATGTCGAGGAGGTTCTGGAACAGCTTGTCCTGCTGCTTGATGGTATTCAGGTTCGCCTTGTAGTCATAGGTGGCCATCTGGCTCTGCACGATCTGCTCGGCGAGGTCCGTGTTCGGCAGGTTCAGGAAACCCTGGTCATCCGCATCCGGGTGATCAGGCGAGTAGAACTTTATCGGTGGCTTTTCGCTGTTGCGCACCTCGGCCTGCACGCCACCGGTGCTCTGCGCCACGTTCTGCACCTCCTGCGGCGGGGGCGGCGCGGTAGTCACGGTGCCGTCGGCATTGCGCGTACGGGTGCTGTTTATATTGGCAATATTATTGGACGCCACTTCCAACCGCTTACCCGCGGCAGCAAGGCCGGACAGTGCGCTGTTGATTGCGGAAACCATGGGACATGCCTCTTTTTTTGTTTATTCCTCTATAGGATAGCATGACCGAATTTAAATTACGGTTAACTTTAGCTTGGATTATTTCTATAATTTACTTATTTATCAGTTGTTTAAATTCTTTCGTCACCACCTGCTCGCAATGCGCAGCCAGCGCCTTGCGATCTTTGAAGGCGCTCATATCCACCGCCTCACCATAGATAAGCTCCGCCTTGATAGGTCCTAATTTCAACAATTGGCCGATATGCGGCACCAGCTCCATGTCGCCGTACCAGGCGATAAGCGGCATCTGGAAGCTATCAATAGGGATGCCGGTGACGTGCGTATAGCGCACGCAGGCGGGCTGCACCGCCAGCTTCCTGCCCCCGAACTCCTCCTCCGCCAGGCTGAAATACGAGGAACGGAAGGGCAGCACGCGCTTGCCGTCATTGGTGGTGCCTTCCGGGAAGAGGCTGATGATTTCACCCTTCGCAAGCTCGGCATGCAGTTTGGCACGGTTCTCGGCGGTCTTGCTGGCACGCCGGTCAATGAACACGCATTGCGTGAGGCGGCAGATCCAGCCGATGCCGGGCCAGCCGCCGATTTCGGTTTTCGGCGTGAAGCGCACGGGCAGCTCGGCGCCGAGGATGAGGATATCAATATAGCTGCTGTGGTTGGAAACCAGGAGCAGCGGGCGGCGGGTACTGGGCGCGCCTTTGACGGTATAGCGCACGCCGATGATGCGAAGGAGCATGCGGCAGCAACTTTGCATCAGCGCATCCATGCCCTTGAGCTTGAGCGGCTTGAGCAGCACCGCCACCAGCGCGTGCAGTAGGATGCAGGTGATGATGAGAAAGCTTTTTACGAGAACGCGCATATTTCGTTTGTCACCCCGTCGAATAACGGGGTCCGGATCCCGGCATACGCCGGGATGACATTACACATCCTCCTTCTGGCCGTAACGCTCGTAGTATTTATCCGTCACTAGCTCGGTCTTCACCACGATGCCAACGTCCACCGTGTTGTACTCGCGGTCGATCACCGCGCCGTCGCCAATGTAGCCGCCGGTGCGCATATAGGCCTTGATCAGCGCCGGCAGCGAAACAAAGGTGCGCTTCACGTCGATGGCGTCTTTGGGCATGAGGTCCATGCGTGTATAGCGGTCCGGCAGCGCTTTCATCAGCAGCTCCGGCGGCGCCATGTGGTAGTGGTGTAGGTAGGAAAGCCGGGCCGCGTGCTCTTGCGGGTCCACACCCTGGAAGCTCGCGCAGCCGAACATGATCTGAACGTCATACTTGCCCACATATGCGCCGATGCCGCGCAACAGTAACTGCATCACGGCGCGGTTGCGGTATTCCGGGTCCACGGAGGTGCGGCCCAACTCCATCACCTCGCCGGGATAGCGCTCTATGGCAGAAATATCAAACTCGCCGGCGCTGTAGAAGCTGCCCGCCTTCTTCGCGCCCTCGCGGCGCAGGAAGCGGTACGTGCCGACCACGCGCGGCCGCGGCCCTACATGCTCAATGACAAGCAGGTGGTCGCAGTACTGGTCGAACCTGTCCCACTCGCGGCGGACCTTGTGCATCTCGGGCGCAACCTCCGCCCCCACCTCCTCCACCCAGATGCGGTAGCGTAAGCCCAGCGCGTCCTCCAGCTGCTGCTGGTTCACCGCCAGCGTCACCTGCAGGGAACCGGCGCGGATGTCACCCAGCGGCAGTTCTTCCGCCGCCGCGGCAAATACAGGGTGCGGAATGGATTGGGTCAATTTTTGGCCTTGGCATCCAGCGGAACGGCAAACAACTCAAGCCGGTGGTCAACGAGCTTATAGCCCAGCTCCTCGGCAATGCGCTTCTGCAGTTTTTCGATTTCGTCGTTCACGAACTCGATGACCTTGCCGGATTTCACATCAATAAGGTGGTCATGGTGCGCTTCGGACGCTTCTTCGTAGCGGGCACGGCCATCACCAAAGTCATGCCGCTGCGTGATGCCCGCCTCCTCGAACAGCTTCACCGTGCGGTAGACGGTGGCGATGCTGATATGCGGATCAATCTTCACCGCGCGGGCGTAAAGCATTTCCACGTCCGGGTGATCGTGCGATTCGGAAAGCACCTGCGCGATGACGCGGCGCTGCCCCGTCATCTTCAGGCCTTTCTCGGCGCACTTGGCTTCCAGTGTCGATGTCATAGGGTTAGAAATTTACACCTTAATGCGGCACTGGCAAGCAGGAATGGAGGCCTTGCATTTCAGGATTATTCTGGCATCTTCAAAGGAATGTTAAGCCTTGAGCAGTTCATCGCCGCCTCGCCTATCGCGATTGCCGCCGTCGAAGCCGATGGCCGGATTACGCAGGCAAACCGGGCTTTTGAGGCGCTTACGCGCGGTTCCGCCGCCCGCCTGGTTGACCTCGCCCCCGAGGCGCGCCGCGCCGAGATGGAGGCCGCGCTCGCCCGGGTTTTAAAAGGCGAGGCCATGCACGCGCCGCTACACCTGGAGCTGGTGCCGCCGGGGGGTGCCGTGGTGATGGTCTCCATGTATGTAAACAAGATCGAGCGGCCGGAAGGGCCGCTGCTGATCACGCAGTTTATCGATACCACCGAGCAGAAAAACCTCGAGGTGCGCTTCGCCCACTCGCAGAAAATGCAGGCCGTGGGCCAGCTGGCGGGTGGCGTGGCGCATGACTTCAACAATTTGCTCACCGCCATGATTGGTTTTTGTGACTTGCTGCTGATGCGCCACCCGGCGGGCGACCAGAGCTTCGCCGATATCATGCAGATCAAGCAGAATGCCAACCGCGCGGCCAACCTCGTGCGGCAACTGCTGGCGTTCTCGCGCCGGCAGACGTTGCAGCCGAAGCTGCTGGATATAACGGACGTGCTGGCCGAGCTTTCCAACCTCGTGCGGCGGCTGATCGGCGAGAATATCGAGCTGAAGATGATCCACGGGCGCGATATCGGCGCCGTGCGGGCCGACCAGGGCCAGCTGGAACAGGTGATCATCAACCTTGCGGTCAACGCACGTGACGCGATGCGCGAAGGCGGCACGCTTTCCGTCCGCACCGGCAAATCTACCATCGCGCCGGGGAACACGCTGCCGCGTGAGCTGATCGCGCCGTCGGAGGAAGATGCGCTGCTGCCGCCGGGCGAGTACGTGCTGGTGGAGGTGGAAGATACCGGCACCGGCATTCCGCGTGATATCCTGCAGAAAATTTTCGAGCCGTTCTTCTCTACGAAAG
>CAZUKF010000041.1:0-12852 GCA_964620765.1 uncultured Rickettsiales bacterium | reverse complement strand
GAAGCCAGAGAATCTCTGCTCCGTCGGCAGGCCCAGCCAGCGCGCCGTAGCGCCGGTGGCGATCACCACCGCCTCGGCGGTGTACATGTCGCCGGATTCACCGGTGGCGGTGAACGGGCTCTTGCTCAAATCGATTTTATTAATGGTATCATCCATGATGATGGTGCCTACATGCGCGGCCTGCTTTTCCATCTGCTCCATCAGCCACGGGCCCTGGATGGCGTGCTCGAAGCCAGGGTAATTTTCAACATCCGTGGTAATGGTGAGCTGCCCACCGGGCTGCAGGCCCCGCACCATCAGCGGTTTCACCATCGCGCGGGCTGCGTAAATTGCCGCCGTGCACCCGGCAGCGCCGGAACCGATCACCAGTAGTTTTGTATTATGATTTACCACCTTTTTTCCCTTCACGTTTCTCGAGCCATTTCTGCATCAGCGCGATCTCCTGCTGCTGCGAGCGGATAATATCGTCCGCCAGCTTGTAGAGATCCATGTTCTTGCCGTATTTCTTGTGCGCGATTGCCATATCGATCGCACCCTGGTGATGCGGGATCATGCCGCGCACGAAATCCAGATCCGCATCGCCCGTGTAGGTGATGTGCATGCCTTCATGCATCTTCGCATCCGCCGCCTTCAGCTCGCGGGTGGATTTGTTCTCCGCCGTGTCATGCCCGTGATGGCCGTGATGCGCATGCCCGCCCGCCGCCGGGGCAGTGTTGCCCGCACCCGGCACCTCGTTGCGGCGGTTGAGCCATTGCGTCATGTACTGGATTTCCTGCTCCTGCGTGTAGATGATCCACTTCGCCAGCTTGCGGATTTCAGGGTCCTTGCCGTATTTGAGCACGGTCTCGGCCATGTCCACCGCGCCCTGGTGGTGCGGCGTCATGCCCTTGGCGAAATCAATGTCCGCATCGCCGGAATAGGTGATGTTCATATCCCGGTGCATCTTCTGCATGCCGGCCTTGTATTCCTTCACAGCCTCGGATTTGGGAGTGGCGGAGGTCTTCGGGGAAGCATAAGCAGGAACGGCCACGCCGATGGCGGCCACGGCAACCATTACGATACGCATGAGGTGTCTCCTTAGAAAAATCCCGCCGCGGGGCACGCGGCGTGATGTTGGCAGGAAATTAGAGCTTGCTGGCCTTGGACTTGAGGTAAGAGGCCACGCCCTCGGCGTTTGCCTTCATGCCCTCGTCGCCCTTGTTCCAGCCGGCGGGGCATACCTCGCCGTGCTCGTTGTGGAAATGCAGCGCGTCGACCATGCGGATTGCTTCATCCACGTTGCGGCCGAGCGGCAGGTCATTGACGATCTGGTGGCGCACAACGCCCTTCTCGTCGATGAGGAAAGTGCCGCGCAGAGCCACGGATTCGCCGAGCAGCACATCATAATCACGCGCAATCTGCTTGGTGAGGTCGGCCACCATGGGGAATTGCACGTTGCCGATGCCGCCTTTTTCGACGGCAGTGTTCTTCCATGCGAGGTGGGTGAAGTGCGAATCCACGGAAACCGCGATCACTTCCGTCTTGCGGAGCTTGAACTCCTTGATACGGTTGTTGAAAGCGATGATTTCCGACGGGCAGACGAAGGTAAAGTCCAGCGGGTAGAAAAACAGCAGGCCGAACTTGCCCTTGATGAACTTGTGCAGGTTGAAATTTTCTTCAAAAGAATTGTCCGGCATCACGGCCTTGGCTGTGAAATCCGGGGCGGTTTTGCCGACGAGAACGCTCATGAGGTTACTCCTATGGTTAGAAAAAAGGGGTTCCCTTCATATATAGCCCCCCGAATGCGGCTTTCAAGGGGCGTTTTTTACTTGGTAGTATCATCAGGCACTCTTCGTTATTCCTTCTCCCCCTTGGGGGAGAAGGTCAGGATGAGGGGGATGGCACGCCAGTGCCAAAGCGACAGCACCCCCTCACCTCGGTTTTCCTAAAACTTGCTGACGCAAGCCTAAGGAAAACCGTCCTCTCCCCCTGACGGGGGCGAGGAGAAGAAAAGGAATGCAAACTGAGGCAATGCCTTTTTTACTTGGGTTGCATGCGCTCATCCATTAGGCTGCCGCCGCATGATTAAACTCCGCAAACCCGAACCCATCCCGCTGATTTTCATAATTTGCGCTACCGCGCTTTGCATGGCGCTTGGCATGTGGCAGATCGAGCGGCTGAAGTGGAAAAACGCGCTCTTTGACCAGGTGGCCTTCGCGCAGGCACAGGCCGTGACGAATGACCTGCTGGCCGGGCCGGAGCTGGCCTGGCGCAAGGCGCTGATCACGGGCCGGTTCATGCCGGAAAAGGGCCTGCGTTTCATCGGCCGTGCCAGCAGCGGCTACGTGTGGCAGGTACCGTTCATGCCGCACGGTGAAAAAGAAGCTGTGATGGTGGTGGTGGGTTGGGCGGCGGCAGACGAAAAACCGGAGGTCGATGCGCGCGTGCAGACCATCAGCGGCACGCTGCGGCCGCCGCACGCGAAGCGCCTGTTCTCTCCCGC
The DNA here is from genome assembly GCA_964620765.1 of uncultured Rickettsiales bacterium. GTDB lineage: Bacteria > Pseudomonadota > Alphaproteobacteria > Rickettsiales > SXRF01 > CAZUKF01. The sequence continues at coordinate 10,370 of CAZUKF010000041.1, read as the reverse complement.
CAACCAGCCGGAGAAGAACCTCTGGTTCACCGAGGAGGTGGAAGTAATGGAAAAAGCCACCGGGCTGCAGCTCGCCCCGCTGGTGCTGGACACCAACGGCGTGCCGCGCCTGCGCAATGACCACCTGGGCTATGCCATCACCTGGTTCCTGCTGGCCGCCATTGGCGTGGGCATGTTCGTGCTGTATTACCGGGAGAAGGGGATTTGAGTATTACTTCCTCTCCCCCTGGGGGGAATGCTTCAGTTTGGGTTCTGTTCTTGCTTCGTCATCCCCGCCTTGCGCGGGGATCTGGAGCTCTGGGCAAGTATTGCAAAAGACGAAGAAAACTTCTGCTTCCGTCCCGGTATATCGGGCGGATGCCTTAGATCCCCGCGCAAGGCGGGGATGACACCATGAAGCGAGGCTTTACTTGGTTTAAATATAAAATATTGATTTATTTAATTTTATTGCCTTTGTCTTGACTCCTGCCGCTGCAAAATTCATCAATTTGTCATTTACCTGTAATTAATAAATTATTTTTATACTTTATTATGATTCCTGTCACGGTGCGCCACAAATATCTTTCAGGGGAACAATATGAAGTATATCCAATTTATCGCCATCGCACTATCTTTCAGCTTCCTGACTTCCAGCCACGTGCTGGCGATTGCGGGAAATGAAGCTGGGTTTCCTCAAGAAACCTTTATCATCACGACGGATGAACCCACTGAAGAAACGCAGACCTGTGATAATCCGACTGAAATATTTTCAAACTGTTGGGCCGGAAACAAGACAGTCATCGCAGCTTACAGATATGCCCTTGAGAAACGTGAAGCCTACGAGGCCAAAGACAAAATTCTTAAAGCAGCAAAAAACTTATTGGAAGTTATAAAAAAAGCGAAGGTTGGCCCCGCCCCGCTTGTATATCAGACTCAAGCACAAAAGGATAAAGCGATTACAGATGCACAAATAGATGTTAATAAAGCATCTGCGGCTGCACAGACTGCGTTAGACGAAAGCAATAAAGCATATAATTCGCTACTTCAAATAATGTGGCTAACGGCTTGTCCTGCAGTGAAGGAAAAGTATGGTAATAATGATGGTTGGTTCAAAGAGCAATTTAAACCAAATTGCCTGAAGTCATATTCTGGTTACCTCGGGCTATAGTAATCCCACTTCTCTTAAAGGCCGGGCTTTTATGCCCGGCCTTTTGCTGTCTGGATTTCCACACCAGCCATGCTAGAACCAGCGCATGAGCATTCATTACATCTCCACGCGCGGGGCGGCGCCGAAGCTGGGTTTTGAAGAGGCCGTTTTAGCCGGGCTGGCGCCGGACGGCGGTCTTTACGTACCCGAAACCCTCCCCAAATTCTCTGCCTCTGACATCGCTTCCTTCGCGTCCTTAAGCTATAAGCAGCTGGCCGCACGCATCCTCTCCCCGTTTACCGAAGGCGCCCTCACGCAGGCCGAGCTGGCCGGCCTGCTGGATACGGCCTACGCCCATTTCCGCGACCCCACCATCGCCCCGCTGACCAAAACGGCGCCCAACCGCTACATACTGGAGCTGTTCCACGGCCCTACCCTCGCCTTCAAGGATTTCGCACTGCAATTCCTCGGGCCGCTGCTGGACCATATCCTGAAAAAGCGTGGGCAAAGCGCCACCATCGTCGGCGCGACCTCGGGCGACACCGGCTCGGCCGCCATCGCCGGCTGCCGGGGCCGCACGAATTTACGCATCTTCATCCTGCACCCGTACGGGCGCGTCTCGGAGGTGCAGCGCCGCCAGATGACCACCGTGCCGGATGCCAATGTGCACAATATCGCGCTCAAAGGCACGTTTGACGACTGCCAGGATATTGTAAAAGCGCTGTTTAATGATGCCGCCTTCCGCGAGGAACACCGCCTTGCCGCTGTTAATTCCATCAACTGGGCGCGCATCCTGGCGCAGGTGGTGTATTACTTTTACGCTGCCTGCAAACTCGGCTCACCCAAACAGGCCGTAAGCTTCTCAGTTCCCACCGGCAATTTCGGCGACATTTACGCTGGTTATATCGCCAAGCGCATGGGGCTGCCGGTGGAGCGGCTCATCATTGCCACCAACCGCAATGACATCCTCACCCGCTGCCTGGAGACCGGCTCCTACAGCAAGCGCGAGGTGGAGCCCACGATGAGCCCCAGCATGGACATCCAGGTTTCCAGCAATTTTGAGCGCCTGCTGTTTGACCTCTTCGGCCGTGATGGTACTAAGCTCGCTAGGCTCATGGCGGATTTCCGCGAGTGCGGCTCATTTACGCTGGATGAGAGCCAGCTTTACCGCCTGCGGAATGATTTTTCCGCCTGCGCCGCCGGCGAGGGAGACACCGCCGAAGCCATGGACCGCGTGTATAACGAGACCGGCCTGCTCATTGACCCGCACACCGCCGTGGGCATGTACGCCGCGGCCACGCTGAAGCACAAGCCCGGCGTGAAGGTGGTGACGCTGGCCACCGCCCACCCCGCCAAGTTCCCGGATGCGGTGGAAAAGGCTACGGGTGTGCACCCGGGGCTGCCGGCGCATCTGGCTGACCTTTTTGGCCGGAAAGAGCGCTATGAGGTGCTGGAAAACAGCGTGGAGGCGGTGAAAAATTATATCCGAGCCTTTGACAGGCCTGAAAAGAAAAATATCTAAAAACATAATATATTCATATTGTTGCGTTTCATTTGCAACTACCTGGCCATCTTATCCTCTTAAGAAATCCCGCTATATGCGCGCCAATATGGAGAGGCACAGGCGAATTGCAGGCTTGAATAATTTAATAACTTTAGTATATTTCAACTGTTTCCCGGTAAATTGACTGTAATGCTTTATTCCAGTCAATCCCGGTTCAGGGGTAGACGTAAACTCCCTGCTTATCCCATGGGAGGCGTTTTACCCAAAAGGGGGATACCCCATGTTCGTGATCCAGGTTGCGCGGTACGCCACGGAGAACTCGCTGGACATCGTGTACCGTGCTGCCAATGACGCACCCCTTCCGCCTGTCGACGGCATGCCGGGTGAATGGGCCCTGTTTCACCAGCTCCTGCAGGAGTGCGGCTATGTGCGGATGCCCGAGGAAGCGCTGAGCAACGAACGTTTCCAGGAAGGCGAAGTGCTGGCCGTGAACTACCTCGGGCTGACTGCTGATGATGTTCTGCTCCCGTGGGAATTCTGGGAGCCCGACCCCGCTGCGCCCGCGAACCCACTGCTGGCCCTGAATGGAGCGCTAGCGCTTCACGACTTCCACCAACTGTTGCTCGGTGGTTTCAATCTGACAGACGACAACTACGTCGACGAATGACAGAAGAACCCCGCCGTTGGCGGGGTTCGCTGTTTCAGGACTCGCGCTGGCGCACGTAAAACGCGCAGAAGCGCTAGAGAAAGCCTGGCACTTCTCCTTGAATTGTGAAGGTACAGGGAATACCTTATTTTGCCCTTCCCCTGCGAGAGGGGAGGGGAATGAGAGGCTTCGCGTAACCAATTATAGAAAATACAATGACCTATCAACTTGACACCCTCCCCTCCGGCCTGCGCGTGGCAAGTGAAAAGCTGCCCGGCGTGGAAAGCGTGGCGGTGGCCGTCTCGGTCGGGGTCGGCTCGCGCTACGAGGAGGAAAAGGAAGGCGGCATCAGCCACTTGCTGGAGCACATGGCCTTCAAGGGCACCTCACGCCGCAGCGCCCGCCAGATCGCCGAGGCGTTCGACAATATCGGCGGGCAGTTCAACGCCTATACCTCCAGCGAGCACACGGTCTATTACGCCAAGGTGCTGAAGAACGAGCTGCCGATGGCGCTCGACATTCTGGCCGACATCCTGCAGCACTCGGTGTTCGACAATGACGAGCTCAGGCGCGAGCAGGGTGTGATCTTGCAGGAAATCGCCGCGCACAAGGATTCACCGGACGACCTGATCTTCGACCTGTTCGACCAGGCCGCCTTCCCGGCGCAGCCGCTCGGCCGCTCCATCCTCGGCACGCCGGAGGGTGTTTCTTCCTACACACGCGAGGATCTGATCAACTACATGGGCAAGCACTACCACCCTACCCGCATGGTGGTTTCCGCCGCCGGCAACGTGGCACACAAGCAGCTGCTGGAGCTTGCCGAAACGCATTTCTCACAGCTGGCGCCGGGACCCGCGCTCAACCCGGAGCCCGGCAATTACAAGGGCGGCGACTATCGCGAGGAAAGCGACCTGGAGCAGCTGCAGCTGGCTATGGGCTGGCGCGGCCTTTCCGTGCACGATAAGGATTATTACGCCATCCAGCTGTTCTCCAACATACTAGGTGGGGGTATGTCTTCGCGCCTGTTCCAGGAAATCCGCGAGAAACGCGGGCTGGCTTACCATGTCAGCAGCTCGGTGACCGCCTACCGCGACTGCGGCATTTTCTCGGTCTATTCCGCCACCGGCGGTGAGCACGCGCACGAACTGCCGCTGCTGATCGCCGATGAGCTGAAAAAGATGGCCGACGGCGTGCTGCCCGCCGAGCTTTCCCGAGTGAAAAACCAGCAGAAGGCCGAGCTGCTCATGGCCCGCGAAAGCCCCGGCGCCGTGGCGGGCTGGATCGGCAAACACCTGCTCATCTTCGGCAAATACCGCGATGCGCAGGAGATCATGCAGCGGGTGGAAGCGGTAACAGCGGACGATATCAGCCGCATCGCCCGGCATGTGCTCGCCACCCCGGCGCATACGCTGGCGGCGCTCGGCCCGGTCAAAGGCCTGCCCGATTACGAGGTGGTTTCGGCGCGCCTGGCCGCTTAGCGCGCTAAGCCTTCCCCCTGGAAGGGGGAAGGTTGTTCATCAGTTAAAAATGTTGTTTTTAACTGAATGAAGGGGTCTGGTTCCACAAACTGCGGATGATAGAGGACCCCCACCTTACTCCTCCCCCTTCCAGGGGGAGGAAACTCTATTGCTTAGCGTATTCCTCCGGCGTCAGCGTCTTGATCTGCGTCAGAGCATGAATCTGCTTCACCTCGTCGGCGATAGCCTTGTGCACCATGCGGCTGCGCTCTACGCGTGAGACGCCGGCGAACAGGTCGGACACCACGAGGATAGCCACGTGGCTCACGTGCCCTTCACGCGCGCCGTCATGCCCGTAATGCTGCACGGAATCATCCTTCACCTTCAGCACGGCAGGCTTAAGCGCCGCCTGCAGCTTGGTTTCGATTGTTGCAATCATATTCATGTTTTTCTCCTGTTTTGGGCAGGCGCTCCCGCGGCACTGCCAACGCGGCCAGTGCCGCGATCAGGCCGAAGGAGCGGAAATTACAGTCACGCACCGGCTGGCGGCAGTCGCGCACGGTTTCCTGCTCGTCGCACATGCCGGTAAACTCCACTCCCGCCGCGTTGAGATTGATATAGGCGTCGCGCCCGCCATTGACGCGGTACATGCCGCCCACGGGGATGCCGTCCACCAGGTAGATCATCGGCTCGGCGGGCTTGCCGCTGATGCGGTCTGCCGTCGGCACGCCTTCCTGGACGATGACTTCAGAGACGCGCGCCCCCTCTTTCACCACCTGCATCTTGTTGCGTTCCTTCTTGTTCAGCTCAAGAATTTCGGAACCGGAATGTACGCTCATCACCCCCATGCCGTAGGTGCCCGAATCGGCCTTCACGAACACGTACGGGTCTTCCTTGATGCCGTATTCGGCGTGTTTTTTGCGGGCCTTCTCGATCAGCCCGTCAATCGCTGCCGCCACGCAGTCCAGCCCGCTGCTTTCCTTGAAATCAATGCGGCCGCAGGAGTGGAAATCGGCGTGGATCAGCCACGGGTCCAGCCCGAATTCCTTGGCAAATTCCTGCGCAAGCTGGCCGTAAGCCGTAAAATGCGCGCTCTTGCGGCGTGCATGCCAGCCCATTTCGGGCGGCGGCACGATGGGCTGGCTCAGGCCCGCCAGCAGCGGCGGGATGCCGGAAGTGCAGTCGTTGTTCAGCACGATGAAATCCGGCGTGAAGCCGCCTTGCGTGCGCAAGCGCCCGTTTTCCTTCACCAGCGCGTGCTGCACCACATCCTGCCCGGAAAGTGAGGTGAGTTTGCGCGCTTCCTGCAGGCTACCTATCTGCACCTCTAGCCCGGCGCTTTCGATGATGCGCTTCAGCGCCAGCAAATTATCCAGGTAGGCGAGGTTGCGGGTATGGTCTTCCGGCACGATCAGCGTGCGGGCGGCTTCCGGGAAATGCTCGTCAAAATAGTGGCGCGTAAAACGCGAGGCCCGCGCCTCCGCCGCAGCGGAAAGATTATTGAACCCCGCCGGGTAAAGGTTGGTATCCACCGGCACCAGCCGCGCGTTGGAATGGCGCAGATCTACCGAGTTGTAAAAATGCGGCGTGCAGCCGTTGCGTAGCTTGCCGAGCCAGCGCTCGATATCGTCTTCGCGGTTTAAATACAGTTTTTCCAGCGTCTCTAAAATTTCCACTGACTATCCTTTGAAATCCGGTTTTTCGTCCCAATCACCCAGCCACGCCTGGACATTGGCGAGCGCGGCCAGCGCCGCCGTTTCCGCCCGCAGGATACGCGGCCCCAGCGAAAGCGCTAGCCCGAATTGCACCTTCTGCAGCAGATTTATTTCCTCCGGCGCGAAGCCGCCCTCCGGGCCGATCAGCACCGCCGCCGGGCCTTTCGGGAGAGTAGGCAGCGCCTCGCGCACATTTTTGCCGGAGCCGGTCTCGTCGCACCAGATGAGGCGGCGGTTGGCGGGCCAGCCGCCCAAAAGCTGCTCCAGCTTCACCGGCTGTTCCACGCGCGGCACATCCATGCGCCCGCTCTGTTGCGCCGCCTCGACAGCGTTGGCCTGCAGGCGCTCCACGTTCACACGCGAAACCGCCGTGCGGCGCGTCATTACCGGCAGCAACGCGTTCACCCCCAGTTCCACCGCGCGCTTCACCGTATAATCGATTTTCTCGTTTTTCACCGGCGCGAATACCAGCCATGTATCCGGCGCATTCTTCTGCGGCGCGCGCTGGTTATGTGCGGTCACCTGCGCCTCGCGCTTAGCAACGGCGGTGATCTCCGCCTCCCACTCGCCGTCGCTGCCGTTGAAGAGGGCAAGCTTCTCCCCTTCCCGCATGCGCAAAGTGCGCAGCACGTAATTGGCCTGCGGTTCCGTGAGCGTAACGACAGCTCCCTTGCTTAGGGGTGCCTCTACGTGCAGCCGCGTTTTACAGTTGTCGGACATGATCTTAGTACATAGGATACCCGGCATGATACTTCAACACCCCTACGCGCGCCTCATGCGCCTGCACCAGCCCATCGGCATTTTGCTGCTGTTCTGGCCGTGCGCGTGGTCGCTCACGCTCAATTCGCACCAGGTGTTCCCGGTTACGCAACTCATTGCCTTCGCGCTGGGCGCGGTGCTGATGCGCAGCGCGGGCTGCATCATCAATGATTTGTGGGACCGTAAAATCGACGCCGAGGTGGAGCGCACCCGCACCCGCCCGCTAGCCAGCGGCGAGCTTAACCCCAGGCAGGCCCTGCAGCTGCTAGCCGCCCTGCTGGCTGTTTCGCTGGGAGTCGCGCTTTTCCTTGGCCTGAAAGTGGTGTTCTGGGCCGCCGCCAGCCTGCCGCTGGTCGCCGCCTACCCGCTGATGAAGCGCATCACCTGGTGGCCGCAGGCCTTTTTGGGCCTCACCTTCAACTGGGGCGCGTTCTTAGGCAGCGTCGCAGGCGCGGGCGAAGTGACACAAGCCGGTTTCCTGCTGTACCTCGGCGGCATCGGCTGGACGCTAGGCTACGATACGGTTTATGCGCACCAGGACAAATCCGATGACGCCCGCATCGGCGTGAAATCCACGGCGCTCCGGCTAGGGGATTCTAAAAACTTCCTGTGGTTTTTTTATGGCTGGGCGGTGTTCAATTTTGCCGCGGCCGGGGTGATGGCGTATGCGGGTGCGCTCTATTTCGCGGGGCTCGGTTTCATGGTTACGCACCTCATGCTGCAGGTGGCAGGGGTGGATTTGCAGGACCCGGCCTCCTGCCGCCGGGTTTTCCGTTCCAATGGCTGGGCGGGATTAATCCTTTTCATGGCCTGCCTGCTGCAGAAAATGGCCTAAAAACTGCTGCTAAACGGCCGTTTTTAGCTCGCTTTTTAATCATTATTTACCCTTTTTCCCCCATAATGAGTCAGTTAACCCATTGGGCCAAAGACGAGATGTACCTTCACCAGGAAAACGGACAACCCGACCCTGAAAAAACGCCAGTGCGTCAAGGTACCCCTGTGACTGAAAACCGGCCCATCCGCCCGCCCGATCCCGCCGGTTTTACCAGCCGCCTGCAGACCGCCATCGAAGAGAACCAGAAGGAAAACGTCGGCGGCGCGCTGATGCTGGTATCCATCAACAACCTCGCCATGATCATCAACGGCTACGGGCATGATGTTTCCGAAACCGTGGTCACCGCACTGATGCAGCAGGCGGCGAACATGCTGGGCCCGCGCGAGCGCATCGAGCGCCTGCAGCGCGACCAGTTCGCCATCATCCTCACCAACACCTACCCGGAAGACACCGAGCGCACGGCCAACCGCGTTGCCATGCTGATCCAGAATTACGGCCGCGACAGCTTCGCCACCGCTTCGCTGCACGTCATCGGCACCATCGGCGCCGTGCATTTCCCGTCGGAAACCGCCGAGGCGAACGATGCGCTGGACAAGGCTTTCGTAGCCCTGCACAGCAACCAGGAAAGTATGTACCGTGCCTATTCCACCACGCGCCACGAGGCGGATCTCTGCCGCCAGCAGATGGGCCTGGCGAGTTACTTCTACAACGCCTTCAAGGAACACCGCCTGCGCCTGGCATGGCAGCCGGTAATTGAAACCTCCACCGGCCGCGTCGCGCATTACGAGGCGCTCCTGCGCATGACCGGCGTGAACGGCAAGATCACCTCCGCCGGCGCGCTGATACCCATCGCGGAAAAAATGGGCCTGATCGAGGCCATCGACAAGATGGTGCTGGAAATGGTGGTGCGCGAGCTGCGCGACTCGGCAGACGTCACGCTGGCGCTTAACGTCTCCAATCTCACCACCGATAACCCGGCGTGGCTGGAAACCATGCAGCATTTGCTGGAAGAAACGCCCGAGATCGCCCCCCGCCTGATTGTGGAAATTACCGAAACCGCCGCACAGAGAGACCTGCGTAGCGTGGCCTATTTCGTCGCCGCCATCCAGTCGCTCGGCTGCCAGGTGGCGCTGGACGATTTCGGCTCCGGCTACACCTCGTTCCGCCAGCTCAAGGCGCTCAGCGTGGATTTCGTGAAGATCGACGGTGTGTTCATCAAGGACCTCTCCACCAACGCCGACAACCGCTTCTTCGTGAAGACATTGTTGGATTTCATCCGCGGCTTCGGCCTGCAATCCGTGGCCGAGTTCGTGGAAACCGGCGAAATCGCCAAGATCCTCATGGAAATGGGCGTGGATTACCTGCAGGGCTATTATTTCGGCAAGCCCGACAACCACCGCCGCTGGCTGCGCCATGGCGAGTACCGCAAAGATTAGAGCTTAAAGTTCAATAAAAGCGAACAGGCTATACCGTGATAAGTTGTCTTGTATGCTGCCGTATCTGGATCGTCTATAGTAGCGCATTCAACGTTAACCGGATCATAGCAGCCGGGCTTAAACACGGTTACGTTTCCCTTTCCCGGGGAGCCATCGTCTATTTTAGTGTCTATGCTAAATGCTTCTGCGGGAGAAAGTACTGGCATTTCCGTTGCATCGTTCTCAAACTGTGTCCCGTACCATACGACATGGGGTCCGGGAATGGGGTAAAAGCAAGAAGGATCAATAATCGTTCCCAAATCATAGAGACCGACGAACCAATAACCTGCGTTCGGAACACGAGAGCCAGGTACATTGACATTTATAAGCGCATGAAAGGGACCGGAAGGCCCCTCAACGCCAGTGAAATTACCTGCAAACATGCCCGCATTAGAAAGCTGCTGCCACATGCGGTAACTCTCGTAAAATTGCGGGTTCAACCAGTAATCTGATATAATACCGTCACCATTGCCGTTACAGGTGGCTGTTTTGACCACGCTGTTACTCGGTGTATTTGGACAGGCTACATCTGCCCCCCAAAATTCAGTGGCATTAACCATATCACCCGGAAATGCCCCGTATTTGGCTTTAAAAGTATAAATCCCGGACTTCATTTTATCGATTTCAGAGATAATGGCCCTGACTTCTGCTGCCCTTACCATCTCCCTGCCTACCAATATACCACCGACAACAAGCCCGATAATCACCAAAACAATGGAAATTTCGATAAGTGTAAACCCTTGCAGCTTGTTTTTGTGCGGAGCCATGTGTTATCTAGCACTAAGTTATAGAAATCATATCACAAGCTTTGGCGAAAGCCGCTTTAGCTCAGGGGTCGAGCACCCGCCTTGTA
>CAZUKF010000040.1:0-13056 GCA_964620765.1 uncultured Rickettsiales bacterium | reverse complement strand
ACATTCCTTAGCTCCGCCGGGTGGCCCCGGTGGCCGCCGCCCCGCCGAGCGGCCGTTGCTTCGGCCGCCTCGCCAATTTCATCAACGGCGAGCTCTACGGCCGCGTGACGGATGCGCCTGTCGGCATGGTGTTCCCCAATGGCGGTGAACTGCCGCGCCACCCCAGCCAGCTTTATGAAGCCGCACTGGAAGGTGCGCTGATGTTCACCGTGTGCTTCGTGCTGGTGCGCTACACGCGCGCGCTGGAAAAGCCGGGGCTGGTAGGCGGCATTTTCCTCGTCGGCTATGGGCTATCGCGCGCTTTCGTGGAATTTTTCCGCGAGCCGGACGCGCATTTAGGCTACCTCTTCGGCATCATCACCATGGGCCAGCTGCTCTGCCTGCCGATGCTCGCGGTCGGCGCGTGGCTCATTGTACGGGCCCAACGTCATGTCGCTCAGACAGCAGCTTGAAGAACGTATAAAAACCTCCGGCACGATCAGCGTGGCCGAATACATGGAGGCGTGCGTAACGCATTACTACGCCACGCGAGACCCGTTCGGAAAAAGCGGGGATTTTACCACCGCGCCGGAAATCAGTCAGGTGTTCGGAGAGCTCATCGGCGCATGGCTGGCAGTGCAGTGGCAAGCCATGGGCAGCCCGGTCTGCACGCTGCTAGAACTCGGCCCGGGCCGCGGCACGCTAATGCATGATATTCTCCGCGCCACCCAGTCCGTGCCCGGCTTCCACGCAAACCTGCACATCAACCTGCTGGAAATCAGCCCAGCGCTGGTGGCACTGCAGCGCAAGACGCTCAAAAACCACCGCGCGCACTGGCTGCGCAACCTGGATGCGCTCCCTTCCCTGCCCCTGCTTTTCGTGGCGAATGAATTTTTCGATGCGCTGCCGGTGCGGCAATTCGTCGGCGATCAGGAGCGGCGCGTGGACGCGGGCTTCCGCTTTGTGCCCGGGGGCGAAGTCACGCATGAAACCTGCGAGGCGGGTGAAGCAATCATGAAAAACCTGGCCGCGCATATCGCCCGCTTTGGCGGCGCGGGCCTGGTGATCGACTACGGCTATGCCGAAGGCGCCGGCGACACGCTGCAGGCGGTGAAAGAACACAAAAAAGCCGGCCCGCTGGAAAACCCCGGCGAGGCAGACCTCACCGCCCACGTGGATTTCGCCGCGCTGGCAGCGGCAGCGCACGCGGCAAAGGTTTACGGGCCTGTGCCGCAGGGCACCTTCTTAAAGCGCCTCGGCGCGGAATTACGCGCAGCCGCACTCTGCAAGAACGCAACCGCCGAACAGCAGCACACCATTCTCTCCGGGCTGGAGCGGCTGGTGGCGCCCCAGGAGATGGGCGAGCTTTTCAAAGTGCTGGCGATCTGCCATCCTGACCTGCCCGCACCGGAAGGTTTTAAATGAAACCGCTTACGTCAACGCATATCAGCACCCCGCACGGCTTCTTCACCCGCGAAGGCGGCGTCAGCACCGGCATTTTCGCCGCGCTCAACTGCGGCCCCGGTTCGGGCGACGACCAAGGCAAGGTGCGCGAGAATCGCTCCCGCGTTGCGGCGCATTTCGGCCGTACGCATGAAGATCTCCTTACTCTCTACCAGTGCCACAGCGCCAAGGCGGTTTCCGTGCACGCCCCGCTGCCGCCCGGCACCGAAGCCGATGCGCTGGTCACTGCCACGCCCGGGCTGGTGCTGGGCATCCTCACGGCCGATTGCGCGCCGGTGCTGCTGTATGATGCCGGGGCGAAAGTCGCCGCCGCTGCGCACGCGGGCTGGAAGGGCGCGGTGGGCGGCATCCTGCAAAGCACGGTGGAGCACATGGCGGAGCTCGGCGCCAGGACCGCCAACATCCACGCCGCCATCGGCCCGTGCATCGCGCAGGGCTCGTACGAGGTGGGGCCGGAATTCGTCGAGCGCCTGCTGGCACTGGAGGAACGCAACGCCCGTTTCTTCCTGCCTTCCGCGCACGAGGGCAAAGCGTTTTTTGACTTAAAGAGCTATGTGAAAGATGCACTGCAAGCGCTTGGGGTGCATGATATATCCATGGTAGGTGGCGACACGTGTGCGGAAGAGAAAACCTTCTTCAGCTACCGCCGGGCAACCTTGCGCAAGGAGCCCTCTTATGGTAGGCAAATCAGCTGTATAATAATTGAGAATTGAGGATTAGGAACATGGCGGGAGCCCCTTTCGATCAACGCGACGGTGTCATCTGGGTAGACGGTAAATTCGTACCGTGGAAAGAAGCAAACGTGCACATCCTGACGCACGGCCTGCACTACGCTTCCTGCGTGTTCGAGGGATTGCGCGCTTATAACGGCAAAATTTTCAAGCTGCGCGAACACACCATCCGCCTGCAGCGCTCGGCGGAGCTGCTCGGCTTCACCGTGCCCTTCTCGCTCGAACAGCTGGAGAAAGCGCAGCTTGATGCGGTGGCGCAGAACAAGGTGGTCAACGGTTATATCCGCCCCGTCGCCTGGAAAGGCAGCGAGGGCATGGCGGTTTCTGCTGAGAAGAACAAGGTGCATGTCGCCGTGGCGGCGTGGGAATGGCCGAGCTATTTCTCCCGCGAAGCGCGCGAGCGCGGCCTGCGCCTCAAGCTCTCCCGCTGGGCACGGCCCGCCCCCAACACCGCGCCGGTCGAAAGCAAGGCGGCGGGGCTTTACATGATCTGCACCGTCTCCAAGCAGGAGGCCGATGCCGCGGGGTATGACGACGCCTTCATGCTCGATTACCGCGGCTTTGTTGCCGAAGCCACCGGCGCCAATTTGTTTTTCGTGATGAACGGAGAATTGCACACGCCCACACCGGATTGCTTCTTAAACGGCATCACCCGCCAGACGGTGATGGAGCTTGCGCGCAAGCGTGGCATCAAGGTGGTGGAACGCCACATCAAGCCGGAAGAACTCAAAGCCGTGCAGGAATCCTTCCTCACCGGCTCGGCGGCGGAAGTGACACCTATCGGCGTGATTGATGGCCTGCCGTCCGGCAATTACAATTTCACCGTCGGTCCCGTGACCAAATTGCTGATGGATGATTATACCGCGCTGGTAAACGGCAAGAACGCCGCCGCTGCATAACAGGGAAATTTTGATATCGTCATCCCCGCGCAGGCGGGGATCTCCCTCTCATAGTCCAGGTGTTGAAGCAGAGATCCCCGGCTCGCCGCTACGCGACTCCCGGGGATGACGTAACCCGCAAAAAGAACAGGGCCACCCGGTGAGGGTGGCCCTGCGTTTTACATCACTTGCCTGCGGCCTGGTACTTGCTGAGCAGCGCTTGCGCCGCCAGCAGTACGAGTACCCGTACCAGCCACTTGCACTCCGCTGAACCCGCGAACTCCTCGAGCAGGTCGAGGAAGCCCGGGTTGGGCGGAATGGGCGGCATCGGCGGGCACGGTTCCAGCGGTTGATACCGCGAGACCGTCGGGGCGCGCTCGAACTCCTTCTTCTGCGCCGCCTGGCACCCGAGACCGCCCATCAGGGCAACCGCGAGCACCCACATCCGTGTCGACTTCAACACGCCAGACCCTCCATGGGATCTCAACGCGGAAACAGCACCCTGCTGTCTCCGACCGCATGCCGCGGTTTCGTATCCATTGCTGGGGTACGAAATGCGGCAATAAGTGCGCGCATGATAACCTAAATCTTAAAAATTATCAATTGTTGTACAACTTATTGATATACAATTGTTTTAATTACTCACCCGGAGGATATCCAGCAGGCCGGACTGCAGGCGCGTGGCCTGCGCGATGGCCGCTGTCGCCGCGTTGGCACGCAACGTCGCCAGCGCAAAGCTGGTGCTTTCCTCCGCGATATCCGTATCCGCCAGCGCCGAGCGCGCCGCATCCACGTTGATGCGCGTGCTCTCGAGGTTGGTGAAGGCGGCATCAAAGCGGCTCTGCAGCGCGCCCACATCGGCCATAATATCGCCAATACGGTTCAGCGCCGCCTCGATCGTATCGATGGCGTCCTCGGCATTGTTCTGCGTGCTGATGCTGGGGCTCGCGCCGGAGAACAGCTCACTGGTACGGGCATCGCCGATATTCACGTTGATGGTGCTGGAATCATCGGAACCGGTGCCGACCTGGAAATCCAGTCCCGTGCCCGCCTCGTCGAGGCCGAAGGAGGTGCGCAAATCTTCCTCGAACGCCGCCGCCTCGTCATCGTCGCTGAAGCTGGCGCCGGAAGAACCGGCGGTGAGGCGGATGGTGCGGTTGCCGTCGGCCAGGCTGGTAAAGGTGATGGTCTCGCCCTCGCCCACCGATTCGCCAAGGCCGCTGCTGGCGCGGAAGATTTCTTCCGTGCCGTTAATTTCCACCGTGATGTCGATCGTGGCATCCGTAGCCACCGGCGCGGTCACGCTGATGTCCTTGATGCGCACGCTGGTGAAATCATCCAGCTTGATCTGGGCGGAAGCACCGGCCAAATCGCCCGTACCCTCGAAATTCGTCACATTGCGCGCCTGGTAGAAGGTAAGCGTGGAAAACGCCGTGTTCAGGCGGGCAGCAAAGGTGTCGGCGTCGTCCTGGTCGGCCACGCTTTCGCCGCTGGTGGAGAGCTGCACGTCAAAATACCCGCCATCCGTGGAATGGAAGCGGTACACCGTGTTGCTGGCGGGGGTGGTATCGGTAATCGCCGCCGTGTAGGTGGAGCTGCCCACCGTGATCGAGGCGGTGAGCGAGTCCGCACCCACGTATTCGGCGGAGAAGCCATCCAGCGTGCCGATGAAATCACCGTTATTGACGCCGGACGTGTTCACGCCCGTGGTGGCGCCGTTACTGAACGAGGTGGCCGAGAGCGAGCCGTTGGTCAGCGTTTCGCCGATATCCAAATCCGCGCCCGCCACGAAATCCGCCGGGTCACCCACGTTCTTGTTGCGGATGATGAGCTGGTTGCCGTCAGCCTGGAATTCCAGCTGGCGCGTGCCATAATCATTGGTCGCGTCATACTGGCTCACGGTGGTAATGATGTTCTGGATCGTCTCCTCCGTGTTGGCGCCGATCTGGATGTCGGTGCTCAACGAAGCAGTGGTAGCGAAGGTAAAGGTCACCACGCCGGCATTGCCGTTGTCGATGGTCAGCGTTTCACCGTTCACCGCCGCGCCGCTGAAAGTGAGCGTAACATAGGCCTGGATCTGGCTCTGCGTGTTCACCAGCGCATCGCCAACAGAGCCGGAAACCTGCACGCTGTTGGTATGCAGGCCGTCATTCTCCCCGCCTTCCAGCGAGTAGAAGCTGGCCGATTGCGTGGCGTCGCCGCTCACCGTGTAGCTGGCGGTACCGTTGGCCTGGATCAGGAACTGGTTGCCCAGCTCGCCACCTGAATCATGCTCGATGAGCACGGAGTTGCCGCTGTCATCATACGTGGCCTGCGAAATGGCCGTGCCGGTATAGGCGTTGAGCACGTTGGCGAGGTTCGTTGCCGTGGCGGCGATAGTGCCGCCGATGGTAAACTCGGTAGAAAGCGCGGCAACGGCGCGGGCGGTGAAAGTGACACCGTTGATGATCACCGTCTGGCCGGCGGTCGGCAGGCCGGTGAGCGTGATGCTGCCTTCCGCCTGTGTCGCCTGGGTAGTGCTGGTGGTGGTGGTGTTGGCGCCGGAAACGGTGCCGTCCAGCAGCTTGATGCCGTTGAATTCGGTATTCTCGGCAATGCGGTCTACCTCGTCCTCCAGCGCCGCGAATTCCTGCTGCAGGAGTTCGCGGTCGGTGGTGGTGAGCGAGCCGGAATTGGCCTGCACGGCCAGCGCATTCATACGATCTAAAATATCGCGGATGGTGGTGAGGCCGCCGGCCGCCACCTGTAAGAATGAATTGCCCTGCGTGACGTTGCTCTGCGCGGCCTTCACACCCACCACCTGCGAACGCAGGCGCGTGGAGATGGAAAGCGCGGCGACGTCATCGCCGGCGTTGATAAGCCGGTTGCCGGTCGAGAGCCGGGCGGCGGATTTTGCAATATCGGAGGTTGCGCGTTGGAGCCCGGAGATAGACGGAGCTAAGAATGCCGGGCTGCTTAAGGGAGCAGCGGGATACATACATGTTGCCTTCACTCATGGGGCGGACAGCCTACGTGACTTAAAGACCCACGTTGCACATCGCTCGAGCCTACATGACTGAAGCAAAACTTCTTGTAGCGTGCCGGTCTCACGTAAATGCGAAACCGTGCCGGCAAAAGCGCTAAAATGCGCCTTTACCTGCATCTTCCAGCCTACGCCGAAAGGGTTAATGATTGGTATGAAATAGGTTGAATTTTATTTACTAAAGGCTTTTTTTCTTGCCCCGGATATGGCATAATAAGCCACAACAAATACTTTAAATACAATGAATTATACTCTAGAAACCAGCCGGCAACACGCCTCCGGCGAACTGGCCGGACAGCGGGTCAGCGCCGCATTCCGCCCCCATACCCGTGAAATAAACGGCCATCCAACACACGAACCGCAAGACGCGGGCATGGGCATCAGCCTGCAGGGAGTGCCGGGGGAAGCCCTGTCTCGCCTGCTGGACATAGGCATGGGCGAGGCGGAGACCGCCACAAGGAGTATGAACGGCACCACGTTCACCGCCGCGGCGTTCGACCCTAAGAGCAACCGCCTGTGGCTGCGCTCACGGGGCGACAGCCCGGCTTATATCGTGCTGCATGACAGGCTGAACGACATCACCGCCATCATCCGCATCACCCACCCGGGCGACGCGCGGCCCACCGGCAGAATGCTGAGCTCGCTTTCCGAACCCTACGAAGACCGCCGGGGAATCGCCTGGTCATTGGAAGACGATAAAGTGCCTGACCCGCCGCCGCCCGAGGCAAGCCATGAGGAGGAAAGGCCTCATTATGCAGACTACCTGGAACGGATGCGGGAGAAATACAAAACCGCCCCGGGCCATCTCGACCTGGATGCATTCCGCAAGAAAGTGGCGGAACATTTCGGCATGGAACCCCTGTTTACCAATGCCACGCTGGTCGTCGCCACCGACGGCCTCTCCAAGGGCCTCAAGCTCGGCAATATCCACCTGCTTCAGAAAAGCGGGGAGCATGAAACAATCAACATCGCGCTGGAGCGCATGAAAGAGCTTGCCGTCAACGCGCATGGCGAAAACTGGCGCGGCGCGGCAGGCACGGTAGCAGACTTCGCGCGCGGGCAAACGAAGGACGACATCACGCTGATGGCCATGCCCCTTATCGCCGGCCGTGGCGACCCGGTGGCGCTGGCCGTGGCGGACGGATATGGCAAGAAAGGCGAGTTCGCCTCCTGGAGAGGCATCAATACCTTTGAAGCCGTCCTGAAGCAGGCGCGGGAAAACGCGGCATCACAAATGGCCTCGGAAGAGCAGCGCCGCGCGGACGAAGCGGAGCGCCTGGAAATGCATGAACATAACCGCTCCGCCGACACCCAGGAGCATTTGGCGGCAGAATTGCGGCAGATGCCGTTGCCCGGCAGCGAAGTAGTCAACGTAACCGAGCTGTTGACGCACGTTCAGCGCGGCCGCGCCAATTCATAAAGCGCCACCGCCGCCGCGTTGGACACGTTGAGAGATTCCATGCGCGGGCTTATCGGCAGCTTCACCAGCAAATCGCAGCGCTCGGCGGTGAGGCGGCGCAAGCCCTTGCCTTCCGCCCCCAGCACCAGCGCGGTGGATTTCGCATCCATCTTCGCTTCCTGCAAGGTTTTCTCCGCCTCGCCGTCCAGCCCCGCCAGCCAGTAACCGGCTTTCTTGATCTCCTCCATCGCCTGCGAAAGATTCACCACCGGCACCACCGGCACCAGCTCCATCGCGCCACTGGCGGCCTTGGCCAGCACCGCACCCTCCGGCGCCGTGTGGTTGGCGGTGACGATGACGGCCACCGCGCCGAACGCCGCCGCCGAGCGCAGAATAGCGCCGACGTTGTGCGGGTCCGTCACCTGGTCGAGCAGCAGCAGCGGCCCGGCGGGCCCGGCGGCAATAACATCCCCCAGCGCCAGCGGCGCCAATGGCTCCACCTCCGCCGCCACGCCCTGGTGCACGGCATCCGGCGGGGCCACCCGCTCGAAAAAGCGGTTGTCCACCTCCTCCAGCTTCGGGTGGTTCTTGCCCCGCAGGCCCTCGGTTTTCGGGGCGGCATTCTTGGTGGCGACCAAGCGCTTAACACGCCGCTCCGGGTTGGCCAGCGCCGCTTCCACGGCGTGGTGGCCCCACAGCCAGTAAGAGCCGCCTTTATTGGGATTCTTATGGCCGGAATTTTTCTGGCGCGTTGACACAGGATGCCCCATCTTCTACAAGCGTTTTTCCGCATGCGAGACTAGTGGAGGAGTGGCCGAGTGGTCAATGGCAGCAGACTGTAAATCTGCCCTCTTCGGAGTTCGCAGGTTCAAATCCTGCCTCCTCCACCACCCTACGCCTTCGGCTTCGGGTGGCTTACGCCACTTCGCGTAAGACACACGAATGCCGATCTTAGGCGTAGGAGTGTCCCCCGAAGCTTTAGCGTAGGGGGGCTGGTACAAAGGAAAACAGGATGCAACTAAAAGGCCGCATTATTAAATTTCTGGCGCTGGCCGTTTTCCTGGCCGCGCATTTCACCGTCGTCCTGCACACGGCGGATTTCGGCCCGCAGGAACACCAGCACCACGGCGCGGCGTGCGATATCCAGCTTTTCTCCGAACATGCCAAGACCGGCTCGCTGCCGGTGGCACCCGCCGTCCAGACTCCTGCCGTACCGGTGGCTGCACTGCTTCCGGCTGCCCGCGAAGTTCTCTTCACAGGCGCAAACCACTCCCCCTCTCTTCCCCGCGCACCGCCCGCCTCTTTTCTTAAAGCTTAAAACAGCGCAATCCGCGCTGCCTTTCCATTTTTGAAAAGAGGATTCCCATGAAAACGCTCATCTGCGGCGTGGCATTCGTCGCGCTGCTTTCCACCACCGCCCATGCCGCCACTGATGCGGATGTCGCCGGCTTACGCGCCGAACTCCGCGCCATGCGCAACAGTTACGAAACCCGCATCGCCCAGCTGGAAAAAAAACTGTCCGACGTTGAGAAGGCCAAGGCGCCTCCGCAAGCGGCGCTCGCTCCTGCCGCTGGCAAACCCGCCGTGCGCGACAACAGCTTCAACCCCTCGCTGGGCGTGATCTTAAACGGCAGATACTCCTCCTTCTCCGAGCGCGATTCCACCATGGCCGGTTTCGCCATCGGCGAGGAAGGGGAGCGCGGCCGCGAGGGCTTCGCTGTCGATGAATCCGAGATCAACTTCTCGGCCAACGTGGACGACAAATTCTCCGGCGGCATGACCATGGCCCTCGTGCGCGAAGACGGCGAGGATAAAATCGAGCTGGAGGAAGCTTACGTACAAACCCTGCCGGGCATGGGCCTGCCGCAGAGCATGACGCTCAAAGCCGGGCGAGCGCTGTGGACGCTGGGCTACCTCAACGAACACCACACCCACGCTGATGACTTCGCCGACCGGCCCCTGCCCTACCGTGCCTTCCTCAACAACCATTTCAACGATGACGGCGCCCAGCTTTCCTACGTGCTGCCCACGGATTTTTACACCGAAATCGGCGGCGGCGCTTTCCGCGGCGACACCTTCCCCTTCGGCAACGCGCAGGGTGAAAGCATCGGCACGTGGTCGGCTTTCGCGCGCGTCGGCGGCGATATCGGCGAAAACCAGAGCTGGCGCATCGGCGCGTCCATGCTCTCCGGCGATGCCAGCGGCAGAACCACCAACGAAGATATCGTGAGCTTCACCGGCGACACCCGCCTTTACATTGCGGACATACGCTATGTCTGGGCCCCCACCGGCAACAACCGCGAGCAGGAAGTGCTGCTGCAGGGCGAGTATTTTTTCCGCGATGAAGACGGCACCTATGAAGACACCGATGCCGCCACCGGCGCCGTGGATTTCGACGATCACAGCAGCGGCTGGTATGCGCAGGCTGTGTACAAGTTCCTGCCACAGTGGCGGGTGGGCACACGCTACAGCCGTTTAAGCAGCGCGGGCGTCCCCGCGGGGCTGGCGGGCAGCGCACTGGATGGCGCGGGCCATGACCCGGATGCGTGGGCGCTGATGGCCGACTGGAGCAACAGCGAGTTCAGCCGCCTGCGCCTGCAGCTCAACCGTGAGCGCTTGAGCGACGGGCAGGAGGATAACCAGCTCATGCTGCAATACATCATGAGCCTCGGCGCCCACGCCGCGCACGCATACTAAGGGAGGTGCACATGCATAGATTCATTTTACTGCTGCTCTGCCTGTTTCCTTCCCTGGCGATGGCAGACGCCAACATCTTCGCCTGCGAGCCGGAATGGGCGGCGCTGGCGCAGGAAATCGGCGGCGAAAAGATCACCGTCACCGCCGCCACCCGCGCACAGGAAGACCCGCACCATTTGCGCCCCAAGCCCAGCCTGCTCGCCGCCATGCGCAAGGCAGATCTCGTCATCTGCTCCGGCGCCAGTCTTGAGATCGGCTGGCTGCCGGTGCTGCTGCAGAAAGCGGGCAGCGCCGGGGTGCAGCCGGGAGCCACAGGCAACCTCGTGGCATCCGATTATGTACAACGGCTGGAAGTGCCCACAAAGCTCGACCGCGCCGAGGGCGACATTCACCCGGAGGGCAACCCGCACATCCACCTCAACCCGCATAACGTCGCGCGGGTGGCGGCGGAAATGGCCCGGCGGCTGGCGGCGCTGGATGTCGCCAACGCCGCCTATTACGAAGCGCGGCAGGTAGACTTCCTGCAGCGCTGGGAAGCAGCCGTGAAAAAATGGGAAGCGCAGGCCGCGAGCTTGCGCGGCACGCGCGTGGTGGTGCACCACAAATCCCTCACCTATCTGCTCAACTGGCTGGGCATGGAAGAAGCAGGCACGCTGGAGGCAAAGCCTGGCATCCCGCCCACGCCTTCGCACCTGAAAGCGCTGCTGCAGAAGCTGCGGACAAACCCTGCGAAGCTCATCCTGCGCACACCTTATGAGCCGGAGCGGGCGTCGCTCTGGCTTTCGGAGCAAACCGGCACGCGAGCGCTGGTGCTGCCCTACACCGTGGGGGGTGATGAGCAAAGTGGGGATCTGTTCGGGCTGTTTGAACGGACGCTGGGGCTGTTGGGGGAGTAGCGAAAGGACAAGGGAGAGGAAGGACAGGCCCTTCCTCCTCCTAAATCCTAATCAATTTTTTATGCCCACACCTGCTAGAAGTGTAAAAAGCTGCGGTTTGCTATTCCCTCCGCAAAACCCTGATTGGCCCATTTATTTTATGAGTCTGGCGAACCTTAAACCCCAAGCACCTCTGGAAGACCCCGTTATTTGTGGGCAGGTTATTCGTGGACGCAAGCATATATGCGCCTTCGTGGATTCCCGCGACGAGCAATACAATATCCTGATGCCATTCCTGCGGCAGGGTTTTGGGCAGTCGGACATGATCATTTCCATCCTGGACCCGAATAACGCCGACGAGTATCGCTGCAAGTGCAAGGATGCGGATATCGATCTTCCCGCACATGAAGCCAGTGGCAAGGCACCCGTTCTGCGCTTCGAGAACACCTATCTGAAAGACGGCCATTTTTCGGCAGACCGCATGATCGATCTCATCCGGAAAACCGTCGTAGAGTCACGTAAAAACGGCTATCCGCGCATTCGCGGGTTCGGCGAGATGCACTGGGCCGCGTCCGGCCTTCCCGGTACGGAAGAGCTTGTCGAGTATGAGTCGCGAGTCAACGAGGTGTGGGATGAATACCAGGACCCGATTCTTTGCATCTATGACATGAAATATTTTTCAGGACAGGTGCTGATGGATATCCTGTGCACTCATCCGAAAGTCATCCTCAATGGCATGATCGTCGAGAACCAGTACTACATGCCTCCGAAGGAGTTCCTCGCCTACTATCGCAAGCGGCACCCTCGCTCCGCTTAGGCATCTTTGCCTGCACATGCCGAAACCGTCACCATCAGCAAGGGCAACAAGCTGAAGATCGATCCCAACCAGCAGGTCATGCTGGATGCGGCACAGAAGGTGATGCAGAAGGATTACGAATCGGCGCTAAAACTTTACAACCAGGTGATCGCCGCCGCCATGGCCGTGCGCCTAAGCGAGGCGCGGCTGCAGCAGCACCCGCAGAATGCACGGCTCTACTACCAGCGCGGCACCGGCTACCGCCTGCTCAAAGATTTTCCGAAAGCCACAGAAAACATCCGCTATGCCATGCAGCTCGCCGGCGGCAAGCGCGACTGGGAGTTCGATTTAAAGGCCATCGCGCTGGAGCAGAAAATGAACCCCTAAGGCTGCGCCTGCACCGCGCGCACACGCGCAAGGCACCTGCCCCATGCCTCCCAGCAGTCGCCGAATACACCGTTTTCCTCGTCGTAAAAGGACTGCCGGCTGCCACCCATGATCAGGTGGATTTCGCAGCTTGCCAGGCGCAGGTTCGCCGCTTCAACCTGGCTGAGCCCCAGATCTATTTGCCGGATGGGTGCGGGCGCGGGCGTATAGGCCGTGCCTGTGCACATATCCTGCGCCGCCACCCCTGCACCCCCGGCGGAGGTAGTAATGGGCGGTACTGGGCGAAATTCATGGTCAGCCACCGGGGGAATGGGTCCCGGTAAAGCCAATGCCGCGTGGGCCACGCCCAACGCCAAGACAGACACCATTAATATATTGATTTTCATATACTTTCAACCTGCTAGATCCAGTCTATCCATTATAATTAAAGAACATTAATTTTTAGTATGAAAGGGCCTTTAAAGGAAGGCCGCACAGGGCCTATCTTTCCTGTTGCCATCAAGGGCCGCGCCCGCCTATTTGGAGGTCCTGGGGCGCGCGGGTGTAGTTCAATGGTAGAACATCAGCCTTCCAAGCTGAATACGTGGGTTCGATTCCCATCACCCGCTCCACGCTTCGCGCCGGTCGGCTGCTGCGAATAAGCGAATAAGCCGATTCAAAGATAGGCGGGAAACAGGGAAATAACGCCGCTTTATATTAGGAGCAAACAACATGTCTAAAGCGAAATTTGAGCGGAAGAAGCCGCACTGCAACATCGGAACGATCGGTCACGTGGACCATGGCAAGACGAGTCTGACGGCGGCGATCACGAAGGTGATGGCGGAGTTC
>CAZUKF010000039.1:0-13078 GCA_964620765.1 uncultured Rickettsiales bacterium | reverse complement strand
CGGCGCGTTTTCATCCTTGTTGATGGCGACGATCACCTTACTATCTTTGATGCCTGCAAGATGCTGGATCGCCCCCGAGATGCCCACGGCAATGTAAAGCTCGGGCGCCACCACCTTGCCGGTCTGCCCCACCTGCCAGTCGTTCGGCACGTAGCCCGCATCCACCGCCGCGCGCGAGGCACCGATGGCCGCGCCGAGCTTATCGGCGATGCGCTCGATGAGCTTGAAATTCTCCGCCGAGCCCAGGCCGCGCCCGCCGGAAATAACAATACGTGCGCCCTGCAGATCCGGCCGTTCACCGCCCGACGTCTCCAATTTTACAAAGGCAGAAAGACCGGCGGAAGGGGTTATTTCAATCTTTTCGACGGAAGCGCTGCCGCCCTCGCCGGCAGCGGAAAAGGCGGTGCCGCGCACGGTGATGAGTTTAAGGGCATCGCTGCTTTTTACCGTCTCCAGCGCGTTGCCCGCGTAGATGGGCCGCACGAAAACATCCGGCGCAACCACCTGCACGATCTCCGAAACCTGCTGCACGTCCAGCAGCGCCGCCGCGCGCGGGAGAATATCCTTGCCCGTGGTAGTCGCAGGCGCCAGCACGTGCGTGTAGGCAGGCGCGAGCTTCGCCACCAGCGGCGCGATTTCCTCCGCCAGCGCGTGCGCGTAATGCGCAGCTTCCGCGTGCAGCACTTTTGTAACGCCCTTGAGCTTCGCGGCGGCATCAGCCACTGCCTTGCAGTTTTCACCCGCCACCAGCACATGCGCGTCACCGCCGCAGGCGAGCGCCGCCATCAGCGTGCGCGCCGTGGCCTGGTTGAGGGTTTTGTTGTCATGTTCTGCGAGTACGAGCGTGGTCACAGCACCCTCGCTTCGTTCTTGAGTTTCTCCACCAGCTCCGGCACATCCGCCACCTTCTTGCCGCCGCTGCGCTTCTTCGGTTCTGCCACCTTTTGCACGGCAAGGCGCGGCACATCCGCCACAAGATCAGTGATCTGCGCAATCGGCTTGGCCTTGGCCTTCATGATGCTGGGCAGCGAGGGGTAGCGCGGCGTGTTGAGGCGCAAGTCTGTAGTAATAACCGCAGGCAGCTTCAGCTTCACCGTGAGCAGCCCGCCATCCACCTCGCGCGTGACCAGCGCGTGCGCTCCATCAAATTCCAATTTCGAGGCAAACGTGCCCTGCGGCCAGCCCAGCAGTGCGGAAAGCATCTGGCCGGTCTGATTGCAGTCATCATCAATCGCCTGCTTGCCGAGGATGACGATATTGGGCTGCTCGCGCTCCACCACGGCCTTGATCAGCTTCGCCGCCGCCAGCGGCTGAATGATGCCGTCCGCCGCCACGTGGATGCCGCGATCTGCGCCGATGGCCAGCGCCGTGCGCAATGTTTCCTGCACCTCCGTGCCGCCGATGGAAAGCGCCACCACTTCCGTGGCCGTGCCCTTTTCCTTCAGCTTCACAGCTTCTTCGACGGCGATTTCATCAAACGGGTTCATCGCCATTTTCACGCCCGCGAGGTCCACGCCGCTGCCGTCCGCCTTCACGCGCACACGCACGTTGAAATCCACCACGCGCTTAACGCAAACGAGAATCTTCACCGGTTCACCCCCGGCTGCCATAGCACGTCTTTCGCGCCGTTATCATTCAGCGCACGGGCCATGACGAATAAATGGTCGGAGAGGCGGTTGAGGTATTTCACCGCCAGCGGGTTCACGCCTTCCTGCTCCGCCAGCGCACAGGCAATGCGCTCGGCCCGGCGCACGATGGTGCGCGCAAGGTGCAGATACGCCGCCGCCGCGTTGCCGCCCGGCAGCACGAAAGACGTAAGCGGCGCGAGCTTCTCGTTCATCGCGTCGATCTCCTGCTCCAGCCGGTTCACCTGCGTGTTGACGATGCGCAGATCTTCCGTCTTCATTTTCGGTGTGGCGAGATCCGCGCCGAGATCAAACAAATCATGCTGCACGCGGTTCAGCATGGCATCAAACTCGCCCTTGGCATGCAGGCGCGCTAACCCGATGGCGGAATTGGCCTCGTCCACCGTGCCGTAGGCTTCCACGCGCAAGCTGTGCTTGGGCACGCGCGCGCCGCCGACGAGGCCGGTTTCCCCGGCATCGCCTGTCTTGGTGTATATCTTGTTGAGCTTAACCATCAGCCTTTTGCCAGAAACAAACCCACCAGCAGGATCACTATTCCCTGTAATGTCACGCGCAGCATCATGAGCTGGTTGCTCCGCTGCGGGTTCTTGCCCGTTAACATGTTGAACACGCCCCAGATCAGGACCACCAGCACGCCCGCCAGCAGAAAAAAGATCACATAGTCGCTGGCAGCCATGTTTTAAGCCTAGTGCTTGGAGGTCATGTGCCGCGTGGCCGAGCGCATGGCGTAGGTACGGCTGCAATAGGGGCAGACAACCGAGCCGCTCTCGCTCTCCAGGTGCAGGTAGACGCGCGGGTGGCCGTTGGCACCGCCGCCGCCGTCGCACATGACTTCTTTTTGCTCGGTGATAATGGTCTCAAAAGCGGTCATGGGAGCAGCCTAAGCTCCCGCCGCGAAATTCTCAATCGTTAAATATGAAGCGCGGGCCGCTAGCCGCCGGGGAAGCGGCAGGCACGATTTTGGGCTGGGATGCAACCGTGGGCGCCACCTTGGCCTCGGCCACGGCGACACCAGTTTCCCTGGGCGCTGCAGAGGTGGATTTCGGCGCAACCGGTGCCGGGGGGCGGACAACGAGGATGCCGTTCTCACGCTTGATGCCGGTCGGCGAAGTTTTGGCATCCCGCACCTTGATCATGCGCGTGCTGCGCTTGCCGGGGTTGATAACCTTGCCGGCGCTGAGCGTCTGGGCCACGGCGGGGGTAGTGGCGCTGCGGTTGGCGGCTTCCTGTGCCGACATGGCTTCGTCCGCCGTCAGCCCGCCGGTAGCCGGGGAGCCCGCGGCCTTGGCCATGCTGATGCGGGCGCTGCGCACGCGGTCAATAATGGTGTACCAGCGGTCATACACGCGGCTGACATAGCGGCTGCCGAAAAGCGGGGTCTTGGAGTGGTAGGACGCGGCGGCCGTGCGCCATGAATCCTGCTCTTCATATAAATTGCGCAGGAAGCTGGCGGCGTAGGCAATGTTCTGCTCGGGGTCAAACGCCTGCTCCAGCGAGCGGAAGGCATCGGCGTGGTGCACCAGGTTAACCTGCATGCAGCCGACGTCCATGCTCTTGACGCCCTGCTTGCGAAGTTTTTTGGCAGCGGCGACGGCTTCTTCCTTGGAATCAAAATAATAGCCCTTGCCGGCGGCGTTAATGGTCCACGGCCAGGGCAGCGCGATGCCCAGCGCCTTGTGCGGACGGCCGGACTCGGTGGAAGAAATGGCGGAAAGCAGATGCACGGGGATGCCGTACTGGCGCTCGTAGCGCGGCAAGTGGCGGGTGCAGAGCTTGGCCCCTTCAATGAGCGGATCAGTGGAGAGCGCGTGCGCAGGCGAATACGCGAGCAGCGCAAGCACGGAAAGGACAGCCGGTTTCACTAACAGGTTTTTGATCACGTTTACTCCCAGTACCTATCCTATCATTGCCTTCATTATCAACAAGTTAACGTTTTGTGACAGTGTGCAAGCGCCTTAGATTGCTCTATAAATAAGGTGCAAGTGCCGTGCCACAATTTATCTAAAAAAGATAAAGGCGGGTTTTTGCCCGCCTTTATCTAGTACAAGTGTTACTAATTAGAAAGAAGTTCTTACACCCACGAAGGTTGAAAATCCGGGTGAGCCATACACCATCACTTCTTCGTAGTCGCGGTCGAACAGGTTCTCCAGGCGGCCGTAGAGCTCCACGTTCTCGTTAACCTTGTAAGAGCCGTTCACACCCACGGTATAGAAGAACGGATTGGTGCCGCGGCTGAAGCTCGCATCCGTATCCGGCCGGTCGCCCATGGCGCGCAGGGCCACGCCGATATGCGCCCGCCCTTCCGCGAAGTCACGGTCCGCCGAGGCGGTGAAGGCGTGCTTAGGCCGCCGCACCAGCGCGAAGGTGGAAACCTCATCCTGCGCCACCAGCCAGGTATGCGTGGCATTCAGCACGGTGTACATGTCCGGCCGCACGGTGACGATGTTTTCCATACCCCGCATCTTGGCACGGGCCACGTTGTTGTATTTGAAGGTAGAGAAATCGAAGTCGATCATGTTGGTGATGTCATTCTGGAAAACGGTGGAACCGAAGGTTACCTGGTCACCCCACAGCATCTGCTCGAAGCCCACGTCGCAGCCGCGGATTTTTTCCGGCTGCAGCGTGGTATTGCCGAAAATGGGGTCAAACAGCTGGAACAGCGACGGCGCCTTGTAGCCGCTGCCGCAGGAGGATTTCACTTTGGTAGCAGGGCCGTCTACGTGCCATGCGGCGGTCAGGCGCCAGGTGGTCTCGCCACCGAACGTGCTGTTGTCATCCGTGCGCGCACCGGCGGTGATGAACACACGGTCGGCGAAACTCACCTGGTCCTGCACGAAGAGCGAGCGCGTGTGCATGTCCTGCTCCTGCGGGTTAAAGTTGCTGGAAAAGGATTCGCGCTTTCCTTCCACACCCACGGTGACGAGGTTGTTCAGCGGCAGCTTGAAGTGGTTCAGCCACTCGGCCCCTTCCCGGCGGCCGTCAAACGCGGCGAGCGAGCCGAAGGCAAACGAATCACGGTCCGTGCGGCCGGTGGAGGCGGCAAACTCCTGCCGCCAGAAGCCGTCAAACAGCGAAAGCTCCGCATTGCCGCGCAGGGTGTAAATATCCGAGTGCGTGCGGTTCTCGGCGTCTGCACCGAAATCGTCGAACTCCGAGAAGCCGCGCGTGAAGCGCCCGGCCACACCGGCTTTCAGGTTGTCGGTGATGGTTACATTGGCGCTGCCGGTGAGCGTGGTGTTGGTGTGCGGATCATCTTCCGTACCGCCGCGCTTCTCACTGAAGGCAGAGATGCCGCCCGTTTCCAGCCGCGCCGCGTGGATGGTGTAGTCAAACCGCTCGCCCACCGCGCCGTCGGAGCCGATGGTGCCGCGGCGCGTGTCAAAGCTGCCGCCCTCGGCGGATGCGCGGATGCGCGGCTGGCCCTTGCCGCGGCGGGTGAAAATCTGGATCACGCCGGAGACCGCGTCGGCACCGTAAAGCGTGCTCTGCGGGCCGCGCAGCACCTCGATGCGCTCGATGTTATCGGTGGTGAGATACGCGAAATCAAACGCGTCGCCGGGATCGGACGGGTCATTCATCACGATGCCGTCTACCATCACCAGCGTGTGGCGGGACTCGCTGCCGCGCAGGAAAACGCGCGAGGTCTGGCCCATGCCGCCGCTGGCCGCCACGGTAACACCGGGCACGGAGCGCAGGAGTTCCACCACGGTGGAGTTCTGCTTCTGCTCAATTTCCTTGCGCGTGATGACGGTGACGGAGCTGGCGATGCGGCTCATTTCCACCGGCGTGCGCGTGGCGGAAACCACTACTTCCGGCGTCTCAGTGACGGCGGCGTTCGCAGCGGCAATCAGCGCCAGCGCGCAAAAAGAGAAGGTAAGAGTAAAGACGAAAAAGCGAATGCGCGACATGAGGCGTCTCCTAAGAACGTGGTTGATGACAAACTGCCCGCCCCGCAAATGCAGGTGCGAACAGTGCCACCACGTAAAGAAGACATGCACGCAAAGAAGCGCGATGAATCAGTACCCAGGAGATCCTCCGTCTCTCCAAGCCCGCGTGACACACCGACGGCAGGTCTCCTGGCTCGCGGGTCGCGGCCCCTGCACGTCTTCCCAGATTTGCATCCAGTGACATGATGTGCAGAAACTCGCCGCTTACAGTTGCGGGGACAGCCGGGGAATGGCCTTGTCATTCTGAGCAAAGCGAAGAATCTACTAAGTGGATCCTTCACTGTGTTCAGGATGACAACAGCGTCACCCCGTTCCCTTTTCACCCCCGAAGGGGGACCGTCTCAAGGAGGCAAGTACCAGAGTCGTTCCAGGGCGTCAATTAATTTTGTGCCAGCAGCCAGTCTGCCAAGTCTTTCCACACTTTTTCGCGCTGCAGGTCTCGCAGCAGCAGGTGCCAGCCCTCGGGATAGACGGTAAAAACATGGGGCGTATCAAGTGCTTTGGCAAAACCATGCACCGGGCCGGGCGGCACCACCTGGTCCTTCTCGCCATATATGAGGAGTGTGGGCACCCTGAGCGCTGGCCCGCGAGTGCCGGCCCCGTTCATCAGCCCCATCAGGCCGTAAACGGCATCGAGCCTTGTCGCCTTGATGACCAGCGGGTCACGCCCCAGCTCCTGTAGCATGGGGATGTTGTCGGAAGCCTGCACGTTGAGTCCCTCACCCGTTACCTTCTTCTCCGGGAACAAATGCGCGCTCACCCAGAGCGGCAGGTTGAACACCGGGTTGTAATTCCACAGCGCGGGGGCAGAGAGGATGACGCCGCTGATCTCCGGCGCGCCTTCTTGCGTAAGCGCCATGATCGTCACCGCGCCGCCCATGCTTTCACCCAGGATGAAGACCGGCGTTTTCGGGTGGCGCGCCTGCGCGGCCTTCACCATCTGGCGTATATCGGAAACGAGATTGGCCTCGCCCGCCCAGATGCCGCGTTCTGGCGCGTTGCCGAAGCCGCGTTGATCGTAGGCATAGGTGGTAATGCCGCGCGTGGCGAAATAGTTGCCCGGACCTTCAAAGGAACGGCTGTAATCGTTGAAGCCGTGCAGCGCGATAACCACGGCGCGCGTGCGCTTTTTTGCCTTCCAGCTTTTCAGCGGCAGCTCCGCGCCGTCGCCGGGCAGAAATGCCGCCTGCGCGATTTTTGGTTTCTGCGTGGGCACCACATGCAGTTGCTCCAATGGCGTGCAGGCTATTATTATTGTCATCCCGGCGAAGGCCGGGATCCACCGCGCTACAAAACCGATAGCACGCAAAAAGTGCCGTGGATGCTGAAACAAGTTCAGCATGACAATTTCCTAAATCCCGTCGCCACCAAGTACATCTCGGCGGAATCGGCGCGGCTGGCTTTGGGCTTGAAGTGCCTGACCACGCGGAACGCGCGCTTGATCTGCGCCAGCATGTCCGCTTCCGTGCCGCCCTGCCAGACTTTCGCGGCGAAGCTGCCGCCTTCTTTGAGCACTTCGCAGGCGAACATGAAAGCTGCCTCATTGAGCGCCATGATGCGGATATGGTCGGTCGCCGTGTCGCCGGTGGTGTTGGGGGCCATGTCGGAGAGCACCACGTCTGCCGGGCCGCCGAGCATTTTCTTCAGCGTATCCGGCGCGGTTTCATCCATGAAGTCCAGCTGTATGATTTCCGCCCCCGCGATGGAGGGAACCTTAAGCAGATCCAGCCCCACCACCTTGCATTTCTTCTGCACCGCTACCTGCGTCCAGCCGCCGGGCGCGGCGCCGAGGTCTACCACTTTCGCACCGGCTTTCAGCAATTTGAATTTCTCGTCGATCTCGATGATTTTATAGGCCGCGCGCGAGCGATAGCCCTCCGCTTTCGCCTTCTTCACATACGGGTCATTCAATTGCCGCTGCAGCCACAGCGTGGAGGAAACCTTGCGGCCCTTGGCGGTTTTGACGCGGGTTTTTTTATCGTTGCGCATTTATTTGTTTATCTTTACTTTTACTTATAACCCTGCATATGCGGCGGGCTTTATGTTACCTGATGTCATACCATTATACCATGCCTTTTAAGAACCCTTTTTCCGAGGATTTACAAGCTGCTGTTCACCGCAGCGCTACGGTTATGTGTGAAGCACTTCAACAGGATTTCTTCACCAGTAATCTGACCGATTGCAGTCCAGAAGAACTGAAGCAAGGTATGGGTACCCTGCTGACTCTTTTCCAGGATCATTACAAAAGCGAAAAAGATTTTCTGGAAATACTGGAAGCGTTCAATGAGGCACGTAAGCAGGAACCTACACTGGAATCTTTTTATACCGTCCATCGGCGTGAATTTACCCAAGCGCGGGATTATGCTTGGGCAATCGCGCTGCTTAGAGACGCAGGAAAAAAAGGGCTTATTCTTTATACAAGCAACTCCAACCCCATGCAGGAAACGCTGATGATCAAGGACGATCCGGCGTACGAGGGCAGCGAAATCCTTCATGCCAAAGCCGTGAAACAGATTGACGGAAGAGAAATCGCACGGCTGCGGGATGAAATATTTTTCAGGCTTTTCCGAGATCCAAATAAAGACGGTATTGAGGTCCGGGGAGAGATGGCGCCTGTGCTTAAGGGATTGCTGGAAGATCACGGCATCAGCATTCACGTTGCCAGTGAGCGCAGAGAGCGCTAAGCGCAATTAGGCTTTCTCTTGCATCAGCGAGATGATGATGCCCTCGCGCACGCCGCGGTCTGCGATGGTAATCTCGCCCGTGGGCCACACATTGCTGATGGCCTCGAAAATCGCGCAGCCGGGGATGATGTAATCTGCGCGGTCTGCCCCGATGCACGGGTGGTGGAAGCGCTCGGATGGGCGCATGGCGAGCAGCTTCTGCGTAGCGCCGCGAATGTCGCTGACGTTGAGACGGATGCCGTCAATGCGCGAGCGGTCATAGCGCGGGAGGTTGAGGTGGATCGCGGCCAGCGTGGTGACCGTGCCGGAGGTGGAGAGCATCTGCACTTTTGCGTTGCCGATAGTATCGCCGATCGCGTTGGCATCATCAAACGGCTCGATGCGGCTTTCCACGTAGCGCACCATGTCATCAAACGCGATCTCGGCGAAACCCTGCCCGCCGAAGCGGTCCGCCAGGTTCATCACGCCGCAATCAATGGAGAGCCAGTCTGAAATGGTGCGCGCGCCCTCGATGTCTATCCACATCAGCTCGGTGCTGCCGCCGCCGATGTCGAACACCACGGCGCGGTGCGAGCCCTGCGCCAGCAGCGACGCGCAGCCGAGGAAAGCGAGGCGCGCTTCTTCTTCCGTGGAGATGATGTCGATGTCGATACCCGCCTCGTCGCGCACGCGGCGGATGAAGGCGTCGCTGTTGCCGGCGCGGCGGCAGGCTTCCGTGGCCACGAAGCGGGCGCTGGAGATTTTATATTTCTCGAGTTTCTTCTGGCACGCCTTCAGCGCGGCGATGGTGCGCTTCATGGCGTCTTCCGAAAGTTTTCCGGACGCGGTTACGCCTTCCCCTAAGCGCACGATGCGCGAGAAGCTGTCCAGCACCTTGAGGCCGGGCGTCAGTTTCGTGCCGCCTGCCTGCGCGAAGCCGGGGCTTCGCTCCGGCGTAGGCAGGCCGCTTTCGGCGGTTGCAATCAACAAACGGCAGTTGTTGGTGCCGAGGTCAATCGCTGCATAAATCTGTTCCGTCCGGTTCCGCGCGTTTTGCGCGGCCTCCTTCTCCATCGTGGATTCCGGCATAATGCACTTAAGATAATTTAAGGAAGCGCTTCGGGCAAGGGCCGGTAAGCCGCGGAAAACCTAGGCAAACTCTCTGGTCTGGCTCACCTGGCTGTCGCGGTGGAGGTCTGCGTTCAGGAGCAGGCCCATGCCGAGCATGGTGGAGAGCATGATGCTGCCGCCGTAAGACAGGAACGGCAGCGGCAGGCCGACGACGGGGATCAGCCCCATCACCATCGCCACGTTGATGAAGAGATGCAGGAAGATGAATGCGCCCACGCCGCCCGCGATCAGCGCGCCGAAGCTGGTGCGGCTGGTGCTGGCGATGGAAAGCGCCGACATCAGCAGCAGCAGGTAAAGCCCGAGCAGCGTCATGGCGCCGGCAAAACCCCATTCTTCCGCCAGCAGCGTAAAAATAAAATCGGTATGCTTTTCCGGCAGGAAGTTGAGCTGCCCCTGCGAACCCTGCAGATAGCCGCGCCCCATCAAGCCGCCGGAGCCGACGGCGATCATCGATTGCAGAATGTTGTAGCCGGAGCCGAGCGGGTCCGTGTCCGGGCTCAGGAATGTCAGCACGCGGCGCCGCTGGTAATCATGCAAAAAGTGCCACGCCACGGGCGCCGCTGCGAGCGCGCTGACTGCCACGCCGATGAAATAGCGCCACTGCACGCCGGCGAGGAACATGATCACGCCTCCCACCGCCACGGTGATAACGGTGGTGCCGAGATTGGGCTGGCGCAGGATCAGCACCGCAGGAATGGCAAGGATGAGCAGCGGCGGAATCAGCGCCAGGAAACGGCGAATGTCCTCCAGCGCCAGCATGTGATAATAGCGCGCCAATGCGAGAATCACGGCGAGTTTCATCAGCTCCGAGGGCTGGATGTTCATGCCGCCGAAACGTATCCACCGCTGCGCGCCCATGCCGATATGGCCGACGATATCCACCACGATCAGCGTGGCCAGCCCGATGAAATACACGATATACGCATATTGCATCAGCACGCGCATGGGGATGATGGCAATGGCCAGCATCAGTATAAAGGCCACCACGAAACGAATGCCCTGCGACAGTGCGTATTCGGTGACGCTGCCGCCGCCGGCGGAGACCATCATGGCCAGCCCGGCAAGGCCCAGCACCAGTATCAAAAGCACCAATGGCCAGTTGAGCAGCAATAGCTTACTGCCCACGCTTCGCATTTCGATCCGCATGTGCAGACTTTAGGCGATCACACGTGGATGCGCAATCTCACAACTCACAGTCGTCATCCCGGCGGAAGCCGGGATCCAGTTAAAAAGACATATTCGCGCCGCAGACGCAGCGCACTGAATTCCCGCTTTCGCGGGAATGACGATTTTTGTTTTTTCTCTAACTCACTCAGGCGGCCGGGGCGACGCATGCTTTTCCCACGCATGCCGTGGTCTTACGGTAAGAAAGCTATAGGGCTTACCGGACCTGGCTGACACTTTAGACGTAGCCTGCCTGACCTCAGTATAGGCGGGTCCCCTGGCTAACTATAGCAATAGCCTGCTGCCGGGACTCACTGTTCCCGGCCGACATTACCACATGATCACGCGTTGGAGCAGCTCGCGCCACCCCGGCCAGTTCCTACTTTGAGAGAAGTTTATAGAGTCCGGAAGAGGGAAAAATCGTCATCGCCCGAATCGCGTAGCGATTCTAGGGCGATCCACGGAAGTAAGCGCAGGATAGATGGATTCCCCTAGAGTTGCTTCGCAACTCGGGGAATGACGGTTTTTAGTCGCCAAGAGAGGGGTTGTTAACAAATTACCTAAATTTTTAGGGGTTTTTATATATAAAAAACAGCAAAGTAAGGGGCTATTTTAACCAGTGTTTAAATCCCCCCGTGCTAGAATGGTAGCTGAGGGAAGATACCCCATTGATTTATAGCGTAAATGTTATGAAAAACCGCATTAGAAACATGCTGCGCCGTTCCCGGCGCCCGGCGGCCTGCAAAGACAACGCGGGCACGACCGCGATTGAATTCGCCATTATCCTGCCGGTGCTCCTCACCTTCGTGATGGGTATCCTGGAAGTGGGTATGATTTTCTTTGCCACCATGACCATCGAAAGCGCCATCAGCAACACGGCGCGCCTCGGCAAGACCGGCTTTAGCGCCTCGGGCATCGCCCGCGAACAGACGATCATCAACATGCTGGAGAACCGCACCGCCGGGCTGATCGACATGGATAACGTCACCATCAGCTACCTGTCCTACCCGAGCTTCGACACCATTGGCGACGTGGAGCCGTTCCATGACACTAATTCCAACGACACGCGCGACAGCGGCGAAACCTATGACGATATCAACGGCAACGGCGAATGGGACACCGACATGGGCACCGAAGGTCTTGGCGACGCCAATGACGTGGTGGTCTACACCGTCTCCTACCCGTGGCCGATCATGACGCCGTTCATGAGCCATGCCCTGGGAACCGGTGGCTACTATACTATCAGTGCACGAACCGTAGTTAAAAATGAGCCTTACAATGCAGACGACCTTACCATCGGTGGAATGGAAGAAGAAGAATAAGCGCGGCTTCTTCCTCAATCAGCACGGCATCGCCGCGCTTGAGTTTGCGCTGTGCGCGCCGCTGCTGTTGCTGCTGACGCTCGGCACGATAGAGATGTCGCGCTTCCTGCTCATTCACCAGAAGGCCGAAAAAATGGCGAGCTCGATGGCGGATCTGATCGCGCAGTCGCAGGCCACCACCATCAGCATCGCCAGCATTACGCTGCTGTTCAACGCCGCAAGCCAGGTGATGAACCCGTTTACGTTCGGCTCCGACGGCATTGTGATTATCACCTCCGTCACCAGGACAGGTTCCAGCCAGCCAACCGTACGCTGGCGGCAGGTGGGCGGCGGCAGCCTCACCGGTTACAGCAGCCAGATCGGTGCCGTGAACGCCACCGCCACCCTGCCCGTCGGCATGGTCATGTCCGACAAGGAAAACCTGATTGTCGCCGAAGTCTATTACCGTTATACGCCGATGTTCGGCTCGCAGATTGTCTCGTCCAACGTCATGTATAAAACGGCCTACTTCAAACCGCGCCTCGGCGCGCTCACCACCCCGCCAACGTAGGGCGGGAGGAGGTTTTTATGTTCAGATTTTTTAAAGACCATGCAGGCTCGGCCCTCCCCATCATCGGCTTTACGATGCTGGCGATGGTCGGTGCCGCCGGCACGGCGATCGACATGGGACGCTATCACATGGTGCAGTCGCGCTTGTCCAGCTCGCTGGATGCGGCAGGCTTAGCCGCGGGTGCGACCATCAGCACCTCGGATGTCCAGACCGAGGCCAGCCAGTATTTCAACGCCAACTATCCCGCGAATTACCTGGGCTCAACCGTCACCGGCTTCACGGTAACGCCGAACGAAGACAACTCGGTGCTCACGCTCACCGCCACGGCTACCATGCCCACTACGCTGACGCGCCTGCTCGGTGTTACTCAGATGACGGTGAACGCGACGTCTGAAATCACCCGCGCCAATAGAGGCCTCGAACTGGTGCTGGTCATGGATACCACCGGCTCGATGGACGATTCGGTCGGCGGCGGGCTCGACAAGATCGACGCGGCCCGCAACGCCGCCACCTCCCTGCTTACCATTCTCTACGGCAGCAAGACCTCCATCGACAATCTGTGGATCGGCGTGGTGCCGTTCGCGCAGCGCGTGAATATCGGCACCGGGCGCGAAGCCTGGACCTCCACCCCCACCCTGCCCTCGCCGGGCTGGGG
>CAZUKF010000038.1:0-13315 GCA_964620765.1 uncultured Rickettsiales bacterium | reverse complement strand
AGGGGCTTTTTGGAGGCTAAATTTGCCCGAAACCGGCCAAAAAATAAAAACTAAGGCCGGGAAACAAGGGAGAATCACATGTCAGCCAATGATGCGCCGGTCCCGCAGGACCGGGTCACCCCGGAACCGCGCAAACCCGGAGAAGGAACGCAGCGCCTGCTGCTGAACACGGAGCTTCACATGTCCGGCAGGGACGTGCCGCTAGCGGCAGGACTGGGCCTGAAAGACGGCGCGTCCGCGAAGAGTTTTCTCACGGGCAATGAAACCGAGATACTGGCCGACGCCCGCCATCGCTATATTGAGGGCACGGTCAGCCTCATCAACGGCAAGCCGCATCTGCGCGTTTCCGGGGTGGGCTACCATTACACGTTGAAGGACAAGCCCTCAACCCGCCCGGACACCGTGTTCTGGAAACCAGCGGCAAACGCCATGGTGCTGGATATCCCTTTGAAGCAGGAAAACGGCAAGTGGGTGGCGGATATTTCGAGCCCGGAATACGCGAAGCTGAACACGGCTTTTGGCCTGGTAGACAAGTACGGCCACCTGCATCAGGCCCGTGATTATCCCCCTTACGATTTCCGCCGCAGCAAGACCGTGGATGTTTCCGATAAGCCCGGGTTTTTTGCTTATCCCGTGGCGAGTGTTTCTTTCAGCATTCCCTACAGCGAGAATGATGTTCGCAGCCACGCGCTGGCTTATGGTCACAGCCGCCAGTGCGACGCGCAGGCCTGCAACCCGAACTTGCCGGGCTTTATGCTGGCTTACGGTGCCGCTACAGATGCGGAAGGGTGGAGAAGAGATATCCCGGCGCTTCCGCCCGGGCGCGAGATGATCGATTTCCGTTTGCATTACCCGCCTGACAAGAATACCCCTTACGGCACGTATATGGACCGCAGGCTCATCGGCACGCGCCTGCCGGACGGTGAATTTCTCATCGATACGTTTGCCGAGATCGGGGCGGGGCCGGGAGCGCGGCATGAATTCAAGCGCAGGGTGCCGCTTCATCTCAAGGTGAAGCTGGATGAAAAAGGCCTGCCCATTTTCAGCCTGGATGATTTGGGCACCATCGAGAGGGCGAATCTGGAGCTGCAGCAATTGCCCTTGGATCCACCGCCAAAGCTGGAACACAAACAAGGCAGCTCACTTACAGGGCCGTTCCCGGTGGCAGCGGTTGAGGCGTCGCCCGTGCAGGGCTTCGCGCCGGACACCAAAGGCCTGCCGCAACTAAAAACGCTGGCCGTCTAGCTCATTTCCAGCTGTTCGGCGATTTTCTCGATGCGGGTGGCCACGTCCTGCAGCGTGGCGGCCATGGCGACTTCCATTTCCATCAGCTTCGCCTGGTCGGCCGTCACCGGCTCCTGCCCGGCGATTTCCTCCAGCCGGTGAATATGGCCCTGCAGCTGGCGGGCGGTGCGCTTGGCGTCGCCCAGCTCATCGGCCAGGGTAATGGCCACCAGCAGCATGATAACCTGTTCTCCGGCATGGGGAATTTGCCGGGTCAGCATCCGCACCCTATCATCAACCTCTTGACTTAGCCCAATAAGCTGCTCTTCCTGCCCTTCATCGCAGGCCAGCTGGTATTCTTTCCCGTTAATGAGAACCGGTACGATGGCCATAGGGGGCCTCCATGCATGGGGTAAAGGATTGCCATTTATTGCAGCCGCTTAAGAAAAAGGCAAGGAAAAGCCGAAAATAGCCCGGAAATTCACCAAACTGTCATCCATTTGACGCATTAATATGGTGTAATAGCATGAGATAACCCCCCTTTACGGGCAAGTGAAACGGCTCATGGACCGCGCACAAATAGATAACCAAATCATAGGCCAATACGCCGAGGTGCTGGAAGCTATCTGGGACCAGGGCGGTGATGTATTCGGCCTGAGCGCGGATTGGTTGAGCAAGGACGAATTGCTCAAGCGCGATCCCGATGCCTTCAAAAAAATGGGCAAGCAGCTCTACGAGGACAAACAGGTCAACTTCCCACTGAAGAACGGGGGAAGGAGCGACCCGTTCACCATCGGCCAGATGCAGGGCAAGATTAATGACTATGTCGCGGCGGTGACCGCCTCGCCGGATGCTACGAAACCGCTGCCTCCAGGTTTCGACAAGCTCGATCTGAACCAGATATACGTCCCCAAGGATAAGATCGACAAAGTCGTCAGCACGCTGGATGGCGTAAAAGCAAAGCACACCGGTTTGTGGAATAACCTTGGCGACTACATCATGGGGTTTTTCAAGTGGCTGGGGAATTTGCTGTTCGGCAGCGAGAAAAAAGGTCTTTTCGAGACCATAGCCGAGATGAAGGCGCCGCAGGTGGAGCGCGATGCGCGCGCGGCGGTGCTCGCGCTGGGAGAGAAGGACCCCGAGATCGGCAAGCTGCTTGGCCGCCCGAGCGGCTATACCACCAAGGACGGCCGCGAAGTCACATACCTGGATTACATTGCCGGCACGGCGCGCAATACCGCCCTGACAACCGGCGGGGCGAAGATAACGGATCCGCTGGTTTCCCGGGGAAGCGCGAAAGACAAGGTGAAGGACCTGCCCCGGATCATCAATGAAAACCGGGAAGGCGTGGTACGCAACCGCGTGGATCTGGTGGTTGAGCTCGTGCTTACGAAGCAGGGTGAACAATCGGTATCGGACCGCCTGAAATTCAGGCCCATGGGTATGAATTTCGATATCGGCGGCATTGGTTTTGCCCGCAGCGTCGCCCGCCGCTTCGGCGAAAACTGGGCGAATGATGGCCAGATCAGCAAAATCCGCACGGCCGTTGGTGACGAGGTGGCGCAGGCCTGGACGAACCCCGAATACGCCGATGAACTCCGCGGCATTTACGCCATGCCTGCGGGCGCGGAACGCGACGCAAAGGCGAAAGAATTTATCAAGAAGCGCTCGGATGCGGCGCTGGATAGGCTGGCTGCCGCCGATCCTAAAATGGCGGAGTTGCTGAAGACGGAAGCCGGCGGCAAAACCCTGCGCGACACCATCTCCGAGGAAGTCGGTGCAGGCTTGGGTCCCAAGCTGAACGACCTGCCGATTCCATTCCGGAAAGAGGCGGTTAAAGTGCGCGAGGAAAGGGCAGAAGACAAGGGAAAACCACTGAAGGACGCGCTCTTTGGCGCCATGAAGAAAAGGGCCGAGGAGAAAGGCATAAATATCGCCAGCGAAGCCCAGATGAAAAAACTGTCGGAGATTTCTGCACGCATTATCGATAGCGAAGAGGGCAGGAAGCTGCTGGCAAAGCCCGGCGGCGAGGAAGAGCTTGCCAATTACGTGATGAATTCATTGTTGCAGCCCGGGGGGGAAGGCCTCGCTCTCCTGACCGAAATTGCGAAGGCAGATTTGAGCAACCCGGATACCCATAGCGCGATCAAAGCCGTATTTGTGCCCGAGCTTGCCAACATCTTCCGCGCCGAGTGGAATGTCATGCGCGTGCGCCTCGGCATGGAGCCTGTTGTGGCGGCTGGCCCCGTGGTGCCTGTGCCGCCTGTCGCGGATCCCGTCCCGCTTGCTGCCGTGGGGGATAAAAATTCGCTGACTGAGCAGCTTTTTGTTGAATTGCAGCGCATGGACGAGGCGAAGAAGAAAGCTGATCCGAAATACAAGTCGCTTCTGTCAGCGGAGGAAATGCGCCATCTTTCCGGCATCGCCGCCGCAACGATTCAAAAGAACCGCGACCTCGTGACGCGGAAGGATTACGACGCGCTTTCCGGCAAGATCATCGACGATGCGCTTGAAGATCCGGAAATGAAACCGATATTCATCAAGCAGGTCGAGGCCTACGCCGCGGATCTTGAAAGGAAGGACCCGAAAGATTTCCGGTTGGGCGTCATTCGCAAGGCGCTTGAGGATGACAAGAAGGGTGATCCCACGCTGCTCAAGGCGCTGGTCAAATCCCAGATGCAGGAAGATGTCAAAAAGTTGCTGCAGGAAAACGAGGGCAAGCTGAATGCGGCGCTCGGCTCCTCTACCGCGCGCGCGGAACCCGGCCGCCTCTTGGATGTGCGGGAAGGTGACCTCGGCGAGCTTACACGGGTGGATGCGCGCCTGCGCGGCACCATACAGCCCGGGCTGGGTCTGCCGTCCTTACCCGCCTAACCCAGCAAATTCTTCTTCAGAAAATCCTTCGCCGCCTCAATCCCCGGCATGTCGATGCTGTGGCCGAGCATGGGGCGTGTGTGCGTTTCCACGTTAATCCCGAATTCGGTAAGCGCGTTGGCGGCCTGCGCCAGCGAGGCGTAGGGCACCACGTCGTCATATTGCCCGTGGATCAGCGACACCGGCACCTTTGAAACGCTCGCCTTCGCCAGCACGTCACCCGCAATCAGCGCACCGGAAAAACCCACCACCGCGCCCATCGGCACCGGGCGGCGCAGCGCCGTGTGCAGCGCCAGCATCGTGCCCTGGGAGAAGCCCACCAGTGCCAAATCCTTATCCCCGAGCTCCAGCTCATCCAGCGTCGAATCAATATAGTGGTTGAGAATCTTCTCGGATTTCTTCAGCCCTTCCAGCATGACCTTGGGATCGCGGTTCTGCAGCGAGAACCACTGGAAGCCATACGGGTTCACCTCGCACACTTCCGGCCCGTTGGGGGCGATGAAATGTGCATCCGGCACGGCGTCATTCATGGCATCAGCGAGGTCGATCAGATTCGCTCCGTCGGCGCCCCAGCCGTGCAAAAGCAGGATAAGCTGCTTGGCCTTGCCGCCCGAGCGCGGCGGCTGGTGCGGCCCGTCCAGCATGGAGTGGGGGATTGGGGATTGGGGATTAGGGTTGTTGATCATAACACTTTGGATATAGTGTAACGATGATGTCAGCGCAATCCCCCAATCCCCAATCCCCAATCCCCAAAACCCTGTATCTCATCGACGGCTCGGGCTACATCTTCCGCGCCTACCACGCCCTGCCGCCGCTGACCAATCCGGCGGGCACGCCCGTGGGCGCCGTCTACGGTTTTATCACCATGCTCAGCAAGCTGATGGAGGGCACGAAGGCAGATTACGTGGCAGTGGTGTTCGACGCCGGCCGCTCCACCTTTAGGAACCGCATCTACCCCGAATACAAGGCCAACCGCCCCGAAGCGCCGGAAGACCTGGTCCCGCAATTCGCGCTGGTGCGCGACGCGGCGGACGCGCTTTCCATCCCGCGCGTGGAACTGGAAGATGTCGAGGCCGATGATCTGATCGCCACCTATGCGCGCCTTGCCCGCGCGGAAGGCATGGAAGTAGTGGTGATTTCCTCCGACAAGGATCTGATGCAGCTGATCGGCGAGGGCGTGCGCCTGCATGACCCGATGAAGAACAAACCCATCGGTGAGCCGGAAGTGCTGGAGAAATTCGGTGTTGCGCCCAACCGCGTGCGCGACGTGCTGGCCCTGATGGGAGATTCATCGGACAACGTGCCGGGCGTGCGCGGCATCGGCCCGAAAACCGCGTCCGAGCTCATCACGCAGTTTGGTGATCTGGAAACGCTGCTTGCCCGCGCGGGCGAAATAAAACAACCCAAGCGCCGCGAAATGCTGGAGACCAGCGTTGACATGGCGCGGCTTTCCTACGAGCTGGTCGGCCTGAAGGATGACGTGGCGGTGCCTGTACCGCTCGCGGATTTCGCTCTCCGCCAGCCGGATACAGAGAAGCTGCGCGCCTTCCTGGAAACGCACGGCTTTAAAACGCTGCTGGCGCGCCTCAAGGAAAAATTCGGCTTTGAGTTGGCAGATAGCAGTTCGCAGTTAGCAGAAAAAGCAGCTGCCATCTGCCAACTGCGAACTACGAACTACGAACTCATTCAGGATGAAGCCTCGCTCAGGCGCTGGGTCGATGCGGCGCGCGAAAAAGGCATCGTCGCCTTTGACACCGAAACCACGTCGCTCGATGCCAACCGCGCGCATCTCGTCGGCTTCTCGCTTTCCATGGAAGCGGGCAGGGCGTGCTATGTGCCGGTGGGCCACAGGGCTTTGGGTTCTGGGGATCAGGCTTTGGGGAATGATCTCTTTGACGCCCCCAAACCCCAATCCCCAAAGCCCAACCCCCTACAAATTCCCCTGCAGTCCGCCCTCGCGCTCTTGAAGCCGCTGCTGGAGGAC
Organism: uncultured Rickettsiales bacterium; assembly: GCA_964620765.1. GTDB lineage: Bacteria > Pseudomonadota > Alphaproteobacteria > Rickettsiales > SXRF01 > CAZUKF01. The sequence continues at coordinate 7,233 of CAZUKF010000038.1, read as the reverse complement.
GAGAGCGTTCTGAAAATCGGCCAGAACATCAAGTACGACATGCTGGTGCTCAAACGCTACAATATCAACGTCACCCCGGTGGATGACACCATGCTGCTTTCCTACACGCTGGATGCGGGCCTGCACGGCCACGGCATGGACGAGCTGGCCGGGCTGCACCTGCAGCACGCCACCATCAAGTATGATGACGTCACCGGCACCGGCAAAGCGCGCATTTCCTTCGCGGAAGTGGAGCTGGAAAAAGCCCGCGACTACGCCGCCGAGGATGCGGATATCACGCTCCGCCTCTGGCAGGCGCTGAAACCCCGCGTTGCCAGCGAACATCTTCTTTCCGTCTACGAAACGATTGACCGCCCACTCATCCCCGTGCTCGCCGCCATGGAAAAGCGCGGCGTGCGTGTCGACGTCTCTTCCCTGCGGGATCTCTCGCAGGATTTTGCCAAGCGCATGGTGGCGCTGGAAGCAGAAATCCACACGCTCGCCGGCCGCGAATTCAATGTCGGCTCGCCCAAGCAGCTCGGTGAAGTGCTGTTTGATGAAATGAAGCTCGAGGGCGGCCGCAAATCCGGCAAGACCGGCGCCTACTCCACCGACAGCTACGTGCTGGAAGACCTGGCCGACACGGGCACCCCCATCGCGGCGAAAGTGCTCGAATGGCGGACCTTCTCCAAGCTCAAGGGCACCTATACCGATGCGCTGGCCGAGCACATCAACCCGGAAACGGGCCGCGTGCACACCAGCTTCGGCATGGCCATCGCCTCCACCGGGCGCTTAAGTTCCACCGATCCCAACCTGCAGAACATCCGCATCCGCACCAATGAGGGCAAAAAAATCCGCCGCGCGTTTATCGCCGCGCCCGGCCACAAACTCATCTCGGCGGATTACTCGCAGATCGAGCTGCGCCTGCTGGCGCACGTGGCCGATATCTCCACGCTGAAAGAAGCGTTCAAAAACGGGCAGGACATCCACGCCATCACCGCCAGCCAAGTCTTCGGCATTCCCATTAATGATGTCACCGCCGACCACCGCCGCAGCGCCAAGACCATCAATTTCGGCATCATCTACGGCATGAGCGCGCATGGCCTCGCCACCCGCCTCGGCATCGGCCGCCCGGAAGCCGCCGCCATGATCGAACGCTATTGCGCGCAATATCCCGGCATACGCGGCTACATGGACGCCATGAAGGAAGTGGCGCACAAGCAGGGCTACGTGGAAACGCTCTACGGCCGCCGCTGCCACCTGCCGATGATCAACGACAAGAACGGCGCGCGCCGCCAGTTCGCCGAGCGCGCCGCCATCAACGCGCCGCTGCAGGGCACGGCGGCGGACATCATCAAGAAGGCGATGGTGAAGATCGAACATTCCCTGTCATCCTGCGCGAAAGCGCAGGATCCATCGCAGGGCAAGCTGGATCCTGCGGTCAAGCCGCAGGATGACGTGAAATGTAAAATGCTTTTGCAAGTGCACGACGAGTTAGTATTCGAGGTGAAAGAAGGATACGAAGAGCAGGCGCTGAAAATCATCAAACCCGCCATGGAAAACGCCGCGCAGTTTTCCGTGCCGCTCACCGTCGAATCCGGCGTGGGCAGCAACTGGGGCGAAATCCATTGAAACCGGCTCTTCGCGGCTTCGTGTTTTTTGCGGCGGGCGCGCTGGTTGCCGCCGCTGCCACGGCGCTGTGGCTGAAAACACCCGCGTATAAACCCTCCAATGGAAGTCAGGACCGCGCCTACTGGGTAGCACTCTCCACCAAAATCGCGCGCCCGGTGCTGCAGTCGCTGGCGGAAAACAAGCTGCACCAGCAAATCCCCAAACACGAATGGGAGAAAAAGCGCTGGCGCTTCTCGCCGCAGGAAGCCTTCGCCCGCACGCTGGCGGGAATGGCGCCGTGGCTGGAGCTGGGGCTGGATGACACCGCGGAAGGCCGACTGCGTGCGCAATACATCACGCTGGCGGTGGCGGCTCTGACCAACGCCACCACGCCCGGCTCAGCCGATTTCATGGATTTCAGCCGCCGCAGTCAGGCGCTAGTGGAGGCGGCGTATATCAGCCACGCCCTGCTTCGCGCGCCGAAGCAGCTCTGGGGCAGGCTTACGCCGGAAGCGCAGGCCAACGTCATCACCGCGCTCAAAGCCTCGCGCACCATCAAGCCCGCGCAGAACAACTGGCTGCTCTTCCCGGCGATGGTGGAAACGGCGCTCTGGCAGTTCACCGGTGAATACAACCAAGAGCCCATCGACTACGCCATCAAAAAACATAAGGAATGGTACGCGGGCGACGGCACGTACGGAGATGGGCGCGATTTCGCCTGGAGCTATTACAACAGCTACTCTATTCACCCCATGCTGCTGGATATCCTGCGCGTGGCGCACGAAAAGGGCGATCCGCACGGCGAGTTCTACCTTACGGAAATCCTGCGCGCGCAGCGCTACGCCGCCGTGCTGGAGCGCATGATATCACCCGAAGCCACCTTCCCGGTGATCGGCCGCTCCAGCGCCTACCGCATCGCCGCCTTCCAGCTCTTAGGCCAGGTGTTCCTGCAGGACATCCCGCCGCCCGGCCTCTCGCCCGGTTCCGCGCGCGCGGCGATGACGGCGGTGATGCGCCGCATGATGGAAGCGCCCGGCACGTTCGATGCGCGCGGCTGGCTGCAGCTTGGCGCAGTGGGCCACCAGCCCGGCATCCACGAGCATTATAATTCCACCGGCGCGCTCTACATCAGCATGGTGGCGTTCCTGCCGCTGGGTCTGCCTCCAAGCCACGCCTTCTGGGCGGAACCGGGAACGGAATGGACGCAGATGCGCATCTGGAGCGGCGCGCCGGAAAAGGCCGATACCGCGTATGAGGAGCCGAAAGAAAAAGATTAGAAAATGACATAGGCCTGAAAACGAACCGGCCCTGCGTCTTCACCCCATACGGGGGCAAAGAGGCAGGGCCGGGTTTAACGTCACTCGTCCACGTCACCGTCGAAGGGCTCAGGCTCTTCGAAGTGCTCGAGGCCGAGGTGGATGCGCAGCTTCAGGGTCTTGTTCACCGCGGCCTGCGCCGGGCCCGCCACGTGGCCACCCACTTCGGGCAGCCAGCGCTCGTACGCCTTCATGCACTTGCTGCACGCGAGCGCGATCATCACGCCGATCTTGAACTCGACGCCGTGCGGGCTCTCCGGCCCGAGCAGTGCCGTGAGGGCCGCGCCCTCGTCGAGGGACAGGGTGGCCTGCAGCACCGTGACCTTCGTCGTGACGTCCGGGTCGTCCTTCTGGACTTCCGGGAACAGCTCTTCGAAGATGCGGGTGCGGCCTACCGCGCAGAGACCGGTCATGATGCCGGTGCTGCGCGCTTCACTGGGGGCAATGGCGGACATATGGGATGTCCTCCACGATCTACCAGCCTCGTCTGGAAACTCAGCGAAAAACTCGCTCAAACTAGGGCATTTCCGAGGTTGGAACGCTAGTAGAATCGGGCCGATTTTAACAAATTCCGGCCCTTCCGCCAACGCCAAACCTGCTTCATAATGAGAATATAGAAGCGGGAAAGGAGCCGCGAAAAAACCTCTTAAGCCGCGCAATAAAGAAGCAAAACAACCCGGAAAACCGCATAAATTCGCCGCTTTTTCAAAGTTAAAACATTGACAAACCTGCCAAAACTGCGAAAACAGGCATCCACCTTCTGACTAGTCAGTTATGCCTTTCTCTTCGCTTCGCGACTTCATGGCCCAGCTCGAAAAGCGCGGTGCGCTGAAACGGGTAACCGCGCCAGTTTCGCCCGTGCTGGAGATGACGGAAATCGGCTGCCGCGTGCTGCGCAACAATGGCCCGGCGGTGTTGTTTGAAAACGTGACCGGTCATTCCATGCCGGTGCTGATCAATTTGTTCGGTACCAAAGAGCGCGTGGCATGGGGCATGGGCCGCGAGCCGCATGAATTGCGCGAAGTGGGTGAAACGCTCGCGTTTCTCCGCCAGCCCGAGCCGCCCGGCGGCTGGCGCGATGCGCTGGAAATGCTGCCGCTGCTGAAAACCGTGATGTCGATGAAACCCAAAACCATCGGCAAGGCGCCGTGCCAGCAAATTGTGCTGAAAGGCGATGCTGTTGATTTAAGCAAACTGCCGGTACAAACCTGCTGGCCGGATGACGCAGGCCCGCTCATCACCTGGCCGCTGATTGTGACGAAAGGCCCCAGCGACAAGCGCGAGGATGATTACAATCTCGGCATTTACCGCCTGCAGGTCATCGGTAAAAACCAGGTGCTGATGCGCTGGCTGAAGCACCGCGGCGGCGCGCAGCACCACGCCCGCTGGAAGAAGGAAAAACGCGAGCCGCTGCCTGCCGCCGCCGTCATCGGCTGCGACCCGGGCACAATCCTGGCGGCTGTCACGCCGGTGCCGGATACGCTCTCGGAATACCAGTTCGCGGGACTCCTGCGCGGCGAGAAAGTGGAGCTGGCGGATTGCGTAACCGTGCCGCTGAAAGTGCCGGCGGAAGCCGAGATCGTGCTGGAAGGTTTCGTAAGCCTGGATGATTGCCGCCCTGAAGGCCCATTCGGCGACCACACCGGTTATTACAACAGCATCGAGCCGTTCCCGGTGTTCACCATCACGGCCATCACCATGCGCGAGAAGCCGATTTACTTGAGCACCTATACCGGCAAGCCGCCGGACGAACCCAGCGTGCTGGGCGAAGCATTGAACGAGGTTTTCATCCCGCTGCTGCAGCAGCAGTTCCCGGAAGTGGTGGATTTCTACCTGCCGCCGGAAGGCTGCAGCTACCGCGTGGCAGTGGTCTCGATCAAAAAGGCGTATCCCGGCCACGCCAGGCGTATCATGATGGGCGTGTGGTCTTACCTGCGGCAGTTTATGTACACCAAGTGGGTGATTGTGGTGGATGACGATATCGACGCCCGCAACTGGAAGGAGGTGGTCTGGGCCATTTCCACACGCATGGACCCGGTGCGTGACGTGCTGCTGATGGATAAAACCCCTATTGATTATCTGGATTTTGCCTCGCCTGAGTCCGGTTTAGGGGGCAAAATTGGTTTAGATGCCACTAACAAATGGCCGCCAGAGACCAGCCGGGAATGGGGCAAATTAATCGATATGCAAGAGGATATTATCGAATTGGTAACTAAAAAATGGCAGGATTACGGGATAAGCTGATTTTAGATCCCCATGACCGCTGAAGCACAAAAAATTCCTGTAGAAGACCGCGATCGCGCGCTGGCGCACAGCCGCAAGGCTATCTCCATGCTCGACAAGCTGAAGCTGACCCCGAACCCGGATAACTACGCGCTGTTCTTCCATTACGCGATGGGCATGAACGTGGAGCTGACGCGCGAGATCGACACCGCGATTGAAAACAAGCTGCCCTTCATGCCGCATGTGCTGAAGAACCTTCATACCAAATATGTTATCGCCAATAACAACCAGCGCCTCTTAAACGAAGTCACCTCCGGCACAAACAAAATGCTGGGCGAAGTGCTGCGCATTGTCGGCGATTTCAGTTCGCAGACCACGGACTACAGCAAGAACATTGACGGCTACATGACTCAGCTGGAGCAGAATGTCGAGGATACAAATTTAAAAGAAATTGTGCGCGGGCTGGTTTCCGCGACTTCCAGCATTAAGCAGCGCAGCGAAGCACTGAGCAGCAAGCTCGCCGAATCCAAGCAGGAGGTGGAAGTCCTGCGCAAGAACCTCGAGCAGGTTTCGCAGGAATCGCAGCGTGACTTCCTGACCGGCATTTTCAACCGCAAGGCGCTGGATGCCATGCTGCTTGAGCATTTCAACCATAAGCAGGAGCCGCTGCCGGATTTCTCGCTGTTGATGCTCGACGTCGATCATTTCAAGCAGTTCAACGACAAGTTCGGGCATTTGCTGGGCGACGAAGTGTTGAAAATTGTCGCGCGCGCGGTGACGTATTGCATCCGCGGCAAAGACATCGTGGCCCGCTACGGCGGGGAGGAATTCTGTGTGCTGCTGCACGGCACACCGCTGGCCGGTGCGGCGAAAGTGGCGGAGAACATCCGCGCCACCATCGCCAGCCGGGACCTGAAGCGCAAGGACACCGGTGAATCCTACGGCTCGATCACCGTCTCCATCGGCGCCTCGCAGATGAATGCGAACGACACCCCGCAATCGCTCATGAAGCGGGCCGACGAGGCACTCTACCGCTCCAAACATAACGGCCGCAACCGAGTGACCTTGGAGAACGAATGAAGCATGGCCGCCGTTACAGCCCAAAAAAAGGAACTGGGTATTGATCAGTCGCTAAGGATGCACCCGCTCAGCCAGCGGCTTTATCGACAGTGTCTTGAAAAAGACACCGCAGCAGCGAACAGACCCTCTTTATCAAGGCGCATCCGCCGCCGGTATTTCTTACGCGAAGATGGAAGATTTCCTGCGCTATTTCGCGCGTGGGATGGAATGGGCGCACCAGGAATATCCTACGGTGCCTGGGCCGGCTGATATTGTTTTTGGAAATGCGGGTGAGATGGTGCATTCTGCCGTAGTGGATCAAGATGTTCCGATACCGCCTACTATCAGCATGGTTACGCTTCGTGTGCAGGGACCAGGGGGAAATTCAGAGCACCATGTTATCGCAGTGCCTTATTCAGGTCTGAAGGAATTGGCCGAGGAAACACAGGCAAAAGGATTTTCTGCAGAGTCTCGCCGCTCTTTGGGGGCGCTGGCGCCCAAGGAATTTTTGTTCATCGCTGGCGTTGAAGAATATTACCATACAGTGCAGCGGCAGGACCCGGAATTGCGGGCAAGGTTTAGGTTTGATGAGTATTTGGATGGAACAGGCGCCGCTTTAATAGCTCCTGGTTTTGAAGAACATGATGTAAAGCCTAATGAACTGGATGCCGTCCCCGTTCTGGCCCGCGGCTTGGAATTCTGCAAGAAAACGTTCGGCAGGCCCTTAAGTTAAGTGCCTCTGTCGGCTGAATTACTTGCTCCCACGCAGAATGATTGACTTTTAAGCCATTACCCACTAGAAAGCCCCCTCTTCCTTTCTGTCCAACCGGCAGATTTAGGGCTCGTAGCTCAGGTGGTTAGAGCGCACGCCTGATAAGCGTGAGGTCGCACGTTCAACTCGTGCCGGGCCCACCATTTCAAGCCGGACTTGAAATAAAATGTTGTAGTGCTTACATTCTGCTACCCGGGCCCGGCCCGGTTTATTGGTGACGCGGGGTAGAGCAGCCCGGTAGCTCGTCAGGCTCATAACCTGAAGGTCGTTGGT
>CAZUKF010000037.1:0-13401 GCA_964620765.1 uncultured Rickettsiales bacterium | reverse complement strand
AGCGCCCGGAAGCTCTGGCCACTGCCCATGGAATAGTGCTTGGTGACCTGCTTGATCTGGATGAGGGGGCTTGTCATCAGAACTCCTCTTCCTTGCGCTCCTCACGCAGAATGACTGCATCACCCTCTTTCACATCGCCCGCGGTGATTTCGGTAAAGCGCATATCGAACAGCCCGGGCGTGACCTGCACCGGCACTGGTGCATTGCCGTGCAGGAGGTGAATGGTATTGGGCGGCGGCGCTTCAGGCGTGGGCTTGAAGCGGAACGCGCCGTTGGGCACCAGCAGCACGTTCTTGCGCTCATCGATCACGATGCTGACAGCGGCCGTCATGCCGGGGATAAGCAGTTTTTCCGTGTTATCCACGGATACCACCGCCTGGTAGGTAACCTGCCCGGCGCTGGCATTAGTGGGGCTCAAGCGCAGCTTCTGCACCTTGCCTTCAAACTGCCGGGTGGGGTAGGCATCCACCGCGAAGCGTGCCAGCTGGTCTACCTTCACCTTGGCTACGTCGGCTTCGGAGAGGTTAATTTCGATCTGCATGCGTGTGAGGTCTTCGGCGATTTTGAATAGTTCCGGTGCCTGGAAGCTGGCCTGCACGGTCTGCCCTTCGTTCACGGAGCGTGAAATAACCACGCCGTCCACCGGCGAGCGCAGCTGCGCGTATTCGAGATTCTTGCGGTCTTTGTCTACTTGCGCTTTCGAGACGGCGAAACTGGTGCGGGCGGAATTGGCGCTTTGCTCAGCGTTTTCCATTTCAACGCGGGAAACGAAACCCTGCTCATAGAGTTTGCGCACACGCTCGGCGTTGCGTACGGCGAGCTCCGTGCTGGCCTTGTTATTTGCCAGCTGTGCCTCGGACTGTGCAATCTGCGTGGCAAGCAGGGTGGGGTCAATCTCGGCCAGCAGCTGGCCCTTGGTCACCGTATCGTTGAAATCTACCAGCACTTTGGTAACGGGGCCGGAAATCTGCGAGCCGACGGTCAACACCTTGACGGGGTTCACGGTGCCCGTGGCATTGACGGAAAGCACGATGTCGCCGCGCTTGGCTGCCAGCGTGACATAGCGCGTCTCGGCCGTGCCTTGCGTGCGCAGGCCCATCCACGCGCCGCCCGCGACGAGCGCCAGCACGAGCACGAGCATGACGCGCGCGCGATAGCTGCGCTTGGCAGCTTGCAAATGCGGCGGGGTATGCGGGATGAAGGCCTGCATTGTTTTCCTAGTAATTCAGTAATAAATTTAACAGTCCGACATTAAAAAACGCTTTAAATATTAAGCGATTAGTTAATGAGTTGTTAAGCCAGACGTTATTTTGGGGGGCTATTGATAGCGCAGCGCCTCGACCGGCAGCAGCTTTGCTGCCTTGCGGGCCGGATAATACCCGAAAAACACGCCCACGCCAACGGCCGTTCCCCCGGCTGCCAGCATGGCAAAAGCATTCAGCGCGGTGGCGATCTGGAAATATTCTTTTGCCACCCAGGTGCCGCCGATGCCGATGCTGATACCGGCCGCACAGCCGATAAGCGCCATCAGCACTGCTTCCATCAGGAACTGCAGCAGGATATCGCGCTGCTTTGCACCGATGGATTTGCGGATGCCGATTTCGCGCGTGCGCTCGGTGACGGAAACCAGCATGATATTCATGATGCCGATGCCGCCCACTACCAGCGAGATCGAGGCGATGGAGCCCAGCAGCATCGTCATGACTTGCCGGGTTTTAAGGGCACTCTTGGCAAGGTCAGAGGGGTTGCGCACTTGTATGCCGGTGGGTTGGTCGACCTCGCGTTCGCGCTGGGCGCGCATCGCGGTTTCAATCTGCTCGCGGCCTTCACTGAAAGAAATGCCAGAGCGGGCTTTGACGATGATGACGGCGATACCGCGTTCTGCATCCGGTTTCATCAGCCGCTCACGCGCCAACCCGATTGGTACGATCACGAGATTGTCCTGGTCGGTGCCGTCCACGCCGCGCCCTTTTTTGCTTAAAACACCAATGACCTGCAGCGGCACATCATTGAGGTAAATAATGGAGCCAACGGCTTCTTCGCCGGGAAAAGCTTCTTTTGCGATATTGGCACCGAGCACCGCGACGCGCGCATTTTTCCGTGTTTCATCATCGCTCAGCACTTCGCCCTGCGTAGCTTTCCAGTCACGCAGATAGAAATAGGATGGCGTGGTGCCAAGCATGCGCACGCTGACGCTCTTGGTGCCGGCGATGATCGAGGTATAACTGATTTCGGTCAGCGGTGCGGCATCCACGGCGAAAGGCAGGGCGGCCAGCATGTCCACATCACTTTCGGTAAGTGCGTTGCGGCGTTTCTCAGAGGCGGTAAAAGCACCCTGCTGCGACGGCACCACCATGATGAGATTGCTGCCCAGGCTTTCGATGGCCTTCCTCACCGCCTGCTGACCGCCCTGGCCGATGGCGACCATGATGGTGACCGACGCCACGCCGATGACGATGCCGAGCACGGCCAGCGCGCTGCGCAGCCGGTTGGCCGCCAGCGAGACGAGGCATTCGTGCGTCAGGTCACTTAGTTGCATGGACATAAACTACTCCACTCTGGAGTATTACATTTCATGGTTAAAATTTCCTCCCCCTGGAAGGGGGAGGATCAAGGTGGGGGTCCTCTATCCTCCGCAGTATGCGGCACCAGAACCCCATCCAACCTTACCCCTTCCAGGGGGAAGGCTTAAGAAGCCAAAAGCTCTTTAACCACGCGGTTGGCCGATTCCACGGCCCCGTTCATGAAGCCGTTGTACTCCGCGCTGGTATGTTCGCCCGCAAAGAGCAGCCTGCCATCCAGCTCCGGCTTGCCTGCAACCGCCAGCGCGCCGGTCACCTGCCCGGGTTTGGGGCAGGTATAGGCGCCGCGCGTGTGGGGGTGCTTTTCCCAGAAAAAGCTGGTCTGCGCTTTCTTGTCCCAGGCCTTATCGATGCCGGGGATGAGTTTTTCCAGCTCTTCGCGCGATTTTTTGATGCGCACATCCTGCGATTGCCTGCCCGCGGCCCCGCCGAGGTAATTGGTCAGGATGCCGGCCTCGCCCTGCTGCCCGCGGCTGGTTTCCCACACGCACTGGATGCCCAGATCAGTGAAAAAACTACCGTCGGATGGCACGGGGAACGCGGCGTTATGGCGCCAGGTTTTTTCCGTGGTGCCGAACATGAGCTTGGCGTTGGTGCCGTAGCCCAGCTCGCGGATGGAATCACGCTTTTCTTTGGTAAGCTTCAGGCGGTCCAGCCCATCGACGTAGCGCAGCGTGGTAAACGGTAGCGCAAGCACTACTCGGTCAAAGCTCTGGCGGATGGATTTCATGCCGGTGTTGAACGTGCAGGCCACTGCGCCGGTGCTCTGCTCCAGCCGCACCAGCGCGTGGTTGAGGAACAGCTCCGACTTGCCCTTGATCTCTGTGGCCAGCGCATCCGTAAGCGTGGACGAGCCGCCGGCGATGCGCCATGCCTCGTCCGATTCGCCGTACAGGGCAAAGCCTTTGTTCAGGTCCGTGCCCAGCATCAGAACCAAGTTGAGCGCCGATTGCTGCGAAGTGGGCAGGCCGTATTCTATAGTGTAGGCAACATCCAGCAGTTTAATCACCCACTCGGAGGTGAGCGGCTTCATGGATTCCAGATATTCATGCAGGGTTTTGCCGTCCAGCTCCTTGGCCTTGTCCGTCCACTCGTTGTCTTTTTCAAGGTTCAGCTGGTCCTGCGCGATGCGGGTGGCGAGCCGCGAAATCTCGCCGCGCTTTTCCTTGTTGCCCGCGAGATCATCGGGCGTGAAGTATTTGCCTTCGAAGAAGTAGAGTTCCTTGCCGCTTTCATCCTTGCCCAGGTCCTGCAGCTTCAGGCCAAGTTCGGCGCAGAGTTTGCGGATGTCTTCATGCCCGGTGTCGACGAACTCGCCGCCCAGCTCGCAGAACATGTTGTCGCCGTTGAAATTGCTGCGCGTGAACATACGCCCGCCGAGGCGGTTCCCGGCTTCAAAGAGCTGCGGCTTGATGCCTTCTTTCGCCAGCCGGTATGCTACGGTGAGGCCTGCCGCGCCGCCGCCGATGATGGCGATGCGTTGCGTTTTCAGCCGCTCGGCATCTGCGCGTACCGGCGAGGCGGCCACGGCGGCCGCGGCGGCGGAGAGGGTGAGGAATTCACGGCGGGAGAGGGCGGCTTGCCGGAAGGCTTTGCGGACTAACCTTAGAAGCGGGGTGCGCGCCATCAGCGGACGTAGACGAAGATTTCGTCGTGGCGCTCACCGCTCGCGCTGCCGGTGGAATAGGTGATCTGCCGCTCCGGCACGCCCATTTTGGCGAGCGAGGAAGTGACCTTGCCAAGATTGTTGCCGGAGAGCGAGCTCCGGAAACCGGGGCGCACCACCACGTCGAACACGACGTCTGGCTTGGCGGCGACGGCCTTGTTCACCGCATTATAAAGAGCCTTTTCAAAATACACGTTGCGCTGGCTGAAGCGGATGATGACCAGCGGCGTACGCGCATCCTGCTGCAGGCCGGGCAGGGCATGGGCCTGCGGCAGGGCCGTGGCAAAGGAGAGGAGCAGGGCGGCAAGAATAACTCTAACCATATGAATAACAGGTATTTGGTGTTAATTTTGTCTCTTATTCATAATCCAGCTTCAGCCGAGTTGCAATGAGCATGTTCATCAAAGCGTAATCAAAAAAATGCATGATTTATGGCATTATAAAGGCGTTGCGGTAACTTGAGATAGGATTCCCCCCCCTGTGGCTCCAAAGCCTCCGAAAGTAAAAGACCCGATGGCCGTTCCGCCTGGACTGGCCCCGCTCGGCATCGGCATGGAGGTTGGGCCCAAGCTTGACCAGATGCTCAAGGAGAAAGAAAAACTCCTGCCGGCAGTGGGAGACTTCAATAACAAAACACCGCTGGGCCCTGAGGAGATCAAGGCGCTGAAAGCCGCGCTTCTTGCAGGCGCCAGCGCGGGGGTTGATCCCAAGCTCTGGCAAAGCAAAAACGCGGACGGCAAAACAGTCCCTAACGATACGGTGACTGTTTATAAGAATGTCCGCCAGGCGATACTCAATAAACTGAATGACCCCAAAACCCGGGAGAAAATGGGCATCAGGCGCGATGAAATCACATTGGCGCTGGCCGACGGGCTGGCGGTGCAACTCATCGAGGGGGTGCGCGGGCCGGAAGCCGTTGCCGAGCTGAACAGAGATCCCACGGTGCGCGCAGATGCTGTCGCCGCCATGAAAGACATCGTCACCCACGTGGCGCTGTTTGAAATCGACAAGCAGAAGAAAGCTAACAAGCAGAAGTTTGAAGCCGTGCGCATGGCCATGCCGCAGGTAAACTTCGACGCGGCGGAGCGCATTGCTGCTGAGAAGATGGCAGAGCTTTATTTTGACCCCGAGCTCGCGGCGATCGACGATAAAAAAGAACCGGGCAAAAAATACAAGCTGGCGCGCGATAAGTTCATGGCAGAATTTGCCAGGCCAGATTTTTACGAAAAAACCAAGCTCAGCGACCCCGACATGCTGCTGGTGCTGGCGGACATGGGAGCCTCAGCATTGGTAGATGGCACCGTCCCCGAAGAGGCGCGGGCTGATGTGAAGGAACCGCTGAAGCGCGTAACTGCTCACGTAGTTTACGAGCAGATGCAGATTCAGAAGCGGGCCAACGCCGCGACGTTTGATGCCGTGAAATCCTACCTGAAGGACGTGGATTTCGACGCGACGGAACGCTTGGTGGCGGAGAAGCTCGCGGATATCTCGGCCAATCCCAGCGACGAGGTGAAAAGGCTGGATGCCGCGAAAGACTGGGCAGGAAAATACAAGCAAATACGCAAGGAGCTGCTGGAAGAAATGCAGAAGCCCGAGGTCATGGCGCGCACGAACCTGCGTGACCCGGATGCTCTGCTCGTGCTCGCGGATATGGGAGCGCACACGCTGGTGCACAGCGAGAAAACACCGGTGCCGGAGGATGTCCGGAAAGACGCGTTCGAGGCGAAGGAGCGCTTTGTGCAGAAGATGGTAACGCACAAAGTATATGAAGGGCTGAAAGCCCGTGCAGGGGATATCCGGCAGGTTGAGCTGCTGACAGGCAAAATTGACCTGAAGAAAACTGCTGAACTGACCGGTGAAGTGCTGACACGCTACGCGCTGGATGAAAAGTTCAGGCTGAAACCGATTGAGCAGCAGCACGCGGAAATACGCGATGCACTCACAAAGCTCTATCATGATAACAGGGTGGCCGGCGTTACCGCCATGAACAACCTGCTGGCGGACAACGTGGCCGCCACCTTCACGGAACAGCTGAACCCGGGCCTGAAGCTGCCTGCCGAGGTTTACCAGTCGCAGACCAATCTCCGCCGCGAGTTGATTGCCAAGTCTGTCCTTGTCGGCCTCGATACGAACGAAAAGCTGCTGGCCGCGCGGGGCAGGGACAAGGACGGCAACGTCATACCCGGCGCGAAGATCGACATTACCGAGGACCAGTACGCGCTGATGCGCGATATTATTTCCACCGAGCTGCCGGATGAAGTGCTGAACATGCAGAGCGGCAAGCGCAGCGACGAGGCGCTTTTTGCCCAGGCTCTCAAGGAAACGCCGATGAGCCAGAAGTTCTGGGAGCAGGCGAATGCGGCATATATCGGTAAGTTCATACAGAAGAAGCTTGATCAATCCAGCTTCACCACCAACCATACTCTGCTGGGTTTTGACTACGGCAACTGGTTTGAGAGTGCGACGGCACAGATCGGCAGCGGCGTGGGGCAGGCCGTGCTGGCAGCCAAAATCCCCGAGGACCCGCGGCTGAACCCGGTGTTGGTGCGGGAGGGGAACGAGGCTGCGGCCAACGCGAAGGCGAACGAGGCCCAGCGTTTCCGCGACGAGCTGAAGATACTCGCCTCGCTGAAGGATGATAATGAACGCCGCGCCTACATTACCCAGTCGCGGACGAGTTACGGTTTCCAAAAGCTGCAGTTTGACCGCAACCAGGGGCTCGGCGCGAGATACGGTTCCGTGAGCGCCAATATGGGTGGCGATGTGCCCACCCCCGTGATTTCCCTGATCGATGACCCTTCGCAGATCCCCATGCTCGCGGCCAAGTATGGCGTGAATCTCGGCGAGGCTTACCAGCCCGGCGGCGGCACCATGACCGCGGGCCAGCTGCTGGCAATCAGCGCGCAGCAGCAGCGGCAGCGCGAGGAACAGCGCGGGGTGCAGTTCGACCAGCGCATGGCGCGACTGGACCTGAAAATGAAAGACGACAGGTACATAGGTCAGTTCAACGTCGCTTTTGATAAATGGGTGAAAAAGGTGCAGGAGGAACAGGAGCTGAATGGCCGCATTCCGCCGGAGCTGATGGCGCTGCAGCCGGAACTGGATCCGCGCCACAGCATGAATCCCATGCGCGCCGCAGATCCGGGGAAGTTTGCGCTGGTCAAAGCGGAACTCGACAAGATTGATAATATGACTGTCACTGAGCGCCAGAAGTACATGGCGGATTATAACCAGAAGTGGGATGCGTATGAAGCGGCGGTGGCGGGCAGCAAGCTGGTGAGCGCCGTCAACGGAAGCGCCGATCCGCTGCCCGAACGGCCGTTCAAGTTGCCGAACCACGGCGCGGTGCGCCTGGACTACATGACGGCGCGCGCGGATGCCGTTTATGTGCGGCGCCTTGAAGAGGCGCGTGAAGCCTGGCAAAAGCGGGCGGATGCGGAAAAGCTGAGGAACAACGGCAACCTTTCACCCGCGCTGTTAGCATTGGAGCCCAAGTGGTCTGACGTGGACCCGCGCCACAGCAAGCATCCCATGCGTGAAAGAGACCCGGAGAAACATAAGCTTGCTGTAAAAGAGCTGAACCGCATTGACAGGCTTCCCCCGGAAGAGCGCGCGAAGTATCTCGCGGAATATAATAAGAAGTGGGACCTCTACGATGCCAGCGTCAAACTGGCAGAGGCTGTGCCGGGGTCGAAGCCGCCCCAGGCGCCGCCCATGGAGCCGGATCATAAGTACATCCGGCTGGCCTATATGGATGAACGCGACAAGGTGGTCAAGGTTGTGCAGTCGCCGCTGATGACGAATACCATGGACCAGCCCCTGCCCACCAGGGCCCCGGGCGTGGACCCCGGCCCCGAATTGCCCGGACCCCGCTGATTTTAAGGCTATTAATTCCCTTGTTGTATTTTCCGGCGGTTTTGGCTATCACAAAGCCCCTCAAGATCGTTACGCACCCGTAGCTCAATTGGATAGAGCATCAGACTACGAATCTGGAGGTTGGGAGTTCGAGTCTCTCCGGGTGCGCCACTTCTACATCTGGCTTCCTTATTTTTGCCGCGCTATAACTGGCCCATGCGCCTGCTGACCTGTCTTTTCCTGCTTTTTCTGGCCCTGCCTGCCGAGGCCGCCACGCCCCGCCAGACCTTTGACGCGCTGAATGCCTGCGTGAAAAAGGATGACGCACCGGCCTGCCGCGAGCAGGTAACGGCAAGCTCCGTGGAGCTCTATGACCGCTTTGCCGGCTACGGCCTGCTGCACTGCCTGCCGCAGGATGCCGCTTACATTTCCGAGAAAAAATCCGGCGCGCACCGGCTGGTGCGGGCGCAGACCGGGGAGGGCATGGTGCGGCTGCTTTTTGTTGAGGAAGAGGGGGCGTGGAAGCTGGATGTGCCCGAAACGCTGCATACGGGCCTCGGGCCGAAATGGCGGCAGCGCGTGAACGCGATCGAGCAGGTGTATGTGATGATGAAAACCAAGTTGGGTAGCCGCATGAATTGCGCCCTAGTTCAAGGGCTTGCGAAATAGCAATCGCTAAAATGCAATCTAAAGTTTAATTCAACTTAATATTTTTCCCGTAAGCTGGCAAAACGCCACTTAAAACGGGGGAAATCATGAAACGAATTCTTTTCGCGGCCTTGGGCTGCTGTCTGCTTGCTGCGCCCGCACAGGCGGTGGAACCGCTGGTGGACACCGGCACTACAGTTTTTGGAGGCAATGAATGCGAGATTCCCTGCAATGATCTGCTGCTGGCCATCGCAGCGCATGACCAAACCATACTGACAAATACCGATGCCACGAAGTTCTGCGCCGCAGTGGATGCGGCCTACAAGGCCAGCGATATACAGCCGCTCATGGGGCTGGT
Source organism: uncultured Rickettsiales bacterium (assembly GCA_964620765.1). Classification (GTDB taxonomy): domain Bacteria; phylum Pseudomonadota; class Alphaproteobacteria; order Rickettsiales; family SXRF01; genus CAZUKF01. Next base: position 4,292 of record CAZUKF010000037.1, on the reverse strand, counting down.
TGCGGCATGCAGGGCGAAATATACCTGCGAAACGTTTGATAGGATATTACAACAGTGTAAATATGCGTGGGATGGCAGCAAGCTTATCAGCACTGCCACAACGACTACCATCCCCAAATCCAGCGGCAATTCCGGCGGCACTAGCCGTTTAACAGAAGACCCCGCGCTGATACTCGAGAATGGTGGCGAGGTTGAGGGCATACCACCTTCACCTCCGCCCAGCGGCAATCCGACGCAACCGGTGCGTACCCCACTATAAATTAACATCGCTACTTGAGCCTTCGCGGCACAGGCGCTAGAACACTCCAATGCCACCTCCTGCCAAGAAACTGCAACCGCTTGCGCCGCTGACAGCGCTATCCTACGGGGATTTCGCGCCCCCGTTCTGCATGCCGGACCAGACCGGCAAGAAGCGCGAGCTCCAGCATTACGGCGGCAAGCGCGTGGCGGTATTCTTCCTGCCGGAAGAGCCCGCGCACCTGGCGGCATTCACCGCCGCGCAGGGTGAGTTCGATACGCTGGAGGTGCAGTCCGTATCCATCTTCCGCATGGAGCCCGCGAAGCTCGTTACATTCCGCGAGGCCAACCACGCCAGGGGTTTTACGTGGTGTGACGCCGCTGGCGGGGTAGCCCGCTGCTTCGGGCTGGATAACAACACCGCGCCGGTTGCCTTCGTGCTGAATGAAAACCACCGCGTCATCGCCATTATCCCCGAGCGTGATCCGGCGGCGCTGACCACCGCCGTGCTGAACTTCCTCAAGGCGCTGCCCAAGCCGCCTTCGCTGGTGTTTGACGGCAGCATCCCGCATGCGCCGGTGCTCACCATTCCCGAGCTGCTGCCGGATGAATTGTGCGGCAAGCTGCTGGAATACTGGGCCGGCGGCAAGCAGTATGAGGGTGCGCTGGGCAGTGGCGTGGACAAGGGCCGCGTGGAAACGAACACCAAGCGCCGCAAGGACGTGGACATCCACGAGAACAGCCTGGTGGTGGAGCTGGACCGCGCGCTGGCCAAACGCCTGCTGCCGGAGCTGCGCAAGATTGTTGCCTGCGAAATCAAGTACCGTGAGTATTACAAGGTGGGCCGCTACGGCGAGGAAGACAAGGGCTTCTACGCGCCGCACCGCGACACCACCGTGCCCGCGCTCACCTATCGCCGCTGGTCGCTCTCCATCGGGCTTTCCAATGATTATGAAGGCGGGCTGCTGCAATTCCCCGAATACGGCAATTGCGGCTACCGGCTCACGCGTGGCATGGGCTTATGCTTCCCTTCCACGCTCATGCACCGCATCATCCCCGTCACGAAGGGGGAGCGCTTTGTCTGCGTTTCGTTCCTGTATGGCGAGACGGAAGCCGCCTTCCGCCGCGAAAATTACAAGAAGGAAGGCAAGACCGTGAGCGATACGCCGCTGCTCTGCGGCCGCCGCTTTACCGGCATCACGGAGAGCGACGGGCTGTATACTGCCTCGCTCGACCGGAAATAGTTGTCGTCCTGAACTTGTTTCAGGACCCACCGTGCCACCGGCATAACGCTTGTTGAAGTGTGGATGCTGAAACAAGTTCAGCATGACAGGTTATTTACACCTCCTTGAGGTAGGTTCTGCCCCTTCCGTATAGTCAATTTATCGCGCATCCCCGATTCTCGGCAGCGTTATGCCTACCTCATGAACCTTTACCAAGGAGAATTATATGAAATACGTCGCTGGAATTTTTGACAGCCGCTTTGAGGCCGAACAGGCGCTGGCCGAGCTGATGACCGCCGGTGTCGAGCGCGACAAGATCAGCCTCATCATGACCGACGAAACCAAGAGCAAGCTCTTCAACATGACCGATGATGAAGGCGAGAAGACTGCCAAGGGCGCTGCCGCCGGTGCCGCCATCGGCGGTGCGCTGGGCGCGCTGATTGCCGGTCTGACCGCGGTTGGTTCTGTTGTTATCCCGGGCGCTGGCCTGCTGGTTGCCGGTCCGATCGTCGCCGCGCTTTCCGGCGCCGGCGCGGGCGCTGCCGTCGGCGGCCTCTCCGGTGCGCTGATCCGTGCGGGCATCTCCGCGGCGGAAGCCAGCCGCTACGCCGAGGAAGTGCGTGAGGGCAAGGTGGTGGTGCTGGTGCATCCCGCCAACGACAACGAAGCCCTGGCGACGCATGACATCATGCGCCTGCACAACGCGCTGACGGATGCGGCCTGAGCTAAAAAAAGATGTCGTCCTGAACTTGTTTCAGGACCTACCCTGCAACAGGCGTTACGCTTGCGGAGCGGTGGATCCTGAAACAAGTTCAGGATGACAAGAAAAAGGGAGAGGCAAGCCCTATTGCCTCTCCCGCTTTTCTCTGTCATGCCGCACTTGTTGCGGCATCTCCTGCCATTGATGGAGACCCCGCAATAAATGCGGGGTGACTGCTACGCAGCCACCTTAGCGCGCAGCAGCTTCATCAGGCGGTCATTGGCGGATTTCTGATCGGTGCCCTCTGCGGCGGCGAGCTCGCCCACAAGGCGGTTTAAGGCTGATTCATAAATCATACGCTCGGAGTAGGAGCGCTCAGCCTGATCTACATTCGGGTGCAGGTCACGCACCACTTCCGCGATAGAGAGGATGTTGCCGGAGTTGATCTTGGCTTCATACTCCTGGGCGCGGCGGCTCCACATGCCGCGCGAGGCGCGGGCACGGCCCTTGAGGGTGACGAACACCTGCTGCATGCGCTCGGTGCCGCTGATGTGGCGCAGGCCCGCGGCGGCGGCGCGGTTCACGGGAACGCGCAGCGTCATGCGGTCTTTCTCGAAGGCGATGACCAGCATCTTCAGCGCAACTTCGCCGATCTGCTGGGTTTCTTCCGATACGATGCGGCCGACGCCGTGCGTGGGGTATACCACGTGATGACCGACGCGGAATTCCTTCACCACAACCTTAGCGACTTCCTTTTTCACTTCTTTCACTACCGGCGCTTTCTTCAGCGCGGGCGCGGGCATTTTCTTTGCGGGCAGCTTGGGCATTGCCTTGGGGATCACGCGGGTGGCGGCCTTTTTATTTTCCAATTTTTGGGGCAGCTTCTTGCCTTTGGCGGGCGCGAGTTTCTTCGCAGCCGGCTTAACGACTTTCAGTTGCGGCTTCTTCTTCGCAACGGTCTTGGCGTTCTTCTTGGTCTGCCTTACTTCCGCTTTCCTTAGCACAGCTGACTTGGCCATACTGATCCCTTCTTGCAAAATATGGTTTTGTAACAAGTGATTAAATTAGCTTAAGCAACCTTTGATCAGGCAGGCGCATAGTAACACAGGCCCTTGGCAAAAAAAAGTAAATAAAACGTTTACTGATGGCTTTTTTATTTTTGCACTCACAATATATAGGAAAATCAGGAATTTTCAATACTAAATCTGGTTCCAGTTAAGCTGTACAGAGGCAGTTTGCAATGTTATCCATGCCTACCACGCATAACCAAGAGAGGCCCGTAATGGAACTTTTCAGCACCGAGATCATCGCCAGCTTCATCACGCTGAGCTTCCTCGAGATCGTTCTTGGCATCGACAACCTCATCTTCATCGCGCTGGTGGCAGACAAACTGCCCAAGGAAAACCGCGCTAAGGTGCGGGCGCTGGGCTTAGGGCTCGCACTGGCCATGCGCGTGGCCATGCTGTTTTCCATCACCTGGATCATGACGCTGACCGAGCCGGTGATCACGCTGGCGGAGAAGGGCTTCTCGGTGCGAGACCTGCTGCTGCTGGGCGGCGGCGTTTTCCTCATCGGCAAATCCACGCTGGAGATGCACGCTGACATGGGCGAGCCGCATGAGCGCAGCGTGAAGGGCAAAACGATGTTCTGGGCAGCGGTGGCGCAGATTGTGGTGATCGACTTCGTATTCTCGTTTGATTCCATCCTCACCGCGGTGGGGCTTTCCAACCAGCTGCCGGTGATGATCGCCGCCGTGGTGGTTTCAATGCTGGTGATGCTGCTGGCTTCCGATTACATCAGCCGCCTGCTGGCGCAGTACCCCACGTTCAAGATGCTGGCGCTGGCGTTCATCCTGCTGATCGGCGTGCTACTGACGGCCGAGGGCATGGGTGTGCATATTCCCAAAGGCTATATCTACTTCGGCTTCGGTTTCTCGCTGTTTGTTGAAGTGCTCAACAACGTGGCGCGCGGGAAACGGCAGAAACTGGCCGGGAAGCGTACGCTGCATTGATTCGTCATCCGGTGAAGGCCGGGACCCACGAATTGTCATCCTGAACGAAGTGAAGGATCTACTTGTAAGTAGATCCTTCGCTACGCGGCCTTGTTGCATGGTAGGCGAATAGGGAAGAGGT
>CAZUKF010000036.1:0-13751 GCA_964620765.1 uncultured Rickettsiales bacterium | reverse complement strand
CGCCGCCGCGCGCTGCGCGACCTGGAGCGCGGCCTCGTGGTGATTGTTGCGGCCGGCACGGGCAACCCGTTCTTCACCACGGAAACGGCGGGCACGCTGCGCGCGGTGGAAATGGGTTGCGACGCCATCATGAAGGCCACAAGCGTGGACGGCGTATACTCGGCAGACCCGAAGAAAGACAAGAAGGCCAAGCGTTTTGAAAAACTCTCCTACCATGACGTGCTGGTGAAAGACCTGAAGGTCATGGACGCCTCGGCCATTTCACTGGCCCGCGAAAACAACATCCCCATCATCGTCTTCTCCGTGCGCGAAGCGGGCGCGATTGCCGCCGCCGTGCGCGGTGAGGGTAAATTCACACGGATTGGTTAAGTTATGTCCGAAAACAGCCCTGCTTACCTTGCCATCGCACTCAATAGCAAATTTCATGAAGGCTACGGCAATGTCGGCACGTATTTTTCAGTAGAAGGCGACGGCCTCGTCTGCACTGCCGCGCACTTAACTGCGCCAGCGGATGCAATGCACCAGAGCGCTGGGCGCGAGATGCGCGCTCACTGGGCAGAAGCGCTTACCGCTTCCGGTATTCCCGTTGAGCCGGATGCTTTGCAAATTACACCGGTTTATGGCGCAAAAGGGAGCGCTACTGTGCAATATACTGTGCCGTTTGCTGATTTAAATGCCGGGGCGGTGAACAACACAATGAACGATGCGCTGCCCGAACTGGGCGATGCGCAGAAGCACGCTATCGGCAGGAAGCCGCCGGCACCTGCCAAACCTACATCAGCCATGGGAATGTAATTATGAGCGCAGATCAGAATGAACTGAAACGCCGCATGGACGGGGCGATTGCCGTTCTCGCAAAAGAATTTGGCGGCCTGCGTACAGGTCGCGCCAATGCCAGCCTGCTGGAACACGTGCAGGTGGAAGCTTACGGCGGCACCATGCCGCTCAACCAGGTGGGTAACGTGAGCGTGCCGGAGCCGCGCATGCTTTCGGTGAAGGTGTATGATAAAACACTGGTGAAGGCGGTGGAGAAAGCCATCTCATCGGCAGGCCTCGGCCTGAACCCGATGGCGGACGGAGACCTTGTTCGCGTGCCGATCCCTGATCTTTCACAGGAGCGCCGCGTCGAGCTTTCCAAGGTGGCGAAGAAATACGCCGAGGAATGCCGCGTTGCCATCCGCAATGTGCGCCGCGACGGCATGGACGCGCTGAAGAAAATGGAAAAAGACGGCCAGATTTCCAAGGATGAGCACAAGAAGCGCGAAGACCAGATCCAGAAACTCACCGACGAGCACGTGAAAAAAGTAGATGAGACGGTGGCGGCGAAGGAAAAGGAAATCCTCGGTAATTAGGTATCAGGTGTCAGGTTTCAGGTGTCAGATATGAACTCTCTCGCAGCTTCTGCCACCCGACACCTGGCACCTGATACCTCGCCCACGCATGTCGCTATCATTATGGACGGCAACGGTCGCTGGGCGAAGGCGAGGGGGCTGCCGCGCACGGCAGGGCATAAAAAGGGCGCCGACAGCTTACGTACGGTAATGAATGCCTGCCGCGACAACGGGGTGCAATACCTCACCGTCTATGCCTTTTCTTCCGAAAACTGGAAGCGCCCGGCGGGCGAGGTCTCGGACCTCATGCAGCTGCTGAAGCTCTATCTCAGCCGCGAGATCAGCGAACTGCACGAGAACGGCATCCGCCTGCGTTTCATCGGAGACCGCGCGCAGCTGGCGCCGGATATCTTAAGCATGCTCGAAAACGCGGAGAAGCTCACGGCGGGCAACACGCAGTTTCATTTCACCGTGGCGCTTTCCTACGGCAGCCGCCAGGAAATGCTGCGCGCCGTGCAGCGCGTGGCCGCGCGTGTGAAAGAAGGTGAGTTGCAGCCGGAAGAGATCACCGAGGAGATGCTGATTTCCTCGCTCGATACCGCCGGGCTGCCGGACCCGGACCTGCTCATCCGCACTGGCGGCGAGCAGCGCCTGAGCAATTTCCTGCTGTGGCAGTCTGCCTACGCGGAGTTTTATTTCACGCCCACCCTGTGGCCGGATTTTTCGGCCGAACATTTCAACCAGGCAATCAGTGAATATGCCAAACGCGAGCGACGCTATGGAAATGCCCAGTAATTTTGTGGACCAGTGGGTGAAGAAGCTCGGCCTTGCCGACAAAAGCTCCGGCAGTATCTGGGCGGGGTTGAAGCTGCGCATCATCTCGGCGCTGGTGTTGATCACGGTGGTGCTGTTCTCGTCGCTGGCGGGCGGGATGTGGTTCATTATCCTGGTGCTGCTGGCCAGCCTGCAGATGATCCGCGAGTGGGACATGCTCACCGCCAACCGCGACGGCATGTGGAAGCTGGTGGGGCTGGCGTATGTGGCCGTTCCCTGCGCCACGCTGATCTGGCTGCGCGACATGACGCTGGTAGATGCGCCCAACGCCGGCATGTGCCTGGTACTGGCGCTGATGTTCATCGTCTGGGCGACAGATATCGGCGCGTATTTCGCGGGCCGCCGCATCGGCGGGCCGAAGCTGGCACCCGCCATCAGCCCGAGCAAGACATGGGCCGGGCTTGGCGGCGGCATGGCGGCCGCGGGTTTCGTGAGCATACTGTGCGTGAGTTTCTCGCCGTATCCCGGCGGCGTGGTGAGTGCCTTTTTCGTCGGCATGCTGTTGGCCGTGGTGGCGCAGGCGGGCGATCTTTTTGAGTCCTGGCTCAAGCGCGCAGCCGGGGTAAAGGACAGCGGCCTGCTGATTCCCGGCCATGGCGGGCTCTTAGACCGCGTGGACGGCATGATCACGGCAACGCCCGTGTTTGGCCTCATGGTGGGCCTGAGCGGTATCTTCTGATGCGCGCCGCTACCCTATCGTCATCCTGCGGCTTGACCGCAGGATCCAGTAAAAAAACAAAGCTGGATCCTGCGCTTTCGCGCAGGATGACAGCAGAGAAAAGCGTGAGCATTCTCGGCGCGACCGGCTCTATCGGCCAGAACGCGCTGAAGGTGATTGCGCATGGCAGCGGGCGCTACCGCGTGGAAGCGCTGACGGCGATGGAGAACGTGGAAAAACTGGCCGAGCTAGCCTTCACGCACCGCCCCGCCTTCGCGGCAATCGGCAACCCGGCGCATTATGAAAAACTGAAATCCGCGCTGGCGGGCAGCGGCATCCGCGTAGGCGCGGGCGCATCTGCGCTGGAAGAAGCGGCGCTGCTGCCGTCTGACACCGTGCTTTCGGCCATTGTCGGCGCGGCGGGCCTGAAGCCCACGCTCGCCGCCATCTGCCGCGGCGCGCAGGTGGCGATTGCCAACAAAGAATGTTTAGTAGCTGCAGGCGCACTGATGACAAGTGCTGCCGCCGAACACGGCGCGAAGCTGATTCCCGTGGATTCCGAGCACAGCGCGATTTTCCAGGTGTTTGATGCCCAGCACCCGGAATGGGTGGAGAGCGTGACGATCACCGCTTCGGGCGGGCCGTTCCGCAACCACACCGCCGAGCAGCTGCGCGAGGTGACGCCCGAATCCGCCGTGAAGCACCCCAACTGGGCGATGGGCGCGAAAATCTCGGTGGATTCCGCCACGCTGATGAACAAGGGGCTGGAGCTGATCGAGGCGCTGACGCTGTTCCCGCTTAAGCCTGCGCAGATGAAGGTGCTGATTCACCCCGAGTCGGTGGTGCACAGCCTGGTTGCCTACGTGGATGGCTCCGTGCTGGCGCAGATGTCGCCGCCGGACATGTGCACGCCGATTGCCTACGCGCTTGCATGGCCCGAGCGGGCAGCGGCGCCGGTGAAGAAGCTGGATCTCGCGGCGCTGGGCCGGCTCACGTTTGAGGAGCCTGATACCACCCGCTTCCCCGCGCTGGCGCTGGCACGCCGCGTGATGGAGCAGGGCGGCAGCGCACCGGTGACGCTCAACGCCGCCAACGAGGAGGCCGTGCAGGCGTTCCTGGCCAGGCGCATCAAATTCCTTGATATTGTACCGCTGGTGGAACGAAGCTTGGAAATGGCCGCGCGCGCGCCTATATCTACTTTAGAAGACGTGCTGGCGGCTGATGAAGCGGCCCGCGCCATTGCCCGCATGGAGATAGAGAAACGTTGATGGAACAGCTTATCTACATAGCGCATTACTTTTTATCGTTTGTCATCGTCATCAGCGTCATCGTGTTTATTCACGAGTTCGGGCATTATATTGTTGCCAAGAAATGCGGCGTGAAGATCGACGCCTTCTCCATCGGCTTCGGCAAGGAGATTTTCGGGTGGCACGACAAGAGCGGCACGCGCTGGAAAATTTCGCTGCTGCCGCTGGGCGGCTATGTGAAAATGTTCGGCGATGCCTCTGCCGCCAGCAACGCTGATTTTTCCGTGCTCACCAGCATGACGGCGGAAGAAAAGGCGCAGACATTTCACTTCAAGAAGTTGTGGCAGAAGGCGCTGGTGGTGGCGGCCGGGCCACTTGCCAATTTCCTGCTCACCATTACCATCTTCACCTGGTTCATCATGACGGTGGGGCTTTCCTCCACCGAGCCGGTGGTGGGAGCGGTGGTGGACGGCTCACCCGCGGCGGAGGCGGGGCTGAAGGCCGGTGACCGCATCATCAGCGTGGACGGCGAGAAGATGACCCGCTTCAACGATATTCCCTTTAAGATTGCCGCCAATCTCGGTACGCCGGTGACGCTGGTGTTCGAGCGCGGCGCCAAGGAACAGACGCTGGTGCTGACGCCGCGTTATATCGAGGAGGAGGATGCGCTGGGGAACATGTCCAAGCGCCCGCTCATCGGCATACGCAGCCAGGAGATGAAGTTCGAGGATGTGGGGCCGGTGCGCGCCGTGTGGGAGGCTACCAAGCGCACCTACATGGTGTGCGAAACCACCTTCCGCGTGCTGGGGCAGATGATCACCGGCAAGCGCAGCGTGGATGAAATGAAAGGCCCGGTGGGCATTGCGCAGCTTTCCGGGCAGGCGACGGTGAAGGGGGCCAACACCACGCTGTGGCTTATCGCGCTGCTGTCGGCCAATCTTGGCCTAATCAACCTGCTGCCGATTCCCATGCTCGATGGCGGCCACCTGATGTATTACGCCGCCGAGGCCGCGCGCGGCCGCCCGCTGGCGCAGAAGGTGCAGGAATGGGGCTTCCGCGTGGGCTTTGCCATGATCATCACGCTCATGGTCTTCACCATTTTCAATGACGTGCGGCAGCTGATTTTTTAGGCTAACCGATCCAGTATTCGGATCCCACGCTTTTCTTTGTTTCTTCTTCCTGCTTCTTTTCGTGCGCTGTAAAGCCTTTATCATTGCGGAAATCGTGTAATACATGGTCAACGGTTTTTTCGCCTTTATATGCATTCTCCGCAAGTTCGCGCGCCAAACGCGCAATCATATTCAAATCCGTATCGTGATTATGCAGTTCATCGCACGGAATATGGAGACGTGGATAGGAACCATACATAACCTTACGGTCGGTGATGGGCCCGTCTTCTTTTTCCTGTGAAGGCGCGGGCATCACTTCAACATTCATTAATGCGCCATTCGATGGGATTGATATCGTAGCGATATGCCGCTTCTCAACATCCGGGGCTGATGCTCCGGGTACGGGCATAGTGGTATAAACGTAGATTTTGCCACTGTACGATTGCGGGCCGTTGAATACGGCATGATCCAGCTTGTAAAAGCCGCATTGGGTTCCATCATTGCGTTCGCAATATAGCGGTACTTCGAGACCCTCTACTTTTGTGTCAGGAACAACGTCGTATTGTCTGATGCGGTTAGCAAGGCCATTAGTGGAAGATAAACTCGATACCATAATTTCCCTGCGAAAATTAATTTTTATTTCTAATTGTTACAGATGTTACGCAAATCTGGGCTGCTTCGCATGTGAAGTTTTAATGACAGTGTGCCAGTTAGTTTTATCTTGCTTTCCCAGCCGTTTTGGACCAAAAAAAACGGGAACGCCCGGAGTGTTGATTTGAAAAGAAAAACCTGTTGGTTGATAACCGTTTCCACGCTGGCGCTGCCCCCCTGCGCTGCATGGGCAGCTCCGGGAGACGGGGCGGTAAAACAGGGCCTGCCTGCCGAAGCTTCAGCGCAGGCAGGAGACCTGATTACCGGTATCCGCATCGAGGGCAACCAGCGCGTCGAGCCGCAGACCATCCGGACCTATCTTGGCCTCACCGAGGGCAGCCGCTTTGAGCCCGACACGGTTGATAAGGCCATGAAGGCGCTGTTCGCCACCGGCTTCTTCGCCGACGTGAAGCTGCTCCGCTCCGGTTCGGACCTCGTGGTGCAGGTGCAGGAAAACCCCGTCATCAGCCGCGTGCTGTTCGAGGGCAATGACCAGGTGGAGACGGGCGACCTTGAAAAGGAAGTGGAGCTCAAGGCCCGCTCCATTTACACGCGCGCCAAGGTGCAGAACGACGTAAAGCGCATCCTTGATATTTACCGCCGCGGCGGCCGCTACACCGCCACCGTGGAGCCCAAGCTGATTGCGGAAGACCAGAACCGCGTGAACCTGGTGTATGAAATCACCGAAGGCCCGGTGGCGCGCGTGGAGAAGATCAGCTTCATCGGCAACAACCAGTTCTCCACCAGCGAGCTCACCGGCGTGATCCGCACGTCTGAAACGCGGTGGTGGAAATTCCTCACGGATAACGACAAGTACGACCCCGACCGCCTGCAGTTCGACCAGGAATTGCTGCGGCGTTATTATGTTTCGCAGGGCTACGCGGATTTCCAGGTGAAGTCTGCCCACGCCGAGCTGGCACCGAACAAGGACGCGTTTTACCTCACTTTCGTGATCGACGAAGGCCCGGAATACACGCTCGCCTCGGTGAACGTGGACAGCAGCCTGAAGGGCGGCGAGAAGGTGGATTATACACCGATGATCACCACCAGCGCGGGCGAAACCTATAACGCGAGCAAGGTGGAAGAATCCATCGAGGCGATGACGAAAGAGCTCGGCAACCGCGGCTACGCGTTTGTTGAAATTTCGCCCAAGCTGAAGCGCAACCGTGACAACAACACGGTGGACCTTGTCTACACCGTGAAGCCCGGCCCGCGCGTGTACGTGGAGCGCATCAATATCACCGGCAACGTGCGCACGCTGGATGAAGTTATCCGCCGCGAATTCCGCGTGATGGAAGGCGACCCGTATAACACCGCGCGCCTGACGCGCACCGAGCAGCGCCTGAACAATCTCGGCTTCTTCGAGAAGGTGGTGATCGACAACGAACAGGGCAGCGCGCCGGACAAGGCGGTTATCAACGTTGACGTGCAGGAGAAATCCACCGGCGAAATCAACCTCGGCGCGGGCTACTCTTCCACGGACGGCCTGATCAGCGATTTCGGCGTCAAGGAAAGCAATTTCCTCGGCCGCGGGCAGGAGCTGCGCACGCGCTTCACCCTGGCCTCGCGCCGCAAGCAGGCGGAACTTGGTTTTACCGAGCCCTACTTCCTCGACCGCGAGCTTTCCGCCGGCTTTGACATTTACCGTACGCGGCTGGATTACCAGTCTGAAAGCTCGTATGACATCGACAGCACGGGCGCCAGCTTGCGCATGGCCTACGCGATCCGCGAGCGCCTGCAGCACAGCCTGTACTACTCCTTCCGCTCCAACGACATTACGGATGTGAAGGCCACCGCTTCGCGCTTTATCCGCGACCAGCAGGGCAAGGCCAGTAACTCCGCCGTCGGCCATGCCTTCACCTATGATGACCGCAACAACAAGTTTGATCCCACCAACGGCTACTACCTCAAGTTCAGCCAGGAATTTGCAGGCTTGGGCGGCGATGCGCGCTACCTCAAGCATGATGTGCGCACCAGCTGGTTCCACCCCTGGGCCAAGAACTGGGTGTTCTCGATAGGCGGCGCCGCCGGCCACATGTTCGGCTTTGGCGGGCGTGACATCAACATTGCAGACCGCTTCTACCTCGGCGGCGAGCTGGTGCGCGGCTTCGATACCTCCGGCATCGGCCCGCGCGACACCACCACGCGCGATGCGCTGGGCGGCAATATTTACTATGCGGGCAGCGTGGAGCAGAAATTCCCGCTCGGCCTGCCCGAGGACCTCGGCCTGCTGGGCGCGGCCTTCGTGGATATGGGCTCCCTCTGGGATGTGGACGCCACCGGGCCGGAAGTGCAGGATTCCAGCAAGGTCCGCCTCTCCGCGGGTGTTGGCGTGGCCTGGAACTCGCCCTTTGGCCCCGTCCGCATCGATCTGGCCAAACCCATTGTAAAAGAAACGTTTGACGAGGATGAGCTTTTACGCTTTAGCTTTGGCACAAGATTCTGATTAATTAATAACTTCGAAAGGACCCAACTTATGAAACACACTGTCAAGGCCGCGCTCGCAGCGGCGCTTCTCAGCACGGCCTCGGCTCCTGCCCTAGCGCAGGACACTTCGCTGATCTCCACCACCAAGACCGCGGTGGTCAACATCCAGATGATCATGCGCGATGCCACGGCCGCCAAGTCCGTCCGCGAGCAGCTGGAAGCCAAGCAGAAGGCCTACCAGGCGGAAATCTCCAAGAAGGAGGAAGCTCTCCAGAAGGAAGACCAAGAACTCGGCAAGCAGCGTGCCACGCTGGCCAAGGACGTCTTCGAAGCGAAGGTGAAGGCCCTGCGCGAAAAGGCCACCACCACGCAGAAGGAAGTGGCTTCCAAGAAAGCCACGCTGGACAGCGCGTTTGAAGGCGCGCTCGGCCAGATTCAGAAGGCTGTGTCTGACATCATCACCGATCTTTCCAAGGAAAAGGGCTTCGTTGTAGCGTTGCCCTCTTCGCAGATCCTGTATGCCGATCCTTCGATGGATATCTCGCAGGAAGTGCTCACCAAGCTGAATGCGAAGCTGCCGAAGATCGACGTGAAGTTCGAAGCTCCGAAAGCTGCTAAGAACTAATTATCATGACCGCGCAGTTTTGGTTGACTTGTCATCCCCGCCGCAGCGAAGCGCAGAGCGGGGATCTCAGGGAAGCCCATATTGTGCGGATGCCTGAGATCCCCGCTTTCGCGGGGATGACGAGGTAAAGTTCATGCCGGATGCGCGTTTCTTTACGCGGGGCGGACCATTCCCGCTCCAAGAGATTGCCGCGCTGACCGGCGCAACCCTTGAGCATGCGGATAATCCGGCGCGGCCCGTCAATGACGTGGCCGCGCTGGATGTTGCCGGGCCGGGGGACATCAGCTTTTTCGACAACGTGAAATACGCGCAGGCCTTCAGCGTAAGCAAGGCCGGGGCGTGTTTCGTGCGCCCGAAATACGCGGGCAATGCGCCCAGGGGCATGGCGCTGCTGGTGACGGAAGATCCCTACACCGCCTACGCCAAAACGGCGCAGCTTTTCTACCCGGTGGCGTTTGAACCGCTGGTTTCGCCGGAAGCGCATATCGGCAAAGACGTGCAGCTGGGCAAGGGCTGCCGCGTGGAGGGCGGGGCTTGGATCGGCGACGGCGTGATCATCGGCGACGGGTGCTGGATCGGCGCCTGTTCTGCCATCAGCCATGCCGTCATCGGCAGCCGCACCATCATCCACCGCAACGCCAGCATCGGGCAGGACGGGTTCGGCTTTGCGACCTCGAAACAGGGCATTGTTAAAGTGCCGCAGCTCGGGCGGGTAATCATCGGGAATGACGTGGAAATCGGCGCCGGGACCTGCATTGACCGCGGCAGCGGGCCGGACACCGTCATCGGCGATTTTGTCAAGATTGACAACCTGGTACAGATCGCCCACAACTGCGTCATCGGCCGCGGCGCCATTATCGTGGCGCAGGTGGGGCTGGCCGGTTCCACCCGCATCGAGGAAGGCGTGATGATGGGTGGCCAGTCCGCCGCCAGCGGGCACCTGACCATCGGCAGGGGGGCCAAGGTGGCGGCGCAAAGCGGCGTAATGCATGATGTGCCTCCCGGCGAAACCTGGGGCGGCTCACCCGCCCAGCCGGCGAAGGAATGGCACCGCCAGACTATCGCGGTGTCGCGGCTGGCTAAACGGAAAGGAGCAGCAGATGAGTGAGAAGACCGAACCGATGATGATCGAGCGCATCATGGAGATGCTGCCGCACCGCTTCCCCTTCCTGATGATCGACCGGATTTTAGAGGCGAAGGCGGGCAGCCACGCGCTCTGCGTGAAGAACGTGACCATCAACGAGGGCCATTTCCAAGGCCATTTCCCGAAGATGCCGGTGATGCCGGGTGTGCTGATTGTGGAAGCATTCGCACAGACTTCCGCCGTGGCGGTGGTCACCACGGATGCCAGCGCCGGCGGTAAGATGGTGTATTTCATGGCGGCGGATAACGTGAAATTCCGCAAGCCGGTGGTGCCGGGAGACCAGGTGCTCATCCGCGCCAATCTCACGCAGAACCGCCGCAATGTCTGGAAATCCGAATGCACGGCCAGCGTGGATGGCAAGGTGGTGGCCGAGGGTGAAATTACGGCGATGGTGCTGGATAAATAATGAGCATTCACCCCACAGCCATCATCGCAAAAGGCGCGAAAATCGCGGGTGACGCGGTTATCGGGCCGTATTGCGTGGTGGGGCCGGAGGTGTCTATCGGTAAGGGCACTGTGCTGCATTCGCACGTGGCCGTGGGCGGGTGCACCAGTATCGGTGAAAACAACAAGATTTTCCCTTTCGTTTCACTCGGGCATCCGCCGCAGGATCTGAAATACGGCGGCGAGAAGAGCGAGCTCATTATCGGCAACAACAACACCATCCGCGAGCATGTGACCATGAACCCCGGCACGGCTGGCGGCGGCATGGTGACGCGCGTGGGCGACAACTGCCTCTTCATGGTGGCCTCGCACGTGGCGCATGACTGCGCGGTGGGCGACAACGTAATCCTCGCCAATAACGCCACGCTCGCGGGCCATGTGCACGTGGGCGAGCATGCCATCATCGGCGGGCTTTCGGCCGTGCACCAGTTCGTGCGCATCGGCCGCCACGCCATTATCGGCGGCATGAGCGGCGTGGAGCATGACGTGATTCCCTTCGGCTCCGTGATGGGCGAGCGCGCCTCGCTGGCGGGGCTGAACCTCATCGGCCTCAAGCGGCGCGGCTTTGACCGCGACACCATCCACGCCCTGCGCGGCGCCTACAAGCAGCTGTTTGACAGCGAGGCCGGGACGCTGGAAATGCGGGCGGCCAAAGTGGGGCAGGAACATGCGAAAAACCCGGTCGTCACCGAGCTGGTGGCGTTTATCCGGGAGGAGAGCAAACGGCAGTTATGCGTACCGAAGGCAGCGTGGCAAGAAGCCGACAGCGCGGCATGAGCGCGGGCGTTCTGGGTATTATCGCCGGGAGCGGTAATTTGCCGCTCAAGCTGGCGCAGGCGTGCCGCGACGAGGGGCGCGAATGTTTCATCATCGCCATTGAAGATGCGGCCGCCGGCGAATGGCTTGACCAGTTTCCGCATGCGCGCGTGCGCATCGGCGCGGTGGGCGATACGCTGAATTACCTGCGCACGGCGGCGGCGGAAGAAGTGGTGCTGGCGGGCGGCATCAAGCGGCCTTCCGTGGCGGCGCTGATGCCGGATGCTATGGGCGCCAAGCTGATTGCGCGGCTCGGCCTGAAGCTCTTTTCCGGTGACGATGCGCTGCTCTCGGCGCTGGTGCAGTTTTTAGAAGAAGAAGGTTTCCGCGTGGTGGGCGCCGATGAAGTGCTGGGCTCGCTGGTGGCGCCGGAAGGCGTACTCACCCGCCTTGCGCCGGATAAACAGGCGAAGGAAGATATTGCGCTGGGCTTCAAGGCCGCGCGCGCGCTGGGCGAGCTGGATATCGGCCAGGCGGCGGTGGTGGAGAACGGCATCGTGCTGGGGCTGGAAGGTGCCGAGGGCACCGATGCGCTGATTGCGCGCTGCGAGACCCTGGCGAAAGATAAAAAACGCGCTGTGCTGGTGAAGACGGCCAAGCCCGAACAGGAAAAGCGCGCCGACCTGCCGTCTTTCGGGCCGCAGACGGTGGAGAATCTGCACCGCGCCGGTTTCCTTGGTTTTGCCTTCGGCGCGGGCACGGCGCTGCTGCTGGACCGCGAGGAAACGGTGAAGCTTGCCGATCAGTACGGCATGTTTATCGCCGGTATTGCAGAATAGCGGGATGGCACTCACCGTTTACCTGATTGCAGGCGAGGCATCCGGCGATGCGCTCGGCGCCGGGCTTATGCGCGGGCTGAAGGCGCGCGAGCCGGGCGTGGTGTTCATGGGCATCGGCGGCGAGAAGATGGCGGCGGAGGGGTTGAAGAGCATCTTCCCATATCACGAGCTTTCGCTGATGGGGTTTGCCGAAATCCTGCCGCACCTGCACAAGCTGCTCGCGCGCATCGGCCAGGCGGTGGAGGATGTGCAGATACGCCGGCCGGACGTGCTGGTGACCATCGATTCGCCGGGCTTCAATTTCCGCGTGGTGGAAAAACTGCGGGCCATCGTGCCGCCGGGAACGATGCGCTACGTGCATTACGTGGCGCCCAGCGTGTGGGCGTACAAGCCAGAGCGGGCAGTGAAATGCGCGAAGCTGTTTGACCGCATGCTGGCGCTGCTGCCGTTCGAGCCGCCGTATTTTGAAGATTCAAAGTTACCGGCCACGTTTGTGGGCCACCCGGCGGCGTATGCGCCCAAGGGAGACGGGGCGGCGTTCCGCGCCAAGCACAACATCAAACCCGAGCAGCCGCTGATCACGCTCATGCCGGGCAGCCGCGTGAACGAGCTGAAGCGGCATCTGAAGCCTTTTGCCGAGTCCATCAACCGGTTGGGCAGCGTCTACAAGGATATTGCCATGGCCGTGCCGCTGCCGGAGCGGCTGCTGACGCAGGCGGCGCTGTATTTTGAGGGCTGTCCGTTCCGCACCGTGCTGCTTTACGAGGATGCCGAGAAGCGTGACGCGCTGGCGGCCTCCACCGTGGCGCTGATCAAATCCGGCACCTCTTCGCTGGAAGTGGCGGCGCAGGGCTGCCCGCAGGTGGTGGCCTACAAGGCGCACCCGCTGACGGCGATGATTGTGCGGCGCCTGATACGCATTCCTTACGCCAGCATCATCAACGTGATGGAAGCCGAGGAGGTGATACCGGAATTCATCCAGGAGCGCTGCCACCCGGATTTCCTGACCAGCGCCGTGGAGGCGATGTTGCAGGACCCCGCGCGGCGTGCAGAGCAGCGCGAGCGCATGCTGGCGGTAATGCAGGAGTTGAAAAACCCGGCAGGCGAGCCGGGTGCGCTGGCGGCGGCGGCGGTGCTGAAGGAATTGTCATCCTGAACGAAGTGAAGGATCTACTTTAAATACAGAGGGGGTATCCAATGGGATGGTTATATTTTGTAGCAGCTATTGTAATAATAATTGCTATTGCAGTAGCGGTATTTAGGCAAACGGCTAGTCGCGCAGGCGAACGTTTGGCATTGAACTCCGCTAAGGAAATATTTCCTGTTTGGGCAGCATTAGGTCCATTTAAAGATGGTACAGAATCTGCCGTCGCAATGGCATATGCGTTTATTACGGTTTGTGGCCCTGAGTTTGCAAGAGACCAAATTTCCACATTTAAAAAACATGCTGAAGTATTTAATGAGGCACCTGAAAAGTGGGAAGAAGTTCAAAAAGTTTCTTTGCAGAATTTGAGCAATAACTATTCGCAGTATATTGAAGCCGCTACAAAACTTCGTGATGGTACAGCAGATCGTGAGGATGAGAAAACCGTTACAGCAATAGCCCTTGAAACTATAATAAGAGGGAATAGCGATAAGTTTATGGACTACGTTTTTAATGAATCCAATTAAGTAGATTCTTCGCTT
>CAZUKF010000035.1:0-13841 GCA_964620765.1 uncultured Rickettsiales bacterium | reverse complement strand
CTCATCGACCGCGCCGAGAAAGCCGCCGAATCGCTGGAGGCGGGAATCAATGTGAGCCGCACGGCCAAGCGCGTGCAGGATGAAATGGCCGGGCCGAAGCCTGCCGCTGAACCAAAGGCCGTCGGTACGGCGGAGGACGAGCGCATCATGCGTGACGCGGTGAAGCAGGTACTGGCCGACGAAGTGCCACAGCCGGAAACGCCTGCCAAATCCGCGGCCGTGAGCTCGCTGCAGGCCATGATTGAGCGGCTGGCTGCCCGTTCCGGCGGGGGCGAAACGGCTGCTCGCACCACAAAAGCCACCACGCGCGCCGTGGAAACCCGCGTGCGTTCACGCGTGGAGCAGGAACTCTTAGAGATCATACGCGCGGGTAAAGGATGAAGATCCGCGTTCTTCCCCTGACAATGTTCGCCGCATCGATGCTGCTTGCCGTGAAGGTAGCAGACGTGATGCGTAGCGGCGAAACCCTTGGCAATGCATTCCTGGTGGGTGCGGTGAAGGCCGAATCCGAGCAGGAGCCGCGCAAGCCCAAACCGCCCACCCCGCCCAAGCGCCCTGAGCCCGGGAAGGATGAGAAGAAGGACGAAAAGAAAGAGGAAAAGAAGAACGAAAAGAAAGAAGAAAAGGCGGAAGAGAAAAAAGAGGAAAAGAAAGAGGACAAAAAAGAAGAGAAGAAGGAAGAAAAAAAGGACGAGAAAAAAGACGAAGCTAAAAAAGAAGAGGGCCACGGTGAAGGTGGTCACGGCGAAGGTGAGGAAGAAGACCCGGAAAAGAAAGCCGCCAAAGAAGAAGCCGAGAAAAAAGCCGAGGAGCGTGACCGCCTGAAAAACGGCGGCGTGCTGGATGTGAGCCCGGCGGGGGACCCGAAATCCGGCATGGGGCTGGCGCCCGGCTCGCGCTATTTCAGCCCGATCGAGCTGGAAATCCTGCAGACGCTGGACAAGCGCCGCGAGCAGATGGACCGCTGGGCCAAGGACAGCGAGATCAAGGAAAACCTGCTGGCCGACGTGGAGAAGCGCATCGACGGCAAGATTGTGCAGATCGAGACGCTGAAGAAAGAGCTCACCACCATGCTCGCCACCTACAACCAGCAAGAAGACGCGAAGATCAAGAGCCTCGTGAAAATCTACGAGAGCATGAAACCGCGCGACGCCGCGCGCATTTTCGATGAAGTGGAAATGCCGATCCTGCTGCTGGTGATTGATAAAATGGCCGAGAAAAAGGCCGCGCCCATCCTGGCGGCGATGGATTCCAAGAAGGCCAAGCAGCTAACGGTGGAACTGGCCGAGCAGCGCCGCATCAACAGCGCCAAGCTGGCCGGGAGGCAGGCGGCGCTCGCGCCTTCTGCTGCGCCGCCGGCAACAGCACCCGCCGCGGCACCTGCCGCACCTGCTAAACAGTAGTTATACGTCATTGCGAGGAGGCATCGCCGACGAAGCAATCCAGGATGCCGGCCTGTTGCACGATCTGGATTGCTTCGCTACGCTCGCAATGACGATGACATTAAATCCCGCCATTTTCCGCGAATACGACATACGCGGCAAAGTTCCCACCACGCTGGACGAGGCGGCGGCCTATGCCATCGGCCGTGCGTTCGGCGCGCGCATCGGCAAAAAGGGGCAGGTCTGCGTGGGCTATGACGGGCGCTTAAGTTCGCCTTCCTTGCGTGACGCGCTTGCCAAGGGCCTGATGGAGGAAGGGCACGAGGTGGTGGATACCGGCCTTGGCCCCACGCCGCAGCTTTATTTTGCCGTGTGTTCGCTGGCGGCGGATGCGGGCGTAATGGTCACGGGCTCGCACAACCCGCCGGATGAGAACGGGTTCAAGTTCATGCTGGGCGGTAAGCCGTTTTTTGGCGCCGACATCCAGCAACTGCGGCAGGCGACTGAAAGAGAATTTCCGCCCGCGCGGCAGGGCACCACCCGCAGCGAGGAGGTGGCGGACGATTATGTGAAGAAACTGGTGGAAGCGTTCCGCGCTAAGCGCAAGGTGAAAGTGGCGTGGGATGCAGGCAACGGCGCGGCAGGCGAGGCGATGAAGGCACTCACAAGCGCGCTGCCGGGCGAGCATATCCTGCTGAATGAAAAAATAGACGGCAATTTTCCTGCGCATCACCCAGATCCTTCGGACCCCAAGAACCTGCAACAGCTGATTGAGGTGGTGCGGGGGCAACAATGTGATATCGGCATTGCCTTTGACGGCGACGGCGACCGCATCGGCGTGGTGGATAACGAGGGCGGCGTTTTGTGGGGCGACCAGCTGCTGATGCTGTTTGCCGAGGACGTGCTGAAGGAAACACCCGGTGCGTTGATCATCGCCGATGTAAAGGCGAGCAACCTACTTTTTGAACGCGTGCGCGCGCTGGGCGGGCGGCCGCTGATGTGGAAAACCGGGCATTCGCACATCAAGGCGAAGATGCAGGAAACGGGCGCGGCGCTGGCGGGCGAGATGAGCGGGCACATGTTTTTCGCCGACCGCTACTACGGCTATGACGACGCGCTGTATGCTGCTGTGCGTGCCATTTCCAGCGTTGCCGTGCGCGAAGAAACGCTGGCGGATTGGCGGCGCAGCCTGCCGCAGAGTGTGAGCACGCCGGAGTTCCGCTTTCCTTGCGCCGATGACCGTAAGTTTAACGTGATCGAAGAGGTGAGGGCGCGGCTGAAGGCGGCGGGCGCGGATTTTTCCGATGTAGACGGCGCGCGGGTGAATACGAAGGCAGGCTGGTGGCTGCTCCGTGCTTCCAACACGCAGGCGGTGCTTTCCGCGCGTGCGGAGGCGCGGGATGAGCCATCCCTGCAGGCGCTGCTGGGGGAACTGAAGGCGCAGCTGGAAAAAAGCGGGTTGACGTTACATGGCTAGCGCCGGGACTGCCGGCTCGGCCGGCATAGGTTTGCTCAGGCGGTGATTGGCGCCGGGCAGCAGGAGGAGATCTACTTCCTTACCTGCATCGTGGCAGGTTTTAGCCAGCTTGACTGAGTGGTGGCAGCAGGTGACTTCGTCGGCAGTGCCGTGCGCCAGCACTACCGGCGCTTTTAATTTGGCAATATAGCTGTTGGAATCCAGTTGGAGATTCAGCGCCTGGTCGGCGGCAAGATAGCGGTGTTCCTCGCGTACGCGGTCTGGCAACGAAGAGAACGCGGCGAAACAGACCACGGCCCGTAAATCCTGCGGCGGAGTATAGTGATATTTATTGCCCTGCTCCAGCTCGTAGGCTGCCTTGATGGCTACCGCACTGCCCATCGATTCACCGAACATGAGGATATCCTCATACGGCACGTGTTCGTGCATGTTGAGGTGCTTAACCATCAGCTTGGCGGCGTTGATAAAGCTGCGCTCGTCCATTTTCAGCCGGTTGCCGTTTTCATCCGTGCGGCTGCCCTTGAAGCCGGGATAGGCGACGATCATCACGCCAAAGCCGCACTCGGCCAGTTCTTTCAGCACATGGCTGCGGGCGTCAAGTGAGCTGCAGTTGCCGTGGCAATAGGCAATGGTGGGAAAGCCGCGTGTTGCAGGATGATACCACGCCAGCAGCTTCTGCCGGCTCTTACTGCCGATGATGTTCATCGCCTGGAATTCCGGCAGGCCGTACTCCCTGGGCTCTTTGAGCTCTTCCCCCGCTTCGGAGCCGGAGAATACGTAGTTCGGCTCCAGCAGCAGCCATGGTTCCAGCACATTGAGCAGCGCGTTGCCAATCGGGGTGGCGAGTATCACGTCCAGTATGCTGCCGTGCTTGCGTTTATGCTTGTGGTGCCGGCAGGCCGGGCCGCTGCGCGGCGGCGGGGCCTTGCTCATGCTGGAATCTGATTCCACGTCATAGGGCGCGGGCGTGCAGCGCGGCGCAGCGCAACAGCCGCGCTTGTGCAGCGCGTGCTGGATGCGACAGATCAGGTCTTTCACCTGCTCTTCATCGGTTGGGCAGTGAACAGGGAAGTCCTGGCCGGGGCTATCCGGCGGGAGCGGGTCACCCTGCAACGCCGCGATGGCTTCCCGCGGACTGAAACGCACTACTTTGTGGGCCTTGCGTATGCGCTCGCGGTATTCTCCGAACACGATCCCTGCCCTGCTTTTGCCGCGTTTTTGGCGCGCAGCTTTGGTTTGAGAGGTATTTAAGGGAGCAGGGGAAGGGCTGTAAACCGCCGTTTTGTTATAGTTTTTTGACAAGGGTGCAAAAGGCTTGCGTAAGAGCCACTTTCTCTTTATCCAGTAAGCCCTTGTGCCGGGCATTTTCCCGGCACCAGTTTAAGAAGTGTCGGGGCGTAGCGCAGCCCGGTTAGCGCACCAGTCTGGGGGACTGGGGGTCGGAGGTTCAAATCCTCTCGCCCCGACCATTTATCAGTTAACAACCGTGGGAATACGCTTGTACTGTTCCTTCCACCAGGAAGCGGATTGGTAATAGGTAATGGCGTCTGCGATAGGCGCGGTCAGCGGGTCAAGTGCTTCTATTTCCGGCCAGGTATAATGTTCTACTTGGCGTTTCGGCGCCAACACTGTCAGCCCATCTTCTTTTGCCAGCGCTACTTTTTGGTAATTGCTGATGAATGCATGTGGTATTTCATCAGGATCATTCAGCAAGTCCTCGCCAAAAAACTTAGTGTAATAGCTGAAATTAAGTAAACCGAGCAGGACAGGCGCCGTATCAATCTGGCTTGCGACTTTCTCATAATTGCCTGGCTTGATTGACGCGGGGGAATAAAAAATCATGGGAATATGGTATTTGCGGGGGTCCAGCTCTGCTTTGCCGCCTGCGCCCGCAGTATGGTCCGCCACGAAAACAAACAAAGTATCCTTGAACCAGGGTTTGCTTTTTGCATCTTCAATAAGCTTTCCCACGCTGTAATCCGCGTATTTTACGCCACCAAGCCTGCTGGAGTGCGATGCGATATCAATACGCCCATCGGGATAGGTAAAGGGCCGGTGGTTGGAAGTGGTCATAATCAAGTGCAAGAACGGTCTGCCGCCGGCGTAAGACTGGTCTGCTTCCCGGATTGCACGGGCAAACATGTCCTCGTCACACACCCCCCAGACATTGGCAAAATGGACTTCCTCGCTACTCATCGATGTGCGGTCAAGAACTCCAAAACCATTGCCCGCGAAAAAAGCGTTCATGTTATCGAAATAACCATATCCCCCGTAAATGAATCTGGTGTCATAGCCACGGTCTTTAAAGATAAAGCCAAGTGAAAACAGGTTTTCATTTCCTGGCCGCCGGATAATCGACTGGCCGGGCGTTGGCGGGATGGAAAGTGTGACTGCTTCAAGGCCGCGCACGGTACGGGTGCCGGTGGCATAAAAATCGGAGAACAACAAGCCTTCCCGGGCAAACCGGTCAAGATTGGGTGTCAGCCCTTCCTTGTTACCGAATATACCCATGTAATCAGCGCTCATGCTTTCCATCACGACCAGGATGACGTTCTTGCGCAGTTCAGGCCCCTTTGCCTGGATAAGCCGTGTTAAATCCTTGCCGTCTTCATGCACGAACTCGGATTCTTGTTCCCATAAAAGACTGCGCGCATTTTTCTGGACATCCGTGTCCGGCAGCACGGAATAAAAGCGCGTATAGTTAATTTCGTTGTGCCAGAAAGCCGAAAAAAGATTGTAAATGCCGTTGGCAGCGAGCTCGCTTGCTTCGGCGTTATCTTTTATCTGCGCCTGCTCAACTGAACTCAGGGAATACAAAAGCGCGCAGGCAGTCAGCATTCCGGCCATTACCATGGAACGGACCTTAAGGGGTGGCCGGTTGGCGGGGTGAAGCGGCGCCAGGCGCAGGCTCAGCCATGTCATAAGGGCGGCGCCTGCGCCGATTGCCAGCAACAGCCAATGCAATGGGTAGGATTCAATGATGTTGCCGATGACTTCCTGCGTATAAACCAGGTAGTCCACCGCAATAAAATTAAAGCGGGTCGTAAATTCTGACCAGAATAAATGCTCGGCAACCGCATCAAAAAGTATGGTAAAGGTGAAAGCAAAGCGCAGGGTTTTATCTGCAACGCAGTCAAACCGCCCGCCATGTTTTCCTGCCGGAAGCGCTAAATAACAGGCAGCTATCGGCAGCAGGCAGAAACTTGCTGTTACGATGTCAAACCAGGTTCCGCGTATCAGCACCGTGGCTATGTCTCCAGGATTGAACTCCACATCCAGCAAGGCGCGCGCCAGAAGCGACAGGCGAAGCAGGGTTTGTAAGAGAAGGAACACGGCGGCGTAAGGCAGCAGGCGGCGGAGCATGATTTTCCTTAGGTTGTTATTGTTGGATATTAGCGTATTTTTATGTAGTGTGAAGTGCTTCATAAGCCTGCATGAGGCTATATTTTATAGGAAAAAGCAATGAAAACACTCATCACCATACTCTGCATCCTGCTTGCCGCCCCCGCTTTTGCCGAGGGCGTGAATTACCGGGCCATGGAGCAGGGCGGGTTCGGCGACGTGGCGAAGCTGCTTAAGGAGATGACGCCGGAGCAGCGCGAAGCCGTGATGAAGCAGGCGAAGCTGCAGGAGAAAGAGCTGGAGAAGCTCACCCCCGCCGAGCAGGAGAGCTTGCGCAAACAGCTGCGCGCCACGGCCAACACCATCAACATGCAGGGGGTGGACCCGGCGAAGCTTGATGTGGCCAAGACCAAATCTGCTGATGACATCCGCAAGGACCTCGGCACCTACGAGGAAAAGCGCGCGCACGGCGAGCTGAAAAATGATGTCATGAAACCTGCGGCGGCGGGCCAGTGATCCGCTGGCTGGCATTGGCGGCACTGCTGGCCGCGCCGGTTTATGCGGTGGAGGAGCATTGCCGCACGGTGGCGGATTCGCCGGAGTGCGAGTCTTACCGCGAGCCGTTGATCATCAGCGAAGGCGTGCAGGCGGAGGTGAAGGGCGGGCCGGACCGCGAAGTTAAAATCGAACTGCAGGACATTACGGAGGATGACCGCGACTGGGCCATTGCCTGCGACACTGCACAATGTGCCTGCAGCGGGGGAGAATGCACCTGCGAGGGAAGCTGCAGCTGTTCTGAAGGCGTGTATCACCTGGCATTCAGCGGGGAGGCGCGCGGGCTGCCCGGCATTAACGCGGCGGAGCAGCAGGCGGCGGCGGGTATGCAATGCAGCGTCGCCGATGCATTTGTCACGCGCCAGCCCATGTTTGCCTATGCATCGCCCGTATTCGTAAGCAAGCTTATTTACAACGTGAATTATTGCCGCGGCTGCGGCGGAAGCTGCCACGGGAACGTAACCATGGCCACGTATGATGCGCAGACGGGCAGGGAAGTGAAGCTGGCGGACGCGGTGGCGGAGAAAGACCTCCCCGCGCTGCGCAAGGTGCTGGAGCAGGCATTTGTCGAGCGGCATGTGAAAAAAGAGGGCACGTCGGGAGAACAGGAAAAACACATCACGCATGTGAAAAAATCCCTGCCGGAGCATGTCCGAAAAAATACAGAGCCCGGTTCGCCTGTCTACGTGGAGAAGGGCCGTCTGTTCGTGAATATCGGCGGCTATGTTTTGAGCTGTTCAGACGGCCCATTCCACCCGCTGGAAATACCCGTTGCATTCCTGCATGAGGATTTTCGCCAATTGCTGCAGCGCAAGGTAAATTAACCTCTGCCGCATGGTGCATTGATGCGCACCGTGCTAGCATCGGCAGATGGAGTTCGTCAACCAGGTTATATTTGTCAGCGCCTTCTTGCTGATGTTCTGCGTGTTTGCGGGCGTTGCCTCTTCGCGCATCGGCGCGCCTTTGCTGCTTACTTTCCTCGGGGTTGGCATACTGTTCGGCGAGGACGGGCCGATAGGCATCATCTTCAACGACATGAAAACCGCGTACCTGGTGGCCTCGCTTTCGCTGGCGGTGATTCTGTTCGACGGCGGCCTGCGCACGCCATCCAACGTTTTCCGCGCCGCGTTTAAACCGGCGCTGGTGCTTTCGACCGTCGGCGTGGTGATTACCGCCGCTATTACGGGCGCATTCGCCTCATGGATCATGGGTTTTTCGCTGACGCAGGGGATGCTGATCGGTGCGGTGCTGGCCTCCACCGATGCGGCGGCCGTGTTCCTCCTGCTGCACCAGAAAGGGGCGGAGCTGGCCGGGCGCGTGCGGGCCGTGCTAGAAGTGGAATCCGGGCTTAATGATCCGATGGCCGTGCTGCTGACCATCGGCCTCGTCGAACTGCTGCTGATGCCGGGTGCGCACAGCGCTTGGTGGTATATCGGGTTTTTCACGTGGCAGATGTGGATGGGGGCGGTGGCCGGTTTCTTCGGCGGTAGAATCATGGTGTGGGGCATGAACCGCGCCAACCTCACCTCTGGGCTCTCGCCGGTGGTGGTGCTGTCCGGCAGCGTGCTGATTTTTAGCGGGACGCTGCTGTTGCATGCGAGTGGTTTCCTCGCGGTGTATCTCGCCGGGCTGGTGATGGGCAACGCCGATTTCCGCTTCAAGGAATTCACCCGCCGCTTTTACGACGGCATTGCCTGGCTGTGCCAGATCGTGATGTTCCTGATGATCGGCCTGCTGGTCACACCCACGCAGCTGCTGCCGCAGCTGGTGCCGGCGCTGCTGATCGCACTGGTGCTGACGCTTCTCGCGCGGCCGGTGGCGACGGTGGCCTGCCTATTGCCGTTTAAGTTCAACTGGCGCGAGCAGACGTTGATTGCGTGGGTGGGCCTGCGCGGCGCGGTGCCGATTTTCCTTGCGTTGATCCCCGCCCTGGCGGGGTTGGACCATGACCGCACCTATTTCAACCTTGCTTTCGTGGTGGTGGTTTTATCGCTTATCCTGCAGGGTTGGTCGGTGTTTTTCGTGGCCCGGGCGCTGAAGCTGGAGGTGATCAAAAGCGACAACCACATGGAAAATATTAATAAAGACCTTTGAGTGCCCGGCTTAATTCACGAATATTTCACATTATTGAGTAACATAGGCCGCTAGAATAACAGGGTAATTATCCCCCAACCGTGGTTGCCCATGGCCGAGCCTGATCCAAAAAAACTGAAAGAGGAACGCGACTTTAGTGCACTAAGCGCCGCGATAGAACGTGGCGACCTGAAGGCGGTGAAGGCGCTTATCGAGGGTGGCACGGATGTAAACCTCAAGAGCGGCGTGCTGGGTGAAACACCGCTGTTGGTCGCGGCCAACAATTCGCGCTACAGCTCCCGGCCCGACGCAGATAAAGCCATCATCGCCTATCTGCTTTCCAAGGGCGCGAAGGTGGATGAAAAGGACCGCCTCGGCCGTACGGCGCTTTACCATGTGCCGAGCAAAGACCTTGCCGTCATGCTGCTGGATAAGCTTCCGCCGGACGCCAGGAAAAAATACATTGATGAAAGCAAGGCGCTAAACACGGCAGCAGGGGATAGCGCTCTTTTCGATTATTATCTCAGCCTGGGTGCCGATGTAACCGTAGTGGGTTTCAGCGGTTACTCATGGGTGTGCAGTTGCGGTGATGACTTTGGCCTGCTGCAGAAGCGGCTGGAAGCGCTTACACCGGAGCTGCGCACAAAAGTAATCAATACGCCGGGGGTTCTAGTTGGGCTATTGCAGGACCCGGACACCGTGCCGGCTTCCGTTGAATATATTGCGAGGCAGCCGGGATTTGCGGGGCTGAATACGCTGGGGCATGATTCTCTCTCTCCGCTGGATCTGCTAAACCAGCGCATTGAAACGCTCGAAAAAGCCGGCCAAGCTGAAAAAGCCGCCGCTTATCGGGGCGTGCGGGATAAGCTGGTGGCGGTCGGCGCAAAGACGAGCGATGCCATCATCCGCGAGGCAGCAAAGAATTACACAAATCTCCCGGACTACCTGGCCAGTAACAAGATCGACGATACGGAAATTCTGCCGACGAATGCACCGCTGGACATGGCGATGTTCCCCAGTGTGCCGACGCTGCCGCCGCGCGACTACAAGGGTCCGCCGGTGAACCTGCTGGTGATCGAGAAGCAAAGTCCGTTTGATGTGGATTCAGCGCCCGGCAAAAAACATATCGAGGAGACGGCTTATGTTGCACGCGGCGTAGGCCAGAAACTGCGCGGCACGGGGCCGCAGCGGGTGCAGACCGTTCCGATTTACAAGCACCTGAACTGGGAAATGATGGGTGTTGAGCGCATGGCGCTGATCGGGAGCGAGGCGCAGGGCGCGCATACCGTGATTTCCTATAGCATGGGTGAGCCGGAAAGCCTGCCGTGGTTTAATTACAGTGCCAAAGACCCGGCCAGACTGGCCAGGATCCAGACTCCTATTTTTCACGCTGCCGGTAATGACGCTGAAGATAAGAAAGGCGGTCTGCCGGGGCAGGATGTGCAGGACGACTGGCGCAACCACTGGCCGCGGGTGGTGAAGGTCGGCGCATCGCGGCGGCAAGCGAAGAGTAAGGGTACCGGGCAGGAAGTGGCACCGTATTCGGAGAACGGGTCTATCTTTACCGCTCCGATGGTGCATATCATGCGCCCTGGTGGAGAGAAGGAGCTCAACGGCACCTCGTTTGCCGCGCCGTATGCCGCCGCCGTTTTCAGCGAGCTCAAGGCCCGCTACGGGAAGTGGGACGGCAACCCGAACGGGCTGACGGATG
The DNA here is from genome assembly GCA_964620765.1 of uncultured Rickettsiales bacterium. Lineage (GTDB taxonomy): Bacteria > Pseudomonadota > Alphaproteobacteria > Rickettsiales > SXRF01 > CAZUKF01. The sequence goes on along the minus strand of CAZUKF010000035.1, from coordinate 3,301 downwards.
AACAGATTTATTTCGTGATGACGGAAACGGCCAATCCCAATCTCGTGGATAGCAAGGATGGTACAATCATCCCGCACGTGCGGCGCGCGGACGGCAAGTATTTCAGCAAGCGTTCAGGCTTCGGCCAGCTGGACCCGCTGAAGGCCGACGATATGGCCAACCGCCTGTTCGAGTATCAGCAGGCCAACGGTCTGACCGCCGCGCCTTACGGCGAAAAGAAATACACGTTGCCCGCGGGCACGGAAGTGAACGGCTATCACCATTATGCCATTACGCTGGATGAGCCGGTGCTGGTGGACAACATGTTCCTCGACGTGCGCTTCAGGTTGGACCCGCCGCAGGCAAACGGCCTGCCGGCCAATGCCGCGCGGCTGGTGGACGCCTTCATCGAGCATGAAGGGGTGAATATCCCCCTCAATTTTGCGCCGGACGGCACGTCTACCGTGGCGGGGCTTTCCGGCATGCATCTGCCCGCAGGCACGAAACTGGTGCTGAAAACGCAGGCGCCGCTGCAAGACGGCGCGCTCACTGTGCGCGGCGGGCAGGGTGGGCCGGACAATCCGATCATGCGCTTCATGGAAGAAACTAAAGGCAGGCTGCCGCCGCTGGACCCGATTATCGAGGAAGCGCTGCTCAAGGCAAAGAAAGAGAAGAAACCCGATGAATTGCCGCCGGTGCCGCAGCCTCAGCCGGTTAGGCCGGCTGCGCCGCCGCCGCCTTCTGGTAGCGGCACACCGTGGGGCATGCTGATTGGCGGTGGGCTGGGCGCGGTACTTGGGTTGGTGTTGGGCGGTGGCTTTAATATGCAGGGCCTGCTGATCGCCGCGGTGGCAGGGGTGGCGGGTGCTTTCGGCGGGCGCTGGCTGCAGCAGTACATGGAGAAGCCCGATGCTACGGTTTCACCGCCACCGCCGCCCGATGCGGTGAAGGTAATTTCGCAGAAGAAGGAAGCGGGGAACATGTACTCCGCACAGATCGAGGTGCAGGGCAAGCCGCCGCTGCAGATAGCCGGGCCGGTGGATAGCAGCCGCAGCGAGATGCGCGTGGAAACAGTGAAAGGAAATGATGGAGTGGAGCGGCGTCTGAAAGAGCCGAAGCTGATCCAACTGCATGGGGGGCTGATCCATATCGGTGACCCGGCGACGCGGCGCACGCTGCTGGAAATTGCGAGGGCTTATAACGACCCGGCGAAGATAACGCGCAGCGAAGCCGATGTGAGCATGAATGATTTCTCGAACGGGTTTGTACCGGACCCGAACCTGCCGCTTATACCTGCGGGCCAGCGCCAAGGTATAGCGCCCCTTCCTTAACTTTTCTTGTCAATCAGACTGAGGTGGCTGCTGCCGCTTTCGGCCAGCACGGCCCGCAAATATTCGCCGTAGGCGTTCTTGCCATAGCGGGCGGCCAATTTTTCCAGCCCGGCAGCCTTGATGAAGCCCTTGCGATAGGCGATTTCCTCCAGGCAGGCAATTTTAAGCCCCTGCCGCGCCTCGATGGTCTGTACGAACTGGGCGGCGGAAAGCAGGGCGTCCGGCGTGCCGGTATCCAGCCAGGCGGTGCCGCGGCCCAGCATGTGCACCTTAAGCACACCTTTTTTCAGGTACACCTTGTTGACGTCCGTTATCTCCAACTCGCCGCGGGCGGAGGGCTTGAGGCTTTTGGCGATGGCGGGTGCTTCGGCATCGTAAAAATAAAGCCCGGTGACGGCGAGATTGGATTTGGGGTGGGCGGGTTTTTCTTCGATGGAAAGAGCTTTGCCTTTTGAATCCATTTCCACCACGCCGTAGCGCTCCGGGTCTTTCACGCGGTAGGCAAACACGCAGGCGCCTTTGGTGAGCTCTGCCGCTTCTGCAAGGCCTTCATGCACGCCCTGGCCGTAGAAGATGTTGTCACCGAGTATCAGGCAGCACGGGCTGCCGCCGAGGAATTCCTCGGCGATGAGGAGTGCCTGCGCAATGCCCTCGGGTTTGGGCTGCACGGCGTAGGTGAGGGAAATGCCGAGATCCGCGCCGTCGCCCAGCAGGGTCTGCAGCACTGGCACGTCGCGTGGCGTGGAGATGATAAGAATGTCGCGGATGCCTGCCAGCATGAGCTGCGAGAGCGGGTAATAGACCATCGGCTTATCGTATACCGGTAGGATCTGCTTGCTCAGCACGTTGGTGGCGGGGGCAAGGCGGGTGCCGGAGCCGCCCGCGAGAAGTATGCCTTTCATGCGATTTTCCTCTCTGTGCTGGTCACGGTTTCGCACCAGGCCTCGTTGGCGAGGTACCAGTCCACCGTGGCGGCAAGCCCGCGTTCAAAATCATAAGCGCGGGTGAAGCCGAGCTCGCGTTGGGCCTTGCCGTCATCAATCGCGTAGCGGCGGTCATGGCCGGGGCGGTCTTTCACGAAACTGATTTGCTCTGCATAAGGTTTCGCGCCTACGCGGCGCGCATCTAGGAGGGCGCAGAGTTTTTGCACCAGGGAGAGGTTGTCGATCTCGGCATTGCCGCCGAAATCATACGTTTCGCCGAGCTTGCCCTTGGTGAGCGCGAGCCACACGCCGGTGCAGTGGTCTTCTACGTGTATCCAGTCGCGCACGTTTTTGCCGTCGCCGTACACCGGCAGTTTTTGCCCCGAGAGCGCGCAGCGTATCATGTGCGGGATGAGCTTTTCCGGGTATTGGCGCGGGCCATAGTTATTACTGCAATGCGTGGTGACGACGGGCAGGCCGAAGGTGTGGTGCCAGGCGCGGGCGAGGTGGTCTCCCGCCGCTTTGCAGGCGGAATAGGGCGAGTTGGGCTGGAAGGGAGAGGCTTCGCTGAATTTGCCGGTGGCGCCCAGCGAGCCGTAGACTTCATCGGTTGATATCTGCACGAAGCGGAAATCATTCTTCTCGCGCCAGTAGCGCAACGCCGCTTCCAGCAAATGGTAGGTGCCGAGGATGTTGGTGTCGATGAACGGGGCGGGGCCGCTGATGGAATTGTCCACGTGGCTTTCGGCGGCGAAGTTGAGCAGCGCATCGATCTTGTGTTCGCGCAGGAGCTTTGCCACCAGCTCGCCGTCTGCAATATCTCCTACCACCAGTTCGCATTTTGCGCCCTCTAAATTGGAGCGGTGCCCGGCATAGGTGAGCTTGTCCAGCACCACCACGTTGCAGCCCTTTTGCGCCGCGAGGCGCACGAATGCGCTGCCGATGAAACCTGCGCCGCCGGTGACAAGGAGGTTTTTCATACTACCTATTCCTGTCATGCCGCACTTGTTGCGGCATCTCCTGCAATTTCGAGAAGACCCCGCAACAAGTGCGGGGTGACAGCTTGGT
>CAZUKF010000034.1:0-13906 GCA_964620765.1 uncultured Rickettsiales bacterium | reverse complement strand
CCCCGCCCTGATGTAAACGCTGTGGAACTAATCGGCGGCAGCGGCGCGCCCCATCGCGCGGCCTGCATGCGTGGGCGAGATGAACGCCGTGACGACAATCACGCCACCTTGCGCAAACAGGGCCGCCACCTCGCCGGCGCGGCGCAGGTTTTCATTGCGGTCGGCGGGCGAAAAACCCAGATCGCGCGAGAGGCCTTTGCGGATATTGTCGCCGTCCAGCACGAATGCCTGGTAGCCCTTGGCAAACAGGGCGCGCTGCAGCGCTTGCGCAATCGTAGTCTTGCCGGCGCCGGAAAGCCCGGTAAACCAGAGAATCCCGCCGTTATGGCCGTTGGCGCGGGCGCGCTCCTCGCTGCTGATGTCGAGCGAAAACGGCGTGATGTTCTGCGATTTTACCTGCGCTTCCGCCACGCGCTGGTCGGCAAAACCGGTGAGATCAATCGTGCCGCCGCCCGCGATATCATAACCCTCTACAATCACAAAGCGCCCGGTAGCGGGGTTGGCAGCAAACGGGTCTGCCGGTACGAGGCCGCGGGTGCGGAAAATAACTTCCGCCACTTCGCCGCGTGAAACCTGCACAGCGCCCTTGCGCTCCAGCGTGGCCGTGTCGATCACCGCCTCGATCTCGCGCAGCTCGGCGGAAACATCAGCCGTGCCGAGCTTCAGCCGCGTGCGCTTGCCAAGGTTCAGCGGCTTTTCGCCAAGCCAGAAAATGCGGGCGCGGAAGGCGGCGGTAAGCATGGGTGCATTTTTCACGTGACTGGCTATCTGTCCGCGTTCTACGAATACCGGCGCATCCAGAGTGAGGCCGATACAGGCACCCGCTTCAACTTTTTTGGGCGCAGATTTTTCTGGCCATGCCTCAAAGGAGGCGATGCGCGCACGGGCCCCGGAGGGTGAGAACAACAGTTCATCGCCTACTTTCATCTTCCCGCTTTCAACACGCCCGGCAATGATGCGGCGCTCATCAAACTTATACACATCCTGCACGGTAAAGCGCAGGGGCTTGTCCACCGGCAATTCGCAGGGTTTGAAGGCCGCCAGCGCTTCCAGCGCCGTGCCGCCCCTGTACCATTTCATGCGCGCCGAGCAGGTGGCGATGTTGTCTCCATCGCGCGCCGAAACCGGGATGATGGCGGAAACCGGCACGCCGATTTTTTTCAGATAGGCTGCCAACTCGGCGGAAACTTTCGTGAATGTGCTTTCCGCAAAATCCACGCTGTCCATCTTGTTGACGAGCACCGCCACCTGCGTAATGCCCAAGAGATGCAGCAGCGCCGCGTGACGCCTAGTCTGCTCGCTCACCCCTTCGCGTGCATCGACTACCAGCAGCGCCGCCTCGGCGTGCGCCGCGCCGCTGATCATGTTGCGCAGGAATTCCTTGTGCCCCGGTGCATCGATGATCATCACCGACTGCTTTCCCGCTTTAAACCAGATGCGCGTGGTATCAATCGTAATGCCCTGGTCGCGCTCGGTCTGCAGCGCGTCCATCACAAACGCCCATTCAAATGGCATGCCGCGCTTTTCGCACATTTTCTGCACGGCCTCCACCTTGCCTTCTGGCAACGCGCCCGCATCATGCAACAGGCGGCCGATGACGGTGGATTTGCCGTGATCCACGTGGCCAACGATGACGAGCGAAAGCGGCGTATTCATCACATGTACCCGTCGGCGCGCAGGCGCTCGAAGCTGGATTCGTCTTCATCCGCCCCCATCGGCCGTCCGGCGCGCTCCGGCACGCGCGTGGACTCGAGTTCGGCGATGATTTTTTCAATGGTGTCTGCATTGCTTGCCACCGGGAAGGTGATGCCTTTTTCACCCAGCGAGCGGTAGCGCTTGCCGCTGCGTGCAAAATACAGCTCCACCACCGGGATGTTTTCGCGCTGCGTATAGCGCCAGATATCCGCCTCCGTCCAGTGCAGCAGCGGGTGAACGCGCACATGCGTGCCCGGCGCAAAATCCGTCTTATACTGGTCCCAGAGCTCGGGCGGCTGCTCTTTCGTGTCCCATTTTCCTTCCACCCCGCGCGGGCTGAACACGCGCTCCTTGGCACGCGTAGCCTCTTCGTCGCGGCGTATGCCGAGGATGACGCCGTCAAATCCGTGCGCTGCGATGGCTTCTTTCAGCCCCAGCGTTTTACGGGCCGCCACGCGCGCGGCCGGTGGCAGGGTGGCATCGGTTGCCTCCAGTGGCGGGCAGGCTTGCGTGATGAGATTGACGCCCCACTCTTTCGCGTATTTATCGCGGAAGGCATAGACCTCGTCCATCTCCAGCCCGGTATCGCAGTGAATGAGCGGGAACGGCACGCGCCCGAAAAACGCCTTGCGCGCCAAGTGTACAAGCGCCGTGGAATCCTTGCCGAAAGACCACAGCATCGCGGGCTGCCCGAAGGCATGGAACGCCTCGCGCAGGATGTAGATGCTTTGCGACTCGAGCCGGTCCAGGTGATTCATAACACGAGCAGTCCCTTCAGCCAGAAAAACTGCGGCACCTCCGGGTACACCACGCAAATAAACAACGACATCGCCAGCGCCGGGCCGAACGGGAATTTCCCCGGCTTTCCTTGCGCGCGCCACAGCAGCGCCGTGACAATGCCCAAAAGCCCCGAGAAAAACAGGAAGGGCACAAATGTAAGCACACCGACCCAAATGCCCGCCACGGCAAAAAACTTCACATCGCCCAGCCCCAGCATCTGCCTGCCGCGTATCCAGCTATAGCCGTAGCACAGGAAAAGCCCGAGGCTTAAGCCCACGGCAAACCCCTGCGCCATGTCTGTGAAGTCACCATCTGTTGTTGCTCGGTAAACCACGCCCAGCGGCAACAGCAGCCAGTGCACTTCATCGGGTATCATGTAGTGCTCAAAATCCGCCACGATCATCACCAAGAGACCGACGGCAAACACTGATAGGAAAAACGCCTGCCAGCCAATGCCGTAACGGTAAAAAACCAGCAGCAGCGCCAGCGCGGTGCAAAGCTCGATCACCGGGTAGCGCCAGTGCACCCGCGCCTTGCAGTGGCGGCAGGCGCCGCCGCTCATCAGCCAGGAAAGAACCGGCACCAGGTCCGGCACCTTCAGGCGTGTGCCGCAGCTGGTGCAGCGCGACGGCGTAAACACGATGTCTTCGTCACGCGGCAGCCGGTAACTCGCCAGCGTAACAAAGCTCCCGAGCGAAATGCCCATGCAAAAAATGAAAAGGTATACGGGCCAATCCACCTATTTTTTCCTCCGCGCCTTCTTTCCCTTGCGGTAACGGACCGACGAAAGCAGCGAAAGGATGATGAAGGTCACGCCGATCAGCCCGGTTATCACCTCCGGCACGTGGAATTTCATGGAAAGAAGCATGATGATGGCGAGCGCGCCGATACCGTAATGCGCGCCGTGCTCAAGGAATACATATTCATCCAGCGTACCGCGCCGCACGAGATAAACCGTGAGCGAGCGCACGAACATCGCGCCGATACCCAGCCCCAGCATGATGATGACGATATCACTGCTGATGGCAAACGCGCCGATGACACCATCAAGTGAAAAGGAAGCATCCAGCAACTGCAGGTACATAAACCCGGCAAAGCCGGAATAGGCGATGACGCCCGTGGCATGGTCCGTGGAACTGAACAGCGCGGTCACGCTGCGCACAAACACGTAGGAAACCACGCCGACCGTGCCGCTGACCATGGCGCTGATGCGGTCTGCCTCCGGCAGCCACGCCTGCATGATAAGCAGCAGCGTCATGGCGAGGATAACCTCCACCGATTCCAGCTTCCCCAACTGCGTCAGCCGCCGCTCGATCACACCGATCCAGTGCAGATCCTTGGTCTTGTCGCAAATGAAATGCAGGAACACCATGAGCAGGAACATGCCGCCGAACGAAGCGATTCCCACGTGCGCATCCAGCACGTGTTTCTGGTATTCTTCCGGCGCATTAAACGCGAGATTGGTCACTTCCCAAAGACCTAGCCCGGTGGCCAGCGCCACGATGACAACCGGAAAAACCAGGCGCATGCCGAACACGGCAATCAGGATGCCCCAGGTGAGAAATCTTCGCTGCCATATCTCGCTCATGTGCCGCAGCACGGTTGCGTTGACCACGGCGTTGTCGAAGGAAAGCGAAACTTCGAGCACCACCAGCAACAGGCAAATCAGGAAGCCGTGCCAGCCGCCCCACATTACCGAGAGCGCGAGACCGACGATGGCGATGATGTACGATGCTAAAAATATTTTCATGTTACGCTGCCTTCACTGCCCGCCAGCCGATGTCGCGGCGGCAGAAGCCCTCCGGCCAGTCAATTAAATCCACTGCCTTGTACGCCGCGTCGCGCGCTTCGGCTACGCTGCCCGCCAGTGCCGTCACGCCGAGCACACGCCCGCCATTGGCGATGATTTCTTCATGCTTGCGCGTGGTGCCGGCGTGGAATACCTCCACGCCTTTTATATTCGCCGCTTCCTTCAGGCCGCGTATCACGCTGCCCTTTTCGTAATTGCCGGGGTAGCCCTTCGTCGCCATTACCACGCAAAGCGCCGCCTGCTGCCTGGTTTTCACCTGCGCCTTGCTTAAATCGCCCGCGGCGCAGGCGGCGAGCAGCTCGTAAAGGTCGCTCTCCAGCCGGCGCATCAGCACCTGTGTTTCCGGGTCTCCGAAGCGCACGTTGTATTCCAGAAGCTTTGGCCCTTCACGCGTGAGCATCAGCCCCGCGAACAGCACGCCGTTAAACGGCGCGCCCTCTTTTTTCATGGCCTGCACCGTGGGATTGATGATGGTTTCCATCACCTGCTTCTCCAGCGCCGCCGTGAAAACCGGCGCCGGCGCGTAGGTGCCCATGCCGCCGGTGTTGGGGCCCTTGTCGCCGTCAAAGGCGCGCTTGTGATCCTGCGCGTGGCCGAAGGCTTTCGCGCGCTCGCCGTCTGAAAGCGCGAAGAAGCTCACTTCCTCGCCTTCTAAAAATTCCTCGATCACCACCTTGCTGCCCGCATCGCCAAACGTACCGGAGAACATGGAGTCCACGGCAGCTTCCGCTTCCTCGCGGTTGGCGGCGATGATCACACCCTTGCCGGCGGCCAGACCATCGGCCTTCACCACCAGCGGAAATTTCTGCGTGGTGATATACGCTTTCGCGGGTGCTGCGGCAGCGAAGGTGGAATAGGCGGCGGTGGGGATGTTGTATTTCTTGCAGATTCCCTTCATGAAATCCTTGGAAGCCTCCAGCCGCGCCGCCTTGGCCGAGGGGCCAAAGGTGGGAATTCCCACGGCGCGGAGTTTGTCGGCGATGCCCTCCACCAGCGGCTGCTCCGGGCCGATCACCACCAGCGAGATGGAATTTTCCTTGCAGAACGTGGGGATATCGGCGGGTACGAGGCACGCGGCTACCTCGGTAATCCCGCCATTGCCGGGGTTGCAGTAAACCTTGCCAACAGACGCCGAACCGTTAAGCTTCCAGGCAATGGCGTGCTCGCGGCCGCCGGAGCCGATAACCAGTACGTTTTTCTTGTTTTCCATGAACAAATCTATGGCAGAAACCCTCGATGCGATCAACCCCGCCGGGTCCAATGCGCCCGAATACACGGTTTCCGAAATATCTCACGCCGTCAAACGCATGGTGGAAGACCGTTTCGGCCGGGTGCGGGTGCGCGGGGAGATTTCGGGCTGGAAGGGCCCGCACAGCTCCGGCCATGCCTATTTCCGCCTGAAAGACGAAAACGCCGTGCTGGATGCCGTGTGCTGGAAAGGCTCATTACCCAAGCTCGGCTGCAAGCCCGAAGAGGGGATGGAGGTTATAGCCACCGGGCGCGTCACCGCCTACCCGGGAAAATCCTCCTACCAGATCGTAGTGGAGCGGATGGAACCGGCCGGAGCGGGCGCGCTCATGGCGCTGCTGGAAAAACGCCGGGCCATGTTCGCGGCTGAAGGGCTGTTTGATGCCGCGCGCAAAAAGCCGCTGCCGTTTTTGCCTTCCGTTATCGGCGTGGTCACCTCACCCACCGGCGCCGTCATCCGCGATATTCTCCACCGCATCGAAGACCGCTTCCCCTGCCGCGTGATCGTCTGGCCGGTGGCGGTGCAGGGTGAAGTAGCCGCCGGGCAGATCGCCGCCGCCATTGCCGGATTCCAGGATTTTGAGCCGCGGCCGGACGTGCTGATCGTTGCGCGCGGCGGCGGCTCGCTGGAGGATTTATGGGCGTTCAACGAGGAAGTGGTAGTGCGCGCGGCAGCGGCTTCACGCATCCCGCTCATCTCGGCGGTGGGGCATGAAACGGATACCACGCTGATTGATTTCGTCTCGGACCGCCGCGCCCCCACCCCCACCGCCGCCGCTGAAATGGCCGTGCCGGTGCGTGAGGAATTGCTGCTGGCGCTGGCGCAATTTTCACACCGCCTGCAGGGCGGCATCATCCGCGGCTGGCAGCAACGCAAGGAGCGGCTGGAGGGGCTGATGCGCGGCCTGCCCAAGCCTGTCACGCTGCTGGAACACGCGAGTCAGCGGTTGGATGACTGGAGCGAGCGGCTGCACGCGGCGATGCTCCGGCGCATCAAAACGCAGCAAGACCGCGTGGGGCAGCTTTCGCAGCTCTTAGAAGCGCTCAACTACAAGAGCGTGCTGAAACGCGGCTACGCGCTGGTGACAAGCAAAGATGGAAAGCTGGTGACGAGTGCAGCAACGGCACAAAAGGAAAAAGCGCTGGAGATTACCTTCCACGACGGCAAGGTGGAAACGAAGCTGAATTAGGCTACCAACAGAAAATAGCCTGCTTGGTTAAGCCATTTATATGATAAGAGCCTTTGGCTAAAATATCCATCCCAAGTAATGCTTCATAATCAGGTTCCGTAGTGGGCAACTCAACGAAATTGTGATTCTCGAATCGAAACTCCCACGGTTTTCCTAAATGCAGGCACTTCAAGAATAAATCTCCATGATAAATATCAGCTGGTACTAAATCTGTAGAACTTCTTACCATTGTTTTTCCTCGTACTGGCAACCCAGCTTTAGAAGCAATGGCTGCAGGAATAGCAGTGTGCGAGCATCCTGTATCTGCTGCTGCCTTAATCCAAATAACAGATGACTGGGCCATATGAGGTTTTAGTCCCAGACTTGGCGCTGCAATGCCAATTTCCAGAATAGGTACTAAAGCAATATTAAGAGGAAAGGTGATGCATGGCATAAGACGCAAAAATTCCTAAACTTACGCCCCGGTTTGTCACTTCCTGAATTGAGAAAATCTCGCCGAATTTTTCTTTCCCAAAACGTGCTGCATCCCCAAAAGTATCAAAAAATTCTACAACCTCTTTATCGTGCATTAGGGCATATTTTCCCGGATGCGTTTTCAGCAGTTCGGGAAGCATTCTTTGGAATGCTGCAAAATTTTTATCTACTTCGGTGGATTTGGTCATACGCTACCCTCCTTAAAGAGGTCTTCCTTATATATCTAATAAAATATGCAAATGCGCAATTAGAAACCAATAGTTAGACTATTCAACCGCTCCGCTCCCGTCCCCGTACAGCTCTTTCGGCCAGCGACGGTGCACCCAGAACCACTGCTCGGGGTATTCGCGGATCCATTCTTCGAACAGGCGGTTGATGGCCAGCATCACGCTGCGCGCGTCTTCCTCCGTGTTGCCGGTTTTGGGCAGGGAAATCGGCGGGTAGACGGTGCATTTGAAATGGCAGCCCTTGGTGCGGATGGCGCGGGCGGGGATGATAGGCATGTCATAGCGCAGAGCAAGATGCGCCACCGCGGGAGCCGTCATCGCGTCATGCCCGAAGAAGGGCACGGGAATGCCCTCGTTCATTTTCTGGTCCACCAGCATGGCCAGCGTTTCGCCGCGTTTCAGTGCGCCCACCATTTTCGTCGCACCCTTGGGGCCCTTGGGCAGCATGTCGCTGGAATGGCTGCGCCGCGCCTTGGCGATAAACGCGTCGACATACGGGTTGTTGAGATGGCGGTAGACCAATGTCACCGGCACACCGTTCTCATAGGCCGTGGGGTAGGTGAGCTCCCAGTTGCCGATATGGCCGGAAATGTAGATCGCCGGTTTGCCCAGCGGGGCCATGTTTTCAAGGCCGGAATAGCTCACGCGGGAAACCAGCCCATTACCGGCAAGGTGCGAAAATTCGCCCGCCACCCGGCCAAGATGCTGCCACATGCGCCGGGCGATGGCGCGGCGTTCTTCCTCGGCTTTTTCGGGAAAGGCCAGGGCGAGATTCTTCAGCGCCACGCGGTGCTGGCGTAAAGCAGGGCCGATAACGCGTACAATGGCACCGCCCAGCCACGAGGCTGCATCCAGCGGCAGTGCCCTGAAAACAGAGACCAGCAGCCAGAAAGCAGCTGTCTCCATGTAAAATTTTATCTTTTCTTTCATGCGCAAACCTTGCGCAGTGCCTCCATCAGCGCTGCGCGCTCGCGTATCTTAAGCACAACCGGCACTACTGTCACTTCCTGCCGCATCTGCGCTGGCAGGCGGACGGCATCTTTCTCCGTTGTCACCAGGATGGCCGAAGTTTTTTCCGCGCGCTTTTTCAGCATCGCCAGATCAGTTTCCGTAAAGGGATGATGGTCCGGGAACTTATGAAATTCCGGCACTTCGCAGCCTATCTGCTTCAGCGTGAGCAGGAATTTCTCCGGCCGCGCGATACCGGCAAATCCTACCACTTTTTTGCTCCTAAGCGCGGGCATGTCGGCCACCAGCTCGCCGTGGAAAATCGGTTTGTCAGTATTCATCTTACCATTAATCACCAGCACGGCATCCGCGCGAGCCACACCTTTTCTCACCGGCTCGCGCAGCGGCCCGGCGGGCAGCAGCCAGCCATTGCCGAAGCCGTAATCACCGTCCACTACCAGCAGCGAAAAATCCTTGGCGATATGCGGGTTCTGGAAACCGTCATCCATTAGAATAATATCGGCACCCTGCGTATGCGCGAAAGCAGCGCCCGCAACGCGGTCACGCGCTACCACGGTGGGAAGATGCGCCGCCAGCAGGAGCGGCTCATCGCCCACTTCCGCTGCCGTATGTTTTGCATTGACTTGCACCGGGCCGCGCAGACTGCCGCCATAGCCGCGGCTCAGTGCGAAAGGTTTTTTGCCGAGTTCTTTGAGTATTTTCGCCAGCACAATCACGGTTGGCGTTTTGCCGCCGCCGCCCGCCGTGAGATTGCCGACGCAGATCACCGGCAGCGGCGCTTTCTTCGCGCTAGCCGTATTTTGCCGCAGGCAGGATGCCATGCAGTAAACAGCCGAAAAAGGAAGCAGCAGCGCCGCCAGCGGATTGCGGCTGCGCCAGAATGCCGGGCTAGGCAGCACGGCGGGACAGCCCGTCAACCAGCGGCAGGATGCGGGCAAGCAGCCGCTCGTTGACGCCGCTTTTGCCGATCACCCACGCGCTGGCGCGCGAAGACATGCCTGCCATGGCCTGCGGGTCCGCCAGCAGTTTTTTCAGGTTCTCCGCCAGCATGGAAGCATCCGTCACCTGCCGCGCCGCATCGGCGGCGAGCAGGCCATCGGCGATGTCCTCGAAATTGAACATATGCCTGCCGAACAGGATGGCGCAGCCCAGCCGCGCGGGCTCCAGCGGGTTCTGGCCGCCGTGATCAATCAGCGAGCCGCCGATGAAAACCGGTTTGCACAGGCGGTAGAAAAGCCCGAGTTCGCCCAGCGTATCGGCGATGTAGATCTCGGTGCTCAGTTGCGCCGCCTGGCCGCGGGAACGCAGCGCCGTCATACAGCCTGCCTGCGCAAAGTTGTGGGCCATCGCTACGCCCTTCTCCGGGTGGCGCGGAACCACGATGGTCAGCAGCCCCGGGAAACTGCGGCTCAAGTCACGGTGCGCCGTAGCCACCGTTTCCACCTCGCCGGGATGGATGCTCGCCGCCAGCCAGCGCGGCCTTCCCGCCACCTGATGCTCCAGTTGCAGCAGTATTTCCGCATCCGCCTCCAGCGGGTCGCCGTCATATTTCAGATTGCCGAGACACTCCACTTCTTTGGCCCCGAGCGCGCGGTAGCGCATGGCGTCATTCTCGCTTTGCGCAAATACCGTCTCGAAGCAGGAAAGCATCTGCGCAATCAACGGGCGGAACAGTTTCCATTTGCGGAACGAGCGGCCCGACATGCGCGCATTGGCCAGCAGCATCCGGCAGCCTGAAGCGCGTGTTGCCTCCAGCAGGTTCGGCCATAACTCCGACTCCACGAAAATCGCGATATCCGGCTGCCAGTGTTTTACAAAACCCTGCGCCGCCTGCGGCGTATCCACGCTGGCATACTGGTGAATCACGCCCGCGGGCAGGCGCTCCTTCATCAGCTTCGCCGAGGTCACGGTGCCGGTGGTGAGCAGCAGGTTCAGCCCCGGCCTGCTTTTGCGCAACGCCGCGATCAGCGGCTGCACGGAATTGGCTTCGCCCACGCTCGCGGCATGCAGCCACAGCAGCTGGCCGGCGGGGCGCGAAACCGAGGGGCGCCCAAGACGCTCGCCGATGCGCGTTGCATCCTCCTTGCCGCGCGCTTTGCGCTGTTGCAGGTAAAAAGGGATAAGCGGCGCCGCAAGCGCGGTAAAGGAGCGGTATGCGGGCAGCAGGTTCATGAGGCGTGTGCCAGCTGCTCGGCGTAAAGGCGGTGATAGGCGCCGCCGCGTGAGAGCAGCGAATCATGCGTACCGGATTCCACCACGCGGCCATGCTCGATGACGTAGATCAAATCCGCGTGTTTCACCGTGCTCAAGCGATGCGCGATGATGAGCGTGGCACGCCCCTGCATCAGCCGCGCTAACGCTTCCTGCACCGCGCGCTCGGAGGTGTTGTCGAGCGAGGAAGTGGCTTCATCCAGCAGCAGGATCGGCGCGTTTTTGAGCATGGCGCGGGCGATGGAAATGCGCTGGCGCTGGCCGCCGGAGAGCTTCACCCCGTTGGGGCCGATGATGGTGTCATAGCCCTTGGGCAGGCGCTCGATGAATTCTTCCGCGTGCGCGGCGCGGGCTGCTATGCGCACTTCTTCTTCGGTGACGTTCATCCGCCCGTAGGCGATGTTGGCGCGCACGGTATCGTCGAACAGCATGCTTTCCTGCGGCACCAGCGCGATAGCTTCGCGCAGGCTGTTCTGGGTGATGGCGCGGATATCGGTGCCGTCGACAAGAATGGCACCCTCCTCTACATCGTAAAAACGCAAGAGCAGGTTAAACAGCGTGGATTTGCCGCCGCCGGAATGGCCGACGAGCGCCACTTTCTGGCCGGGCGCCACGGTGAACGAAACGCGCTCCACCCCGCCCGCATCCGGCGCGTAACGGAAGCTGACATTCTTGAATTCCACTTCGCCGCGGCGCACTTCAAGCTTCACGGCATCGTCGCGGTCACCCACGCGGGGAATAGTGTCAATCGCGTTGAAGAAGCGGTTGGCGGCGGAGAGACCTTCCTGCACCGTGGTGTTGAGGCCTGCCAGCGCCTTGATGGGCCGGTATGCCAGCAGGAAAGCTGTGATGAAAGAGAAGAACGCGCCGGCCGTTGTTTCACCGGCGATGACCTGCGCACCGCCATAGCCCACCACGGCGGCGATGGCAAAGCCGGAAAGCGCTTCCATCAGCGGGCTGGCACCGGCCTGGATGCGCGACGCCTTGAAATAAAGCTGTGTGAGCTTCTCGATGCGGTTGCGGGCGCGCTCGGCTTCGTATTCTTCGCGGTTATACGCCTTCACCGTGCGCACCGCCTGGAACACTTCGTCCAGCTGCGCCGTGAAATCCCCCAGCTCGATCTGGATGCCGTCGGCTATCTTGCGCATGCGCTTGGAAAGGCGCGTAACGAACCAGACGGGCAGCGGGAACACCAGCGCGGCGATCAGCGTAAGCTCCCAGCTTTGCCACAGCATCACGGCGACGAGGAAAATCATGGAAAGCACTTCGCGCGTCAGCGTGACCAGCGCGCTGGATACGGCGTAGCGCATCATCTGGATGTCATTGGTAAAGCGCGAGATCAGGCGGCCGGAAGCCTGGTCATGAAACAAGCTGAGATCGCTCTTCATGAGGTGGCCGAACAGCTCGATCTGCATGTCGGCCAGGATACGCTGGCCCACGTAGCGCATGGTAAGCGCCTGCCCGTACGTGGCGAATGCGTTGATAAGCGCGATGGAGCAGAGAATGATGGGAATCATGAACAGCGCCGTCTTGTTGCGCTCAATGAAAACATCGTCCAGCACCGGCTGCATCATGTAGGCGTTAAAGGCTGTCATGGCGGCGGCAATGGCCATGCAGAGCACCGCGAAGAGAAGCTTGCGGCGGTAGCGCAGCACGTGGTGCGCCAGCAGGCGCTTAAATAGCGCGTAGGACGAAAAGCGGGTGGAAATGATCGTCATACATTATGCACCAGGCCGCGGACAAAATCTTCCAGCCAGAGCTGGCGCGTGCGTTTCAGGCGCTCGACGTCGAGAATGCTGTCGATGCATTCGAGCGTGACATCGAGATCATCATTCACCAGCACGTAATCATATTCCTGCCAGTGGCTTATCTCGTCGGAGGCCTTGCGCATGCGCTTGTTGACCACCTCTTCGCTATCCTGGTTGCGGCTTTTCAGGCGGCGCTCCAGTTCTTCCATGCTGGGCGGAAGGATGAAGATACTCACCAGGTCTTCACGGCTGGCGCGGCCAAGCTGGCGCGTACCCTGCCAGTCGATGTCAAACAGCACATCAATGCCCTGCGAGAGGTGCCGCTCCACGAAATCAGCGGGCGTACCGTAGAAATGGTCGAACACGCGGGCATGCTCCAGCAGCTCGCCGTTCTGCACCATCTGCCCGTAGCGCGGCTGGCTGATGAAGAAATAATCCCGCCCGTCCACTTCGCCCGGGCGCATCGGCCGCGTGGTGACGGAAACCGACATGACGATGGAAGGATCCGCCGCGTCAACCTCTCCGGCATCGCGCTCCAGCAGCCGGCGCGACAAGGTGGTCTTGCCCGCGCCCGAGGGCGAGGAAAGCACCAGCATCAGGCCGCGGCGGCGTGAATACATTACTGCAATTGCGTGTTAAGGGTTTCCACCATCTTCTTTTCCGTATCATCCAGCGAGAAATGCGTGACGTATTTGCCGTCCTTGCCCATGACATAAATCAGCGAGGAATGGTTCACCATGTAGTTATGGTCCGCATGCCCCTCGCCCTCTTTCTTGATTTCCTGCTTCGCGGCGTAAGCCTTGTAATCCCGCAACACTTTCTGGACTTCTTCATCCGTGCCGGTGAGGCCGACCACGGAAGGATTGAAATCCTTCAAATATTCTTTCAGGCGCGCAGGCGTGTCGCGCTCCGGATCTACGGTAACCAGCACCGGCACCACGTCCGCCGCTTTATCTCCCAATTGCTTGAGCACGTTATCCAGCGTGGAAAGCGTAACCGGGCAAATATCTGGGCAGTTGGTGAAACCGAAAAACACCAGCATGACCTTGCCACTGAAATCTTCACTGCGGGTGGGCTTGCCGTCCTGATTGGTCAGGGTGAAGCTGCCACCGATATCAGCCGGGGCGGCGGCGGCAGGCTGAAGCTCGGAAAGCTGGGTGGCAAGTTCCTGGGAAGAACTGCCCTGGCTAAGCCAGAGCGAGAAGCCGGTAAGCCCTATTAAAACCACGGTAAAAAGAACAAGGAGGGTGCGTGTCATGTGCCTGTCTGTGTTGAATTATTAAGGAAAAACCGGGGCAATTTTGACTATTTTAGGGTTTATGGTATAATAATCATAGAGTTAGTTATGTACAGCGTCAATGCGCCAGCTCTACCCACTTCCCCTACCACGCCGCAGGCGTCGGTAGCAAGTATGATCATGCCGCAAAATCCTTCGCTTGGCCGCCTGCCGGTGCACAATGTGGCGAGCACCATCGCGTATGCGGAGATTAAAAACGAGGCGCGCAACAACCCGCCTTACGTGGCCATCGCCGCCACCCCCGCCGAAGCGGCGGC
>CAZUKF010000033.1:0-14020 GCA_964620765.1 uncultured Rickettsiales bacterium | reverse complement strand
CTTACGTGACGATGAACCCGGCGGCCGGTGCGCACGGTGAATTTGCCGGCATCATGGTGATTCACGCGGCGCACGAAGCCAGGGGCCGCGCCCGCAAGGTGGTGCTGATCCCGGATTCGGCGCACGGCACCAACCCTGCCACGGCGGCGGCCTGCGGCTACGAAACCAAAACCATTCCTTCCACCAAGGAAGGCACGGTGGATGTCGACGCGTTCAAGAGCATGCTGAACGATGACGTGGCCGCGCTCATGCTCACCAACCCCAACACCTGCGGGCTGTTTGAGCCGCGCGTGAAGGAAATTGCCGATTTTCTGCACAAGGCGGGTGCCTATTTCTACTGCGACGGCGCGAATTTCAACGCGCTGGTCGGCCGCGTGCGCCCGGCGGATTTTGGCGTGGACGTGATGCATTTCAACCTGCACAAAACTTTCTCCACCCCGCATGGCGGCGGCGGCCCCGGCTGCGGCCCGATTGCAGTGACCGAGGAGTTAGCGCCGTATTTGCCGGTTCCAAAAATTGTGAAGGAAGGCGACCAGTTCCGCATGGTGCTGGACGATGCCACCACCATCGGCCGCCTGAAGGGCTTCAACGGGCAGTTCGGCATGGCGGTGCGCGCGCTTTCCTACATGATGTCGCACGGTGCGGACGGTCTGAAACAGGTGGCGGAAGACGCGGTTCTGAACGCGAATTACATCCTCTCGCAGCTGAAGGATGTCTACCACGTGCCGTTCCCTGGTACCTGCATGCACGAGTGCCTGCTGACCGACAAGCTGCAGAAAGACAAGGGCGTTACCACCATGGAAATCGCCAAAACGCTGATCGAGCACGGCATCCACCCCATGACGGTTTATTTCCCGCTGGTGGTGCAGGGGGCCATGCTCATCGAGCCCACCGAAACCGAGACAAAAGCCTCGCTTGACCACTTCATCGGCGTGATGAAAGAGGTGGCGGAGCAGACGGCGGCAGGGCAGGGGGCGGCGCTAGCCGAAAACCCCGTCAGCACGCCGCGCCGCCGCCTGGACGAGGTGACGGCCGCGCGCAACCCGATTCTCAAGTGGGAACCGCAATCATAATATATTGATTTTTAAGTATATTATTTTTCACTGTCACATTATATACTAAATACTGACACGGAATCTTCACGGGAGTGCGTGCTGATTCGCCTGTAGAATAAAACCATGGGCGATCCTGTACAACCGACTGAAAATGAACGCGCTGAGCTAGCAGCTTACAACGACAAAAAGCGCACTTGGCTGCAGGTTGGCGGCCTGGGTATTGGCGCTCTGGCCGGTGGTTTCCTGCTTCCCGCCCTGGGCATGGGGACTGGCATGGGCGCACTGGCCGGTGGCGGGTTGGGCTGGCTGCTCTCGCGCGTGCTCGGCGACTCGGGCATCTTCGACGGCATCATGAGCATGTTGCTCGGCGCGCCGCCCACGCCGAAGGGCGCGCCCGTCAGCACCGGTCCCGGCACACAGCCCGGCGTCACGCCCGGCGGCCCCGGTATCGGTGGTCCCGGTATCGGCGGGCCGGATGGCGGCGTCAAGTTCACCTCGCCTGGCGCCGGCGGCCCGGCCGGCGGTCCTGCGGGTACTGGCGCCGGGGGTAATCCCGGCGGCGGAAATGAAACAGGCGAAGGCCGGGGCTGGAAGGATCTCAGTCTTACCGATGTTACAAACGGCGGCGGCTTCATGTCACTCCTCGGAGGCGCCCTCGCAGTTGCGCCAGCTCTGGCTCTCGCCAAGAGCGCCCCGGTGCGTCAGGGCATAGTGAAGCCGCTGGAGGCACTTTTCAGCCGGCGACCATACATGGTGGTGCCTGAATTGGGCCGCGGTATATGGAATAACGTTGCCCGCGTGGGTAATCACGTACTGCCTAGCACACGTAATCTTCCCTATTTAAACGAAGGATGGCGGCCTTACCACGACAGGTCCGGCAATTTAGTGTATCGCGCTTTTAGCGATGCCTGGAAACCGCTGAAGAATTTCTGGAACAATACCAAGCCGGGCGCGGGCTGGGGCAGCAGGCTGGCAGCTCCTTTTGTCGCGGTGGCGGATGTCGCAACCGGTGTTTACCGCACCGGGAGTATCAATGAACCGGTGGGCGTTGCGGTGAACCATGTGCCGGCTGCATTGCTGCCGCAGGTGCGGCCAGTGATCGAGCAGGTGGGGGCTACACGCGAAGGGCGCGCAGTGCTGGCGGAGGCGGTACGGTATAACGTGATGGCGCCGGCAGCGGCAGAAATTGCTGCTGACTCGGCCAGGACGGCCCAGGGGGCAATCGAAACTTTCCAGCGGCACATCACGGTGGAACAGACCATCCGCAGCATGACACCGGGCCGCTGGGGCCGCTGGATGGGGCGGACTGCACCAGCGCCGGAAATCAGAACACAACTGCTGGATACGTTGCGCTGGATGCAGGGCGGCCCTAAGGCCGCGAACCCTTCAACCGAAACACACCGGGCTGCCGCCAGGCATGCCATGGAAAACCCGGCTGGGCTGAGACAACTCGCGACGGATCTTGGAACAGGGCCGAAGCCGCCGGAGTTTGCCTCCGAATCACTGGTTAAAAATTATGTCGACTCCGTGATCAAGAATGCCGGTGCGAATGCTTCTCCTACCACGAACCAGTGCGTTCGTGACGGCCTGTGCTGGGGTAGCGGCGCGACCAAACCCGCGCCGGGCGGTGTACCGCCCACGCCGGAACAGCAGGCGGCGGCAGAGAGAGTGCTCAAGAATCCCGAAGCGTTGAAACGCGTGCTGGACAGGGTTGAAGCACGCGGCAAGGCGCTTCCCAATGGTGTGCGGGATTTATTGCTGGATGCGAACAAGGGCGTGGTGACGCAGGAGCTGGCGGTCGAAGCACAGCGTGGCAAGTTCCTCGGCCCCGAGCCCAGGCAAGGCTGGTTCAGCAACTCCAATGAGCGCACGGCCTGGGAGGGGAAGCGCGTAGCCTGGAACACCGCCGAGAAACAATTACGCGCGGCAAATAACGGCGTTGCAGATCCCGTTGCGCTCGAAAACCATTCCCTTGTCAAGGCAGCGGCGGGCATGACCACGACGCCGGAAGGCATCGCTGCGCTGGAGGCGATTACCGAGGCAACCGCAGGCATTAAAAACCCGGCGCACCGCGCGGCCGCAATCGAGCATGTGATAGATACGTGGAAGAATACAACCGAAGCAAAATCACTCACTCCCAGGCAGCTGGGCGGAGTGGCACACCAATACGGCACCATGCTGGAAACCGGGACGCCGGTCGATGGCACGACCGTGAAAACGCTGGTGGATGCCGAAGCGGCCAGGCCGGCGCGCGCACGGGCCGCATGGGATACGACAAAAGCAGTAGCAAATAAAGCAGCGCAGCCTTTCAAATGGGTCGCAGGAAAAGCCAGCGAGTATGTCGGCGATGTGCGGGCGCGCGGAAAGGTTGCCGCCGCGGCGGGCCCCGGCGCTACGTCAAGCCTGATGGGCGTGGGCACCCTGTGGCAGGTTCTTTTTGGTCCTAAGCCGAAAGCAAACCCTGCGCTTGCGGTTGCTCCCGATCCGAAGCCTGCTATTCCCAACAGCACGCCGGAAGTTGCGCCGGAGCCGAAGCCACCGGCAGCCACGCCTGACCCGAAGGCAGTTGTTCCCGATCCGAAGGGGTCTGCGCTTGACCCGGCGGCTAAACCGGGCGGAACGCCGCCGGAAGTGGTGCCGCCAACGGGTGAGCAGGGCAAACCAGGGGCATCTGCAACCGAAAAGACCGGCGGAACCACGCCGAATCAACCCAGCAAGGGCGGCGCAGTAGCGGTTCTTACGGCGCCGTTTATTGTAATCGGTGTTGATGGAACCGTGCGGAAAGTACGCGCGGGTGACATTAACGGCGCCCTTAAGGAAGGCGGTCTGACTACCGGCCTGACCGCTGTGGCAATAGCCGATATCATGAAGATGCGAGGCGCTACCGGCCCTGCCGTTACTGCAACTTCCTATGTTGGCGGAAAAGTATTTCCTGCCCTGCTCGTCGTCAGTAGCGGCTCGCAGTTGCGTGACCAGTACTTTAAACCCAGCGGAGAAAAGGACCATCTCCTGATTGCCGAAGAAGGGTTGGGCACTGCTGCCGGTGTTATAATGCTTACTCCGGGAACTGGATGGGTAGGTCCGATCGCAGGCACTGCCTATGGCGGCTACAAGGCGGGTGATTATATAGGCGAAAGATTGGGCATATTTGAAACCAACCGCAGTGCCAGCAGGAGTATTGTTGTCGACAGCCATATTTCCGCGGCTTATACGGAGCGTCACGACAAGCAGAATACCGCGCGCGTGAAACCGGGGCAGCGCGGGCCTGCCGAAATAAAACTAATGCCCTTCCAGCTGCCGGTGACTACAGAATACCCCAATCTGCACGATGCGCTGCTCGATGCCCGCAATAATGGGCTGCTGGATTGCCCGATTGAGGGTTTCAGCGCCCTGCCAGCAGCCAAAATTTCTGAAACGCTGGATAAGATTTATGATAAGCGCCAAGCGGAACTTGATGCAAAAAGAGCCGAGATCGAAAAGAAACTCGGCAGCGCGGCGCTTGTGAAGATTGATGACCTGCTCAAAGAAGAAACGCGCGGGCAGGGATTAAATAATCTTGATAACGGCGAAATTTTGAAAGCCGCGCTGAGTCCCGGCGGCGTTTTGAATTTTCTCACCCGTGAGGACAAGGCCTATAACGTCCAGACGCTGCTAGAGGAATATGACCGCCTGCAAAGGCACGTAAAGACGGTAAACAGGGCATACGCGGAATTCGGCCGTAAACCGCGTGACGAGATCTTCGAACATGTTTCTCAACCCTATACCTACCAGTCACGCGCCGGCATCGATATGGAAAAGCTGGAGGTTACCAACCCGCTGCTTCATACTCTTATTGAAGAAGTTCGTGAAATTCATGGCTCGCAGAGTGCGGGCGATACGCCTGAGGTAAAGCAAAAACGCCTTGTCGAGGCTTATGAGCGTTACCGGGTAATGGAAAGACAGGTACTGACTGTCCGTGCCGGCCAGTATCAGGCAGATAAGACAAAAGCAAAGCCGGTAGAACGCTGGATACAGGATGATTTCAACAACGCGGTTGCGGCTGGCGTACCGCCTGACACATTGGAACTGCTCACGCTGACGCCTAAAAATGCCGCCGTTTATTTTGATACTCACAACCCCGCTTTCCCGAATGGGCAGCCGCTTATTGATATGACCGCGCCGATCTGCGGCAAATATACGGTTGCGGGGTTACAGAAGGAAACGGCCAGGCTCTGCGAGTATGGAAATCTGGACAGGCCCGCGCTTGACACGCTGCTGACGCAGATTGCAGACAGCTCCCTGGATACGCCGGAAATCGCGCGGGCAAAACTGGAATGCTTTGTTCAATTATGCGAAAGACATGCGGATAAGCGTCTTTTCCAGCAGAATCCGCTAGGGCAACATCCACCAGTGCAACAGGAAGTCTGGTATATGCCCACACCTTTCGGCCATGCCTTTGAGCGGATATGCTTTGAAAAGCGCCAGCACGGATTCGGGCTTCGCTGCAATCCCGCCTGGAAGGCACGCCTGAAAAGCTGGCAGGAGCTGGAGCTTTTTGGCCCGGAGGCTACGAACGATTCCATTATTCGTCTCGCTGAGCTTAAGCGGAAAGCGGGGCTCGTGCTGCCTAAAGAGAATGGCGCCAATGATGTGGGCGGCTCAGCCGGCGACCATATAAACAATGACAAGCAGCTTACGGCGGAAACCCTGAAGAAAGCGCAGGCAAATTTTAAGGCTGAAGGTTACGAACTGGCGGGCTACTGCTACGATGGGTCTGATCCTGTTACGGGTGCTCATAAATACCAGTTTGCGCTGCGCGCCGATGACAAGCTCCCCAAGGGTTACGAGCTGGTGTTGCACGCTACGTATGACGCCAACCTGCGGTGCTTCAAGTGCAGCCGTACCGAGATACGCCCCCAGGGTACCGCCGTGCCTGGCATATATATGAATACGGATAGCAAACTGTTTTCGCTCTCTTCAACGGGGGGCACGCGTTCCGTGCTTAGGACGGCGCAGGATGAGCTTAAGAAACACGGTCTCGATAAGCCCGATTTCACGTTGGTGGATGTGCAGCAGGAACGTGAGAAAGATTGCACGGGCTTACGTGCAGGGGCAGACGGTAAGTTGGTTGAGGTTACGAATTACACGTCGCGGCTTAACAAAATGTACGTCTACGATGTGAGCCCCGAGATGCGCAGGGATATGCGCCTGCCTGATAATTACGAAGTGGTGTTGCATGCCCATACGTTCGTGGACCCGCTTTTCAAGGCCGGGAAGATGGAATATCCCAAAAAACAGAAGAACGGTTACGTGGACCCCAGCTTCGCGACGGTAACGCTTACGAGCTCCAACCAGCTGCTCAATCCCTATCACGCCGTGCTTAACATGAAGCTGGGAGCGGATGGCCAATACTATGTTACCCAATACGCCCTCGCGCAGAATGGTACTGGTACGTTAATTGACCTGCCGCAGCCTATCCCCTACCGGCCGGACGACGCCGCTTACATGAAAAACCTCAGTACTTGGCTCGAGAAGAAGGCAGGCGTGGGCGACAAGGTGATCGCAGATCGCATAGAGTTCCGCGAGAAAGGCACCGGTGTGGCGGGCGTCTATTATGATTTTGAGCGCCACGGTGTTAAAGTGCCGGAGAGCGAGCGCGTTTTACGCCCCTACGAGTTGTTTGACTACAAGGTACTGACCACGAACCTTGCCTGGCAGGCTTCACCTTACCACCACATGGCTTACACCTACGCGGGCGACAAGATGCAGGATTCCGGCAGGAAGGGTGCGGACGGCAAGCCCGTGATGGAGCCGGTACGGGTGGGGGGTAAGCGCGTTGTACGGCTGAACAGCGATGACAAGAGGAATTACGGCCGCAGGGTGGAGTTGCTCATCGAGAGAACCCAGGTGAACGGCAGGGAAGTGGATACCGTTGCCGGCATCGCGTTCGTGGCGCCGGGCGAAGCGCCGGAATTCAAGCCGCCCATGTGGCCGAAAGCCATGCGGTACGCGCCGCCGAATTACAAGGGCGTAGAGGTGGAACTGCCGGTGGTGTATGACCCGCACAGCGTGGCGAAGCTCGAAGAACTTAACAAGGTGATCAGGCAAACCGCGGAGCGCGATGGCGTGAATTCCGATCGCGGTGTGCTGAAACTCAAGCAGATCAAGGATACAACCGTGGCGGACATGAAGGAAATCGTGTTCACCCGCACGGTTACGGTGGAAAACCCGGCGCCCGGCAAGCCCGCCACCTATACGGAAGAAATTACCGCGTATGGATGGCTTGACCCAAAGACCGGTGTTTACCGCGTTGACGCCCTCCGCCGCCGCGGACCGGGTGGTGACGGCAGCGTCATACTCAAAAAAGAAGAGGAAGTGCGGTTCAAACTGTACGATCCTGCCTCCTACAAAGCGTTGGAGGATTGTTTCAGGGCAAAAGCAACCGAGTTGGGGTGTGAGGGTGATGACATCAAACCGGTTTCAACTGATACCCGCACCGGCATGGCTCCGAGAGAACCCATTGCCGTCACCCGCGAGGAAGAGCCTCGCTTCGCGGTTGCAGATGTTGAGGATGCGGACTCCGCGCCGCCCCCCCTGCCGGTGTTCAATCCACCGAGCGGCAAAAAGGACTCGCGTCCTGCCGTTTAAGAAATTCTTCATCACCCACTGCGAAATCCAACCGGGCTGAAAACACACCTTTTTCCCGAGAGGGGAGGGCTCCGGCAAAATGTTCAACGAATGCTTAAAACGCGTGCGCGCACCACTGTGCAGTTAAGTCAAAAACCCCGTGTTTTACGGGCTGTGCGCGCGTGTGCTGCTTAATAGAACCTCAATCTTCCAGACATTTTTGCTAAATATTTCGCGCGTACACTCAAATGTATGCGCGCAGGCAGGCATAAACGTATCCTGGCAAGAACGATGGAGGGGTGGGCGGTGCTCTCCCTCACCCTCGTTTCGCCGATTGCCTACGCGCTACCAAGCGGCGGCACGGTCAGCGCAGGTTCCGCGCAGATTGCCGCTTCCCAGGGCCGGGTGGACGTGACGCAGGGCTCCGCCCGCGCCGTTATCGACTGGTCTTCCTTCAATATAGATGCAGGTGAAAGCGTGAACTTTACGCAGCCGGATGCGGCTGCTATCGCGCTTAACCGGGTAAATAGCGCCAGTTCCTCGCAAATTCACGGGAATCTCAACGCTAACGGGCAGGTATGGCTCGTAAACCCCCACGGGGTATTTTTCGGCCAGGGGGCAACGGTCAATGTCAGCGGGTTGCTCGCGACAACGGCCGACATTACCAACCAGAACTTCATGAACGGGGATTTTCGTTTCACCATAGCGGGTTCGCCGCAGGCGGAAATCATCAATGCCGGGCATATCACCGTGGCGCAAAGCGGGCTAGCCGCACTCGTCGCCCCGGTGGTGAAAAACAGCGGTGTCATCGAGGCACAGCTGGGCCGGGTACAGTTGGGCGCAGGGTCAACCTATACGCTCGACCCCTATGGCGACGGCCTGATCAGCCTCGCCGCCTCTCCGGCAGTTGAAAGGCAACTCGTGGAAAACACGGGTGTTATTTCGGCTCAAGGGGGGCAAATCCTGATCTCGGCGGCGCAGGTTGCCGATACGGTCTCGAGCCTCATCAACCTCGACGGGCTGGTGGAATCCAGCGACATCGCGGTGCAGGGGGACGTGGTGAGCCTTACCGGGCATATCACGGGCGACAGTATTTATATGGAAGCCCGTAATATCGCGCAGCAAGGCTTTGTGAGCGCTCAATATATGTTAAAATACCGCTTTGGCGGCGCTTACATCGACAGCGAAGGGAGTACCACGCTGGGCAGGCAGATTCACCTGGACGGCAGTGGAAGCGCGGACAGCCGCATCTTCGCATCCGGCTCGTACGATGCCACGGGCAGCATCGGCGGGGACATTACCTTTGAGGCCGCGCGCTTCGTGAAACTTTACGGTGCACGCGTCAATGCTTCCGGGGCCAATGGCGGCGGTAAGGTGCGCATCGGTGGCGACTGGCAGGGCCAGGGCACCATGCGCCATGCTCGTGAAGTGGTGGTGAACGGCGCATCACACCTGAAAGCCGATGGCAATGCCGGTAACGGCGGCACCATCGCGGTGTGGTCCGATGAATCGACCCGCTTTGACGGCCATGCATCCGCTACTAGCAATTCGCTGATGGGCGGCATGATCGAAGTTTCGTCCAAGGAAAGTCTGACTCTTCATCCGCTTGCCACAACGGACGCTTCTTCCGTGCTTGGCACGGACGGAATCGTGCTGCTGGACCCGAAGAACATCACTATCAGCACGTCCGGGTTGGCCAACGCGCTTTCCTACTTCGAAATGGTGGATCCTAATGCAGACACCGGTGCATTCGGTAACAGCGCTCCCATCACACTCGCCAGCGGCAACGTGGCAATCGCGGATATATCCGATGACTTTTCTGCAGCTGACGCCGGTGCACTTTATCTTTTTAACGGTACGACGGGGGCACTGATCAGCACACTGCTTGGCAGCACGACGGGTGATTTCACTTCGAACAGCCTTGTAGCACTGACCAACGGCAATTTCGTTTCCGCCAACACCAGCTGGGATAACGGTGGCACTGCCAATGTTGGGGCGGTGACGTGGTGCTCCGGCACGACGGGCTGCTCTGGCGCAATCAGCGCCACCAACTCGCTGATCGGCAGCACGGCAAGTGATGGCATCGGCGCAAACGCCACGGTTGCCTTGACCAACGGCAATTACGTAACCTGGAGTACCACCTGGGACAATGGCGGCACCGCAAATGTCGGCGCGGTCACATGGTGCGACGGTACAACGGGTTGCACGGGCGCGGTCAGCACATCCAATTCGCTCTACGGCGCCACCGCGAGCGACCAGGTAGGTTCATCGGTTGTTGCGCTGACCAATGGTAATTTCGTGGTCCTCTCTCAAAACTGGGATAACGGCGGCACCGCCAACGTGGGAGCGATAACCTGGTGTAGCGGCAGCGTGGGATGCACCGGCGCGGTCACCACCGCCAACTCGCTCTACGGGACCACTGCGAGCGATGCGGTGGGCAGCGGCGGCGGAACTGCGCTGACCAACGGTAATTACGTGGTTCGCAGCACTGCCTGGGATAATGGCGGAACGACCAACATCGGTGCGGTGACATGGTGTGACGGCAGCGTAGGCTGTACCGGCGCGGTTACCACCGCTAATTCACTTTACGGTGTTACGGCGAATGACAATGCGGGTAGCGGATTAATGGCGTTGACTAATGGCAATTATGTAGTGAGCACCAGCTCCTGGGATAACGGTGGCACCGCCAATGCGGGAGCCGTGACATGGTGCGATGGTAGTGTCGGCTGTTCTGGCGCGATTAGTACCACCAACTCGCTTTACGGAACCACCGCGAGCGATTCGGTTGGACAATCCACGCTGGTAGCGTTGACCAATGGTAATTATGTGGTGCCGGTTTCCACGTGGGATAACGGCGGCACCGTCAATGTGGGTGCGGTGGTCTGGTGTGACGGCAGCGTCGGCTGTACCGGTGCGGTCAGCACGGCGAACTCGCTTTACGGCACGACTGCCAGCGACAGCGTGGGCAGTGTTTTTGCACTGGCCAACGGCAATTATGTGGTTCGCAGTACCAGCTGGGATAACGGCGGCACCGTGGATGTAGGTGCGGTAACATGGGGCGATGGCAGTGTTGGCACGACCGGTGCTGTCAGTATTGCCAACTCGCTGATCGGCAGCACGGCCAGCGACCAGGTAGGCAGCGCAGGCATTGCAACGCTCACCAACGGTAATTATGTAGTGCAGTCTACCAATTGGGATAACGGCGGCACCGCTAATGTCGGTGCTGCCACATGGTGCGACGGCAGTGTGGGCTGCACCGGCGCGGTCAGCACTGCAAATTCACTTTACGGCGCCACCGCCAGTGATTCGGTGGGAACGGGTGCCGCGGCACTTACCAACGGCAATTACGTGATCCGCAGCCCGAACTGGGATAATGGCGGTACCGCCAATACTGGCGCGGTAACCTGGTGTGACGGCAGCGTGGGCTGTACCGGCGCGGTCACGACAGCAAACTCGCTTTACGGTACTACCGCGAGCGATGTTATCGGCACATCAGTCACGGCGCTTGCCAACGGAAATTATATTGTCACCAGCACTAGCTGGGATGATGGCGCCACTGCCAATGCGGGCGCGGTTACGGTTTGTACCGGAACGGCGGGCTGCACCGGCGCCGTATCGCGGGGCAACAGCCTTGCCGGCTCTGCCGGCAGCAGCCTGAACAGCACGGTTACGGCCGATACGGTAAACAGTCGCACGGTGGTGCGCTTCACTGCGTCGCAGCGGGTTTACTCCATAAGCAATACGCCGCTCGCGCCGGGCGACTACAACTACATATACGATCCGTCCGCCGATTACGTGCTGCACCCGGCATTCCTCACCGCGGTGCTCGATACGGGCAGCAACGTAACGCTGCAGGCAAGCAACGACATCACGGTTTCAAGCGCCATTACTGTCAGCAACGGCAGCGGCAGCGGCGGCACACTGACACTGCAGGCGGGCAGGAGCATCCTGCTGAATGCGAACATCACCACCGATGACGGGAGCCTGAATCTCTACGCCGCCGACCGCTTCGCCATCCCGGCATACCGAGACGCGGGCGCGCCTGTCATTACCATGGCGGGCGGCACTAGCATCAACGCGGGCACGGGCGCGGTGAACATTGATCTCGATAGCGGCGGCGACATTTCGCTCAGGGATATTACGGCGGGCACTATTCTCGTGCACAATGCCAGCACGGCAGGAGACATTGTATTAAACGGCACGCTCACCGCATCCGCCTCGGGTGATGCGCTGATACTGGCGAGTGCGCGCAACTTTATCAACAATACGGGCTCCGGCGCGCTCAGTACACCTGCCGGGCGTTTCCTGATCTTCTCCACACTGGCGGCAGACAATACGCTGGGTGGTCTTTCATTTGACTTTGAGCGCATAGGCTGTGCCTACGGGCGCTGCCTCGTGACCAGCGCGGGTGACGGGTTGCTCTACAGTTTCGGCGCCGCACAGGCGTTTGATGTGTTGCACCAGGCACTGTATGAGGGCCTGCCGCAGAATTTCTCAGCCATGCCGGATGTGCGCGTGCAAAGCCCCTCGATCAACCTGATGGGGCTTTATGCCGATGCGGCTTCACCGCCGCCGGTTAGGCCGCAAAAGGGCATGGGCGGGCCTTTTATTGAGCTCGAAGAAGAGCGGCCGAAAGCGAAGCCGAAAAAGAAGAAGCGTTAGATTTGCTGCGATGCAATATTAATATTTATCATATAATACAATTTATTATATTGATACGTTGAGATGGGGAGGGCACTCCCATGTTAAAATTAATGTAAATCAACAATATACATCCAGATTTGGATTAATTATTAATTAATAATTAACTAAATCTATAAAGTTATTAAATCTTTGAGGCCCATACTGGATAGTATGGGGATAACCAATTGGGGCAACAACTTTTATGCGCAGGTGCTGGCGCTGGCCGCCAGCATTGCGACCGGTGTTGTGCCTATATACGCGCCCATGCGCGCGTACGCGCTACCCGCGGGTGGGATCGTCAGTGGTGGTGATGCCTCGATAGCCACAAGCGGAAACGCGATGACGGTGACGCAAAGCACCCAGCGCGCCATCATCGACTGGAGCAGCTTCGACATCGGCACGGGTGAAGGCGTTGCGTTCATGCAGCCGAACGCCGGCGCCATCGCGCTGAACCGCATCGGCAGCGGCAGCGCCACGCAGATCCTCGGCAACCTCTCCGCCAACGGCAATGTGTGGATCGTCAACCCGCACGGCGTGGTGTTTGGCGCCGGCGCGGTGGTGAACGTGGGCGGCCTGCTGGCCAGCACTGCCAACATCAGCAACGAGAACTTCATGGCGGGCAACTATGTGTTCGACATGGCGGGCGCTGCCGATGCCACCATCATCAACGAAGGCCATATCACTGTCGCCGAATCCGGCATGGCAGCGTTCGTGGCGCCACAGCTGCACAACTCCGGCCTCATCTATGCTCGCCTCGGGCGCATTGCACTCGGCGCGGGTGATATCTTCACGCTCGACCTTTACGGCGACGAGCTGATCCAGTTGCAGGCGGGTGGCGCCATCGCACAGTACCTGGTGGATCACAGCGGCAGCATCGAGGCCGACGGCGGTATCGTAGTGCTGACCGCCGCCGTGGGCCGCGAGCTGGTGGACTCGCTCATCAACGTCACCGGCGACATCCGCGCCGATACGTATAACGGCCAGAAGGGCCGCATCCTCATCAAGGCGCCGACGGAAGAACAGGGCACGGTACTGGTGTCCGGTAATGTCAGCGCTACGGGCACGGAAGGCGGCGCTATCGACATACTGGGAGACCGCGTTGCCATCCTAAGCGGTGCGGTGATCGATGTTTCGGGCGAGAACGGCGGCGGCTTCATCCGCATCGGCGGTGATTACCAGGGGCAGGGTGTTACGCCCACGGCATCCCGCGTGATCGTGCAGGCGGATTCGAACATCTATGCCAACGCCTGGCAGAACGGTGATGGCGGCCGGGTGATCGTGTGGGCCGACGAGCGCACGGATTTCGGCGGCCATATCGAAGCACGCGGCGGCGCCATTTCCGGCGACGGCGGCTTCGTGGAGACCTCGGGTAAGCAAGTGCTGATGGCGGTGGGCACGGTGGATGCTTCCTCCCCGTGGGGTGTCGGCGGCATGTGGCTGCTCGACCCGAACAATATCACCATCAACACCACCGCCAATGCTAACGTTTCCTCCTCGGGTGCGAACCCGGTGGTGTGGGATACCACCAATGACAGCGCGGTGGTTACCGTTGCCTCCATCCTCACCTCGCTGAATGCGGGCACCAGCGTAACAATTCAGACCGGCACCGCCGGTGCCAACGCGCAGGCCGGTGACATCTACGTGAACGCGGCCATCGCCAAGACCGCGGGCGGCGA
>CAZUKF010000032.1:0-14154 GCA_964620765.1 uncultured Rickettsiales bacterium | reverse complement strand
AGCGGCACGTTCGAGCAGGCCGCCGGCGGCACCCTGTTTCTCGATGAAATCGGCGACATGCCGCCCGAGGCACAGACAAAACTCCTTCGCGTACTGCAAAGCCACGAATTCACCACCATCGGCGGCTCCAAGCCCATCAAAACCGATGTGCGCGTTATCTGCGCCACGCACCGCGACTTAAGCGCGCTCGTCAAATCCGGCAGTTTCCGCGAGGATCTCTATTACCGCCTCAACGTGGTACCTATCCCCGTGCCGCCGCTGCGCTCACGCGTGGAAGACATCCCGCAACTCGCCATGCATTTCCTGCAGAAGGCTGAAAGCCGTGGCCTGCCCAATAAAATTCTCAGTCGAGACGCCATGGTCGGCCTGCAGACCTATACCTGGCCCGGCAACGTGCGCGAGCTGGAAAATCTCATCTACCGCCTCTGCGCGCTGACCACCGGCCAGGTGGTAGACGCTGCCGCCGTGCGCGAGCAGCTCATGCAGGACACGCAGGAAGACATGCCGCAGGCCGCTTGCATGGAAGCGACCATCCTCGGCCATCTGCAGAAATATTTCGCGGCGCATGAAGGCTCGCTGCCGCCGGCAGGGGTGTATGACCGCGTGCTGGCGCTGGTGGAGCGCCCGCTGATCCAGGAAACCCTGCGCGCCACTCACGGTAACCAGCTCAAAGCCGCCGCCGTGCTCGGCATCAACCGCAACACGCTGCGCAAGAAAATCCGCGAACTCGGGCTGGCGGAGGACGAAATATGATGCTTACTCCCGCTATTTTTCCCCTCCCCCTCATGGAGGGGGGAGGGAGATTTTTCTTAGGCTTGGCCACGCCAAGTCTTAGAAAAATCGGGTGGGGGTGGCAGCCCCTCCATTTGGCGCTAACGCGCCATCACCCCCATCCTAACCTTCCCCCATCTAGGGGGAAGGGATTAAAAGAGCATGGAGGAAGCGAGTGATGGCCCTTTCCCATGCCCGCTCCGTCCAGCTCGTGCTGGTGCTGATCATTGCCGCCATGGGCGCGGCCGCCGCAACCTTCTTCATGCTGTCGCACGGCAGTTCCTTCGAGCAGCATCCCGAGCGCATCTGGATCTTGCTGCTGCTGGACGTAGCCCTTCTCGGCGGCATCAGCGCCATGATCGCCAGCCGCATCGCCGGTTTCTGGCAGCAGGCCCGCCGCGGCATCCAGGAATCGCGCCTGCAGCGGCGCATCGTACGCTCGTTCTGCATTGTCGCGGCGCTGCCCACGGTGGTGGTTTCCATTTTCTCGGCACTCTTTTTCAACCTCGGCATCCAGGCGTGGTTCAACGAGCGCGTCGGCACGGCGGTGCAGGAATCGCTGGTCGTGGCGGAGGCATATCTCGCCGAGCACCGTGAAAACATCCGCGTCGACGCACTGGCGCTGGCCGACGACATCAGCCGCTTCGCCGACATGAGCTTCGCCAACCCCGTGGAGTTCAACCGCTTCGTCTCGGCGCAGGCCAAGCGCCGCCACATGACGGAAGTGGTGGTGTTCCAGAAAAACCGCATTATCGCGCAGGGACGCCTGAGTTTCACCATCGCCTTTGAAAGCCTGCCGCAGAGCGCGCTGGCCCGCGCGGCGGAAGGTGAAGTAGTAATCCTCCCATCAGCCTCGCCGGAAGACGAAGACAAGGTCCGCGTGCTCACAAGACTTGAAGGCATCAGCGACGGATACCTGCTGGTCGGCCGCCTGGTGGACGAGAAAGTCATCAATCACATGGAAAGCACACAAGGCGCGGTGGCAGAATATAAAGGTCTCGAGAACCAGCTCACCCGCCTGCAGTGGACCTTCTCCGCCGTATTCATCCTGCTCTCGCTGGTGCTGCTGCTCGCCGCCGTGTGGTACGGCCTGATGTTCGCCGCCCGCCTGACCGCGCCGATCTCGCGGCTATCCGTGGCAGCCGAGCGCGTCCGCGGCGGCGATTACCTTGCCCGCGTCGAAGCCGGCGGCGGCAACGATGAAATCAGCACGCTCTCCCACACCTTCAACCGCATGACCGAGCAGTTGGACGCGCAGCGCAGCGACCTCATCGAAGCCAACCGCCAGCTGGACGAGCGCCGCCGCTTCTCCGAAGCCGTGCTGGGCGGCGTTTCCGCGGGCGTGCTGGCGCTGGACCGCGAAAAACGCATCACGCTCTCCAACCGTTCCGCCGCCACCATGCTGGGCGAGGGCGGCGCACTCATGCAGGGCCGCCACGTCAATGAAATGCTGCCCGGCATCAACGAGCTGCTGGCGCAAAACGAATCCAACCCCGACGCGCACGGCAGCATCACGCTGGGCTCCGGCGCCGATGCCCGCAGCCTGCACGTGCGCATCACCGCCGGGCCGGACGGCAGCATCGTCACCTTTGATGATATTACCGCGCTGGTTTCGGCGCAGCGGCACGCCGCGTGGTCAGACGTGGCGCGGCGCGTGGCGCATGAAATCAAGAACCCGCTTACGCCGATTGCGCTTTCCGCCGAGCGCCTGAAGCGCAAATTCCTGCAGAAGCTGGAAGGCGAGGAAGCGGAGAGCTTTACCAAGTACGTCGATACCATTGCCCGCCACGTCACCGACATCGGCGGCATGGTGGAAGAATTCGTCTCCTTCGCGCGCATGCCCGGCGCGGTCATGCAACCGGCGGACCTGGTTGACTTGGTAAAGCACGCCGTTTTCTCGGCACAGGTGGCCTATCCCAATGTGCGCTATGTTTTAAACTGCGAGGATGCGCGCATCGGCCTGCTCTGCGATGAGCGGCAGGTGGCGCAGATTTTCACCAACCTGCTGAAAAACGGCGCCGAAGCCATCGAGGGAGAGTCCATGCAGGCCGGAGAAGTTTCCGTCACCGTGGTCAAAACTCCAGAGCGCGTCACGGTAGAGATCACTGATAACGGCCCCGGTTTCCCGCCGGATAAAATCCAGAGTATGCTGGAACCTTACGTTACAACCCGTGCGCGTGGTACGGGGCTTGGCCTCGCCATTGTGAAAAAAATCATGGAAGAACATGGCGGAAAAGTTGACCTTGCCAATCAGGAAACTGGCGGAGCAAGGGTTGTGCTTTCTTTTTTGCAACAGTGTGATATATAAATTTCAATCCTCGGTTCCCCCAGTCACTATTCAGTTGAGAAATAATCATTTATGACCGCAGACATTCTCATCGTAGACGACGAAGCCGACATTCGCGACCTCGTGTCCGACATTCTTAAAGACGCCCAGTACACCACCCGCACCGCCAAAGATAGTGACTGCGCCCTAAAAAGCATCTCCGAGCGCGTCCCCGCCGCCCTGGTGCTGGATATCTGGCTGCAGGGCAGCGAGCTGGATGGCCTCGGCATCCTAGAACTGGTTAAAAAGAAATACCCGCACATGCCCGTCATCATGATCAGCGGCCACGGCAATATTGAAACCGCCGTCGCCTCCATCCGCATGGGCGCTTACGACTTCATTGAAAAACCCTTCAAGGAAGACCGCCTGATCCTCGTGGTCGCCAAGGCACTTGAAATGTCGCGCCTGCGCCAGGAAAACATCGAGCTCAAGAGCAAGGCGAAGTTTGACCTGCAACTCAACGGTTCTTCGCAGGCCGTGGCGCAGATCAAGCAATCCATTGAAAAAGTGGGGCCTACCATGAGCCGCGTGATGATCACCGGCGGCCCCGGCACCGGCAAAGAGCTCATCGCCCGCATGATCCACGCCAAATCGCCGCGCGAAAAAGCCAATTTCGTGGTCTTCAACGCCGCCGGCCTCGCACCGGAGCGCGTGGAGGCCGAACTCTTCGGCATTGATGACACCAGCCTGCCTGGCCACGTGGAAAAGCTCGGCCTGTTCGAGCGTGCGCACGGCGGCACGCTGTTTATCGATGAAATCGCCGATATGCCGCTGGATACGCAGGGCAAGATCCTGCGCACGCTGCAGGAGGGCGCGTTCACCCGTGTCAACGGCACCCGCAAGGTGGAGATTGACGTCCGCGTCATCGCTGCCAGCAACCGCGAACTGCCGGTGGAAATTTCCGAGGGCCGCCTGCGCGAAGACCTGTATTACCGCCTGAACGTGGTGCCGCTGCGCATCCCCGCGCTGCAGGAACGCCGCGAAGATATTCCCGAACTCTGCCGCTATTTCCTGCGCCGCGCCGCCGAGGCAAACGGCCTCAACCCGCGCGAGCTTTCAGACGAGGCGCTAGCCACGCTGCAGGTTTATGCATGGCCCGGCAATGT
This sequence comes from uncultured Rickettsiales bacterium, assembly GCA_964620765.1. GTDB lineage: Bacteria > Pseudomonadota > Alphaproteobacteria > Rickettsiales > SXRF01 > CAZUKF01. Next base: position 9,951 of record CAZUKF010000032.1, on the reverse strand, counting down.
GCGCCAGCTTCGCAATATGATGGAATGGCTCGCCATCATGGCGGCGGGCGACGCGCAAAGCCCCGTGGGTGCGGCGCACCTCCCGGCGGATATCCTTTATTCCAACCCGTTGCTGGCCCGGCCCGAGACGAATGCAGACATCATGTCCCTTGCGCTGCGCGAGGCGCGCGAGCTGTTCGAGAAGCAATACCTGGCAGCGCAAATTGAGCGTTTCGGCGGCAATATTTCACGCACCTCCAGCTTTATCGGCATGGAGCGCTCGGCATTACACCGCAAGTTGAAGATGCTGGGCATTCACGCCAGCGAAGAAAAAGTTGCTAGCTGATATAAATTGTCGTCCTGAACTTGTTTCAGGACCTACGGTGCAACGGGCGACTTGTGCGGATGAAGAGTGGGTCCTGAAACAAGTTCAGGACGACAGAAATATTGTTTAAAACGGCATCATCATGCCGCCGGCTTTACCGCCGGCCATAGCCGCTGCGGGCAGGCCGTGCCCAACATGCTGCTTAACCAGCGGCATGCCAACGTCCTGTACCACCTTCGCCGCCAGTTCCTGCCCATCATGGGCGCGGCCGGTGGATGCCGCGGGCAGGCCGGGAGCCTGAGGTTGCGGCGCTTCATCCTTAGGCGTCAGCACGAAATGGTTCACCGCCACACCGAGACCCGCACCGATTAACCCGGCAACGATTCCCATATCAGGAAACAGCATGAAACCGCCAATACCGAGCCCTGCCGTGAGCAATATGCCCATCCAGTTGGTTGAGCCATCCTTCTTCTTGATGACTCCGCTGAGTGCGTCTCCGATTCCACCTAACATATCTTTTTCTCCGGTTTTCTATTGTTTTTATTCTAGCACCGGCGGGCAAGGGGGTGCGTGAAGGTTGCATGAACCCCCGGTAAAACCTGTAGCCGCTTTCGTGAAGTTTATATGACAGACTGGCAATATATTGTAATACATGTATATTTGTCCAATTGCTGTACAGGGTTGCGGTTGACTTCAGCCTGCCGGAAAGGCAAAGTATCGCCTGAACAATAATTAAATATTACAGGGAAGCCTATGACTGCCGCTCATAAACCAGTTGAAGTTTTTGATAACGATAAAGTACCCGCCGCCTACCTGGAGTTCCTGAACAAGCCTGTCCTGTCGCTGGATTCCAGCCCGCGCACTCCCGTTCTAAAGCCGCGCATCGAAGTGTTAAAAGAAATCCGTGACGCGCTCGAGACCGGTGATGGCAATTATTTCGGTAACGAAGTCGATGCGGTAGATACCGGCTCTGCCACTCCCAAGCAGGGTGTGAAAGGAAAAGTGCGCGCAAGGCTTAGCGGAAGTATCAATATTATCGAAGAAGAGCGTGCTAAGGTTAGAACTGAGCCGGAGGGCGTATTCGGCCAACTGGACCGCGCTGCGGAAATTCTTGAAAATACAATTGTCTTTATTCGTCTGGCCGCTCAACGGCAGTTGCAACGCACAAATATTACGAATGACCCGGTGGAAGGAGAGTTTCCAACCGAAGCAGACAGAGAAGCAGCACAGCAGCTTGCAGATACTCAAGCAAGAGAAGACAACAAACGGTATATGGAAGAATACGGCACTTTTGTTGACGGATTTAGAAAAGCCTTCAATGCTGATCTCCTCATTGCCAAAGGGAAAAGCAAGCCGGCCCCGCCTGCGCCCAAGCCCGAAGATGAGATGGTCCCGCTTGAATGGCGCAAACCCGCAGCAGACGCGCAACCGCAGCGCGGCGGCGGTGAAACCACGGATCCCCGCCGCAACAAGAAAAACTAAAGATCAGCGAACACGTGCGTTTCGGCCTGCTTGCCGGGATGCGTGACCGCGCCTTTCGCCGCCGGGCCCACGCCTTGCGCATATTTCCATAAGGCACCGGACTGATAGTCGGTGGTCCGCGGCTTCCAGCCGGTGCGGCGCTTTTGCAGCTCCGCCTCGCTCACATCCACATGAATCGTGCCGTTCACGGCATCCAGCGTAATCACATCCCCGTCTTTCAATAAACCAATCGGCCCGCCCAGCGCCGCCTCCGGCCCCACATGGCCGATGCAGAAGCCGCGCGTGCCGCCGGAGAAACGCCCGTCGGTGATCAGCGCTACTTTCTCGCCCGCACCCTGGCCGTACAGCGCCGCCGTGGTAGAGAGCATTTCGCGCATGCCCGGCCCGCCGCGCGGCCCCTCATAGCGGATAACAATCACGTCACCTTCCTTGTATTTCCGGTTCTCCACCGCCGCGAACGCCTCTTCCTCGCAATCAAAGCAGCGCGCGGGGCCCTTGAACTGCAGCTGCTTCAGCCCCGCCACCTTTACAATGCACCCCTCCGGCGCGAGGTTGCCCTTCAGCACCACCACGCCGCCTTCCTTGCGCAGCGGCTTATCATGCGGGTACACCACGTCCTGTCCGGTGGGGAACGGCACGCCCTTCAGATTCTCGGCAATCGTCTTGCCCGTCACCGTGATGCAGTCGCCGTGCAAATAACCGCCGTCCAGCAGTGTTTTCATCACCACCTGCACACCGCCCGCCTGGAACAGCTCCAGCGCGGTATACTTCCCGCCGGGCATGAGATCCGCCAGATACGGCGTACGCTTGAAAATCTTCCCCACGGCATCAATATCAAAATCAATCCCCACCTCGTGCGCGATGGCGGGCAAATGCAGCGCCGCGTTGGTGGAGCCGCCCGTCGCCGCCACCACGGCGGCCGCGTTTTCCAGCGCCTTCAACGTAACAATATCACGCGGGCGGATTTTGTTTTTCAGCAGCTCCATCACCGCCACGCCCGAATCAAACGCAAACGTATCGCGCGTTTCATACGGCGCCGGCGCACCCGCCGAGCCGGGTAGGGCCAGGCCGATCGCCTCACTCACACACGCCATGGTATTGGCGGTAAACTGCCCGCCGCACGATCCCGCCGAGGGGCACGCCACCTGTTCCAGCTCATGCAGATCTTCCACAGACATGCCACCCGCGCTGAGTTTTCCCACGCCCTCGAACACATCCACCACCGTCACGTTGCGGCCCTTGTACTTGCCGGGCAGGATCGACCCGCCATACATGAACACAGCTGGCACGTTGAGCCGTACCATCGCCATCATCAGCCCGGGGAGAGATTTGTCACACCCCGCCAGCCCCACGATGGCATCATAACAATGCCCGCGCATGGTCAGCTCCACCGAATCGGCAATCACCTCGCGCGAGACCAGCGAAGATTTCATCCCCGCGTGGCCCATGGCAATGCCATCCGTCACCGTAATCGTCGTAAATTCCCGCGGCGTGCCGCCCGCGCTGGAGACACCCTTTTTCGCCACCTGCGCCTGCCGCCCCAGCGAAATATTACACGGCGCCGCTTCATTCCACGTCGTCGCAATCCCCACCAGCGGCGAGTGGATCTGCTCCTCGCTCAGCCCCATGGCATACAAATAAGACCGGTGCGGCGCGCGCTCCGGCCCTTCCGTCACGTGGCGGGAAACAAGGGGGGATTTACCGTATTTCTTCATACGCGTCAGTGATAGCACCCACTGACTGCGGACGACAAGCCACTAATCGCGTAATTTACGCACTTCGCGCTCGACAATCTGCTCCACGATGGTGGGCAGGTTCTTGTCCAGCCAGTCCTTCAGCATGGGGATCATCGCCTCCATCATCAAATCCTCCACCGTGCTGCCGGTACGGAACGGGATGGAAGGCTCCGGCTCGCGCACGGGCCTGGGATGGTTAAGCCTTTTAAGCGTTGCCGAGGCAAGCGCAGCCGCTTCATCAGATAACAGCCGGTCGGTATCCTCCGGCATCGGGTTGCTACCTGCGGCGGGAGCGGGGAATTCTTCGATCACCGGCGGCGGAGGCGGCGGGGGTGGAGGAGGGGGGGGTGGCGCCGGCGGAGGAGGCGGTGGCGGCGCCGCGGCAGCCGGGATTTCCTGCTTTAGCACTTCTTCTGAAAGGACACTATCTATGCTCGCCAGCACATCCACATTCTTGTCACCGGCCGGGTCTTCCGGCGCCATCTCGGTGAGTTCCAGCACGTCGGAGCTGAAATCCGGCGGCGGCGGAGGTGGCGCGGCGGCCGGCGGTGCAGCTTCTGGCGGTGGTGTGGTGGCTTTTTTCACGTCCTCGGTCTTCTTCTCAGCAGGAGGTTTTTCCGTAGACTTGTCTTCCTCGGCGATGATGCGGCGGATGGACTGCAGAATTTCCTCCATTGAGGGATCCTGTTCTCCTCCCGCGGCTGCCTGAGCCTGTGCCTCAGCCATGTCGTCTCTCTCTCCCCTTCGGTCTTACCTAGACCTTTTATTCCGCCGAATTATAGACATTTCAAGATTAACAAAGTGTTTAGAATCCGAGCGGTAGCCATTTGACGGCGTCATAATGCGTTATCGGATCATATATTTCAACTGGCAATGCAAGTACCTCGGCGTTAAGTCTTCCGGCATACGCTAGCAAGTTATAGGCCAAGACGATTTTATTGCGCCGGGCCTGCGCCAGCCGCACCTTTGCGCCGAACAGCTCCTGCTCGGCATCCAGCACGTCCAGCGTGGTGCGTTCGCCGTGTTCATATTCTTCCGACACGCCTTCAACCGCGCTCTGGGCGGCGGCAACTTCAGACTCGCCGGAAGTAATAACGGCCAGCGAAGCGTGGTAATCATGCCACGCCCGTGTCACGCCTTCGAGCGCGCCGTTCTGCGCTTCGACGCTTTCATAGCGCCGCTCCTGGTATTGCCGCTTGGCGGCGCGGATGCGCGCGTACTCACCGCCGCTCTGATACAGCGGCACTGAAAGGTTAAGCGTCAGCGTGTCCTGGTCAAACCGGCCCACACCGGGAATGTTGCTACCATCGGTGCGGCCCATATGCCCCTGCAGCGAGAGACGCGGCAGGATATCGGCGGTCTGTATGCCAATGGCGTTATCCGCCGCCTTCTCGTTAAACTTTGCCTCGATGAGATCCGGGAAAGAGGCCGTCGCATGGGTTTGCGCTTCTTCCAGCGTGGCCGGCAGCGGCGGGCGCGCTTCGGGCAGGGGATAAATTTCCGGCTTGAAGCCAATCACGCGTTCAAACGCCGCCTGTGCCGAACCCAGCGCACCCTGCGCCGTCTGCATTTCAGATTCGGCGCGGCTGAGGCGCGATTCCGCCTGCTTCACATCCGTGCGTGTCAGCTCGCCCGCGTCAAAGCGCGCCTGCGTCACCTCGCGGTGGCGGCTGAGTACGGCTACGTTGCTGCGGCTCAAGTCCAGCAGCACGGCCCGCTCAGCAAGATTGACATAGGCGGTTACCGCTTCAAGCAGCACTTCCTGTTCCACGCCGCGCAGGCGGGCACGGCCCGCCTTCATCAGCGCGCGCGCGCTTTTAAGCGTGCTCATCAGCTCGCCGCCGCTGAAAAGCGGCTGCTCCAGGTCCAGCTGTTTCGTGGTGGTATCCGCGTAGGCCCAGTCCTGCGCCGTGCCGCTCTGCTGGCGCTTACGGCCGCGGATATAATCGCTGGTAATAGTGGGGCGCCAGCCGGAGAACGCTTCCGAAACGCCCTCATCCAGTACTTTCACGGCCTCGCGTTCTGCCTTGAGCTTGGGGTTGGTGTTGTAGGCGGAAGCAAGCGCCTCGGTAAACGTATCACGCACGGTTACAGTAATCGCAGGCGCCGCAGGTATCGGGGCAGGCGGGACGGGTGGGGGAGCTTCCTGTGCGTGGGCCGTGGCGGCTATGAGAATGACCGCAATGAAACGGCGTAGCTTCATCAGAAGACAAAACCTTTTGGCGCCTCGAAGCCTGGGAGAAGAGGCACCGCCATTTCCAGCGTTTCTTTGCAGAAAACCTCGCCGTCCATCTTGTTATACTGCACCAGCCGGCTCAATCCCTGCGCCAACGGCATCCGTGCCTTGCGCTCCACCGTTACCAGGCGGCCGCCTTCGGCCAGCTGGTCTTTCAGCGCACCCGGCAGGGTTTCAACGGCACCTTCAACAATAATCACATCATACGCATCACCGGGCATACCCCTGGCCAGCGATGAAACTTTTTCCACGTGCCCCTTGCTGCCGATGGCGGAAAGATTTTTCTTCGCCGCGGCAATGAATTCTTCTTCCACGTCGCAGCCGGTGGCGTCGCCTGCGAGTTTCGCAGCCATAGCCACGGAATAGCCGGTGTTGCAGCCCACCAGCAGCACCTTTTCACCGGTACTGATATCCGCCGCCTGTAGCATCCTCGCAAAGGAGAGCGGCGCCAGCAGGAAGCGGCCCTTGCCAAGCGGCAGATCTTCATCCGCGTAGGCAGCACCTGCCAGCGCGGGCGGCACAAAACGCTCGCGCGGCACAGTGGCAAAAGCATCGAGGATTTCCTGTTCCAGCACCCTGTTGGTACTGAGCTGGCCGAGAATCATGTTGAGGGTAGGTGGTTTGATCATGCGGGCGACTGAGGAGGGCATAGCCAATCTATAACTTATTCAAGGGAACTTGAAAAGGGCGATAGCAATTTAACTGTCGTCCCGGCGAAGGCCGGGATCCACGATCTTGCTTATTTCTAGCGTTTAGTAAGTTCGTGGATGGCAGCCTTCGCTGCCATGACAACTATGCGGCTTTGGAAAGGGCGATGGAGACCTTGTGCTCGTCAATGGCGTTCTCGGCCACGAATCCGCCTTCCGCGTCGCCCAACGTCAGCGAAATGGCCAGCGTCTGCTCGGTGATGTACTCGGCATGCGACTTGATGGCCTCCGCCACCTTGTCCGGCACGTTAAGCGTCAGCGCGATGCGGTCTGAAACATCGAGCCCTGCGTCTTTGCGCGCCTGCTGAATCAGTCGCACCATGTCGCGGGCGATGCCTTCCTTTTCCAGCTGCGGCGTGATTTTCGTGTCCAGCACTACCAGCGCGTCATTGCTGGCGAGCGGGGCGGCGCTGTTCTTGTAATCGGGCTTGGGCTCCAGCAGCAGCTCGTACTCACCGTGCTCCAGTGTTTCACCGGCCACGCTAATGCCGCCGCTCTTGTTCTGCTCCCACTTGCCCTGCTTCACGGCCGCGATGATGTCTTTCGTCTTTGCGCCCATGCGCGCGCCGATCTTGGGGAAATGCACCTGCAGCTTCAGGCTGGCGTAATCGTCGAACGCGCCGGAGGCTTTTACTTCCTTCACGTTCACCTCGTCGCGGATGATGTCTTCGAATTCCTGCGGGAAGGCATGCCCGCACGCGATCACCGTGAGAGACGCCAGCGGCAGCCGCACGCGCAGATTCTGCGTGTTGCGCACGCTAAGCGCGGCATTGCAGATATCTTTAATACGGTCCATGTCATCGCGGATCTGCATGTCCATGATGTCATCAATATTGTGGAACTGCGGGAAATCCGCGAGGTGCACGCTCTGCTCGCCGGTAAGGCCCTTGTAGATCTCCTCCGTCACCATCGGCAGGAGCGGCGCCATGGCGCGCGCCATCACGTGCAGGCAGGTAAAGAGCGTGTCATACGCCGCCTGCTTGTCCTTATCCCTCTTTTCTTTCCAGAAGCGCGGCTTGCTGCGGCGGATATACCAGTTGTTGAGATCCTCGAAAAACCGGCTCGCCGCCGTGCACGCGCCCGGCGTGTCATAAGCATCGAGCGATTCCGTCATCGCGATCAGCGCATCCGCCAGCTTGGCCAGGATATACCGGTCCATGGAAGAATCCGGCACGTGCCAGTGGTCCTTGCCCTTATCCACGCTGTAAAGCAGCTTCGCCTGCATGCCGTCCGCATTCGCATAGAGGCAGAAGAAATTATAGGCGTTCCACACCGGCTTGATGGCCAGTCGCACCACGTCGCGGATAAACTTCCCCTCGGGGTCAAGGTACAATTCCGCCCCGCGCATCACGGGGCTCGTCATCATGAACCAGCGCAGCGCGTCGGCGCCGAACTTGTCGAAAATCTCCTTCGGGTCGGCATAATTATTCAGCCGCTTGGAAAGCTTGCGCCCCTTATCATCCAGCACCACGCCGTGGCAGATGCAATTCAGGAACGGCGGCTTGTCAAACAGCGCCGTCGACAGCACCATCAGCGTATAAAACCACCCGCGCGTCTGCGCCATGTATTCCACAATAAAATCCGCCGGGAAATGCCCCTCGAACCAATCCTTGTTCTCAAACGGGTAATGCACCTGGCCATACGGCATCGAGCCGCTTTCAAACCAACAGTCAAACACATCCTCCACCCGGCGGATGGTGTATTTCGGGTTCAGCGGGTCAGGCTTCGTCAAATTATCAATATACGGCCGGTGCAGGTCTTTCACCTCCACGCCGAAAAAATCCTGTAATTCCTTTATCGACCCAAACACCCAGAGCTGCTGGTTCTGCGGGTTATCTGAACGCCACACGGGAATCGGCGTGCCCCAGAACCGGTTGCGCGAAATGCTCCAGTCGCGCGCATTCTCCAGCCATTTACCAAACAGCCCCGGCCCCACATGCTCCGGAATCCAGCTGATCTGCTGGTTCAGCTCCACCATGCGGTCCCTGAATTTCGTCACCTCGACATACCACGATGAAATGGCGCGGTAGATGAGGGGCTGATCCGTGCGCCAGCAATGCGGGTAGTTGTGCTTGATCTGCTCCTGCTTGATCAGCTGCCCGTGTTCCTTCAGCCAGCGGATGATGCGCTCATTTGCCTCCCCAAACTTAAACTGCTCCACCTTCTCGGCGATAACATTGAACCCCTTGAGCTGCAGATCCGGCAGGTCATAAATCTCATCCGTAAACTTACCCGCATGATCCACCGGGCACACCAGCTCAATCCCCGCCGCTTCGCAGACGCGCTGGTCATCCTCACCGAAGCCCGGCGCCATGTGCACCACGCCCGTGCCGTCGGCATCCGACACAAACTCTGAGCCATCAAGAATGCGGAATGAGTGTGGCTGCCTGGCGAAATACGGGAAGAGGGGGTGGTAGGAGAGGTTAAAAAGACTCTCAACCTTGATCACGGTTCCTTCCGTTGTAACCGGCTCTGCGCCTTCAACAGGCTTAAATAAAAACTCGTGGTATTTCGGCGCCGCATTCGCCGCCAGAATATAGCACGCATTGCCCCGCACGAATGCCTTGTAAATAACACTCTTGCCCACCGCCAGTGCCAAATTGCTCGGCAATGTCCACGGCGTCGTCGTCCAGGCGAGGATATAATATTTCTCGGCCTCCGGCGCTCCCTTCGGCGGCGTGTTCAGCTCAAACGCCACCGTGATCGCCTTATCCTCGCGCTCGCGGTACGAATTATCCAAGCGCGTCTCAAAATTGCTCAAAGGCGTCTCCGCCGCCCATGAATACGGCATCACCCGGTAGGCCTCGTAGACCAGCCCCTTTTCATACAGCTGCTTGAAGGCCCACAGCACGCTCTCCATGAAGCCCTTGTCCATGGTCTTGTAGTCGCCTTCAAAATCCACCCAGCGCGCCTGGCGCGTTACGTAGTATTCCCACTCGTTGCGGAATTTCATCACGCTCGTGCGGCAATGCTCGTTGAATTTATCAATGCCGAATTTCTGGATCGCGTGCCTGCCGCTGATGTCCAGTTCCTTCTCCGCGCCCATTTCCGCCGGCAGGCCGTGGCAGTCCCAGCCGAAGCGGCGCTCCACCCTGTGCCCCTTCATGGTCTGGTAGCGCGCCACCAAATCTTTCACAAAGCCGGTGAGCAGGTGGCCGTAATGCGGCAGGCCGTTGGCAAACGGCGGGCCGTCATAAAAGATAAACTCGTTATTCTTGCTGGAAACGCGCGCAGGTCTGCGCTTCACGGATTCGCGGAAAAGACCTTCCTTCTGCCAGGAGGCAAGAACCTTTTCTTCGAGCTTGGGAAAATCCGGGTTCGGGTCGACGTCGGGGTAATGCTTGGTTGCGGGCATTTTCTTTTAAATGGGGCTTCTATAAAGAAGCGCAAGATAACGCTTTCGATGATGCGATGCAACAAGTGAGAGTCCTTGTCACCCCGCATTTATTGCGGGGTCTCCTTGCAATTCCGGGAGATGCCGCAACA
>CAZUKF010000031.1:0-14194 GCA_964620765.1 uncultured Rickettsiales bacterium | reverse complement strand
CATGGCCGTTACCTCGCCTGTGAAAATAAGAAAAATCTACCTCAAGTCACTACTCGACCACCAGGGCGCCGACCAATGGCCTGAAGTGAGCGAACGGCTGTCATTGCGAGGAGCATGAGCGACGAAGCAATCCAGATCTTAAGTTTCCCAACTGGATTGCTTCGCTTTCGCTCGCAATGACGCACCCCTTCTTATGCAGCCTCTTTTTGTACTAGCGCCTCTAATATAGGATTAAAATCAAGTAGTCGCTTTGCCTTAATAACAAAGCCCAAATTATTCGGAATAGTGGTGATACTTATTGCTTGTTGAACTGTTGGCACTTCAACTACGCGAACATCGCCGGTAGCTGTAAATTGTGGGCCAGCATATAAAATTCCAAGCAATTTCACACGTGACGCTCCCATATGCACGCCTTTCCGAGTTCTATAACCACCTTCATTAAGAAGAAATACTGGAGAACCGCTTGACCCAGGGAAGCATGCTGCATCAATCATAAATTCTGTTTTCCCTTTAAAATCTTTAGCCGGATGAGTGGCTGTAATACCCTTGCGGAAAACAGGCTGATTATTGACCGAATCCCAAATTCCATTTGGATAACCAATCATAACCACCTCTTCCAGTGCCGTCAGCTCTGACATCTCGGCATCGGATAACAGTATTTTATCATCAGCTGCTATGTAAAACAGTTGCTCATTTTGCTTCTCGGCTGCGCGCACAATTGGAGCCACTGGTAATATACACAGATCTGTCCCGCTATCAGGATGTATCAGCCAACGAGTCTCGAATTTATCGAGCGATACAAAGAAATGGCTATTATCAATTGGCCTACTATCCTCGCCTTTGCGAGTGAAATAGAACTTTCCCCGTACAGCGCCACGTACAACATGCTTATTTGTAACTATAGCGGGGACATGCTTTCCATTTCCCTTGCGTAAAAAATTAAAAAAGAATCCTGAGCCGGTTGAAATTCCACCATCTACTTTCTCACACTCGATGCGAACGGTGGAGTATGCGAGTTGCTCTGAGATTGAAAACCCTAGTTTAGCCTGCGTTGAATTGTCTTCGTCAGTCATTGATTCTCTCCATAATAAATAATTTCCCTTCCGGGTCCGGAACAAAAAATACTCCCGCATGCCATTTTTACAAATGACAGTTCCGTGAACATTCAGTAGCTTAGAATTAAAATCCAATTAACGAGCGCGGGCGCCTTTAACCTTTGCTCGAGCAATTCCGCCAATCTCGCTGCGGCGAGGTGAGTGCTAGGCGCGAGGAGCGCAGAACCGGAGTGTACTCAAACGTACATGAGGATTCGAGCACCGCAGCAACGACGCAATCGCCCGCCGCAGTAGAGATTACGCCGCATCCTTCTTCTCCACCACCACCGGCGCGGCGACATCAGCCCCCTTCCGCTTGAACACCTTCCTGAACTTAAACGCCGCCACCGCGGCCACCACCAGCACAATCTTCCACGCCTTTGCAAACACCAGCACGATAAGCGCCAGCAGGCCCAGCTTCTTTGCCGCCACACCGCCCACCAGCGCAGCTAAGCCGTATTCGGCCACGTTGTCCGTGCCCTCCACAAAATCCTGGTAGCGCTTACCGGTGTTGTAGTTCACTACCTTGGTTTCCTCTGCGCCGCCCTTATCTTGCGCCAGCACGGCCCAGACCAGCTGGTGTGCCGCCGCGTCATATTTCGGCTCCTCGGCCCAGCACAGCACAGAAAGCTGCGGGATGCCGTGCGCCGCGCGTTCTTTGTTCACATCGTCGGTGCCGAGGCGGATGTCGTTGAGCATCTCGTGCATAATTTTCTCCCTGTAAAACGCACTAAATAGCACAAGAAAGCACGAAAAAGACACTAAAAAACACTGTTTTACAGGGTTAACCCATTGATTCACCGTTGGCGTCATAAAAGATTCACATGCACTCTTAACCCGTTGATAGTATAAATATAGAAGGAGATTTTTGCTTATGATGAAATGGCTTGCCCCCCTTCTCGGAGCCGGCATCGGTGCCTTCGCCGGTAGTTCACTTTTTGGTGGCGGAACAATGGGTTTGTTGATCGGCGGTGCGCTCGGTGCACTCGGCGGTATCCTTGTAAACGGCTGGGTCGGCGGTGATGAGAAACCCAGCGGAACACATGCCGGCGCCCCCGGCAGCCCCGCCCGCAACCCCAAGCTGGAGGCGGACATCGAGCAGCAGAGCAAGGACCGCCAGAAACTCGAGGAAGCTCGCGCACTTGCTACGCTGAAGAACTACAAACCCAGCAGCCGCGAAGAACCCGGCCGCAGCGAGCTTGGCGGCATACTCCCCCTACCTGTTCCACCTAAGGATGAAAATCAGAAGCCTTCTGGCGGCTTCACCATGGGTCAGTGATGGCTGGGGCTTGTAACCTTCTGCTTCTTCATCAGCTCCACTAACGCTTTCGCCGCGCCTTCCGACGACGCCGGGTTCTGACCTGTCACCAGGTTCCCGTCTACGACCACGTAGGCCTTAAACGGTTCGGCCTTTACGAACTCAGCGCCCGATGATGTAAGCTGCGATTCCAGCAAGTTCGGCACCATCATTTCCAGCCCCACTGCTTTTTCTTCATCACGCGTGAACGCAGTCAGGCGCTTCTTTTTGACAAAGTCTTTTCCTTTATCATTTTTCAGCGTCAGCAACGCTGTCTGCCCATGACACACCGCGGCAATAGGCTTACTGCTTTTAATAAATTCGTGCAGGAGATTCGTAAGTTCGGCATTATCGGTTAAGTCCCACATCGCGCCGTGCCCGCCCGCGATAAAAACCGCGTCATAATCCTCCGCATCAATCTTCGCAAGCGGCTTGGTATCCTCCAAGCGCGCCATGGCAAGAGCGTCGGCCTTGAAGCGCTTTACGGATGGAATGTTATTGTCATCGCTCTTAGGATCGATGGGCGGCATGCCTCCGCGCGGCGAGGCCAGCGTGACCTGCGTACCATTGCTTTCAAAGATATAATAGGGCGTGGACATCTCTTCGAACCAGAAGCCCGTTTTGTGGCCGGTGCCAAAAAGCTTGTCATGCGATGTAAGCACAATCAACACATGACGGCCCGAATGCGCTGATGCCGCCTGCGCAAAGCCCATTGTGCAGGAAACTGTAACTATCACTGCTATCAGGAATCTACGCATATTACCCTCCTAAACATTCTTCAAAATTGCTCGCCATTTTTTCCAGAAGCAACAGGTAAAGCGCCGAGCCCTCCTCCATGCCGGCACCTTCCGGGTCCAGCTGCCCTGCCTTCAATCCTGTCTCCTGCGCCAACCTTGCCACCCAGCGGTCATCAAACTGCGGCTCGGCGAATACGCATGTAACGCCCCCTTCCCGTGCCATTTCGCGCAGGCGTGCCAGATGGCGCGCACCCGGCGCCAGCTCAGGCGAAAGCGTAATGGAACCCGATGCCTGCAAGCCGAAGGCGTTCTCAAAATACTGATACGCGTCATGAAAGACAATGAAACGCCTGTCTTCCAGTTTCTGCATCCTGCTGCGCAGCTCTGCATCAAGCGCCATGATGCGTGCCTTTATTGTTTCCGCATTTTCATGGTAACGGGCAGCATGCTGCGGGTAGGCCTGCGCCAACGTATGGGCAATGATATCCAGCATTCCCGCCGCGTTCATCGGGTCCAGCCAGATATGCGGGTCCGGCAACCAGTCTTCGGCGTATTCATGCCCGCCCATGTCAATCTCCTCATCCGGCGGGGTGGGCTCAAGTTCCGCGCTGGTGAGAGGCGGCGGAATATGCTGCGGATAATCTGGCGCACGCGCTCCCCCTTGCGTGTAATCGCCGGGCTGCACCATGCCAGGAGCAGTGGTGTAATCACGCGCAACTGCCATACCTTCGCTGCCTTGCGTATAATCGCGCGCCGTGGCAGGCGTGTGGTCAAACAACGCGTGGCGGGCATCCGCATCCAGCCTGCCGTGCCACTCCGGCGCGCCCTGCAGAGAGGGCATATTTGCCATTTCGCTTTCGTGGTCATGCACTTCAAACTCGCCACCCCGGCGCATCGGCAACAGCTGAATACCTTCCTGCTCCGACATCACCACACGCCGTACCCCGCGCGGCAACACGGCGGCAGCGCGGTCCATGAACGGCTCTAGCCCGGCGCCGATCATAAATACCACATCCGCATCCTGCAGGGCCTGCATCTGCGAAGGCTTCATCTGGAAGGTATGGGGCGAAGCGCGGCCCGCCACCAGTAGTACCGGCTGGCCGGTGCCTTCCATCACGGCCGCCACTAGTGAATGCAGCGGTTTTATGGTGGCAACGACACGCGGGTTCGCTTGCGCATGCACCGGCAGCGCAGGCATGGCAAGGGCGCATGCCAGCACGAGGTGCTTCATGCTCAGTCGAGCGGCTTTGCCAGCTTTTCCAACCATGCCTTCTCTTCTTTACCCAAGTTGCGCGTGTGTGTTTTCAGTACCCATGCCTGGTATGTATTGAACCAGTCCCGCTCACCCACTGTCAGTAAAGAAGCCTCCACCAGCCGCCGGTCCAGCGGCACGCAGGTGAGCGTCTCGAAGCCAAGCGCGCCCTTGCCGGAAGCCATTTTTCCTGCGCTTTGCACCGCGACCAAGCTTTCAATACGTATACCGTATTTGCCTTCGCGGTAATAGCCCGGCTCGTTGGAAATAATCATGCCGGCCATGAGCGGCGCATCACCCCCGCGCTTGGAAATGCGCTGCGGCCCTTCATGTACATTCAGGAAAACGCCGACGCCGTGGCCGGTGCCATGATCGTAATCCAACCCCGCATCCCACAGGCTTTTGCGTGCCAGCACGTCCAGCTGGGTGCCGCTGGTGCCTTCCGGGAAGCGCACTGTAGCAATGGCGATATGGCCCTTGAGCACGCGGGTAAAATGCGCACGCTGCTCCGCCGTGGGCTTGCCCACGGCAATGGTGCGCGTGACATCCGTCGTGCCGTCCGGGTACTGCCCGCCCGAATCCAGCAGGAACAGCTCGCCGTTCTGAAGCTTGCGGTCCGTGCGCGGGGTAACACGGTAATGCACGACGGCGCCGTTGGGCCCGCTGCCCGCGATGGTTTCAAAGCTCGGTGATACAAACTCCGGCGCCGCCTGCCGGAATTTCAGCAGCCGCGCGGCTGCTTCGCTCTCGCGCAAGCCTTTCTGCTGATCCAGCCAGTAAAGGAACCGCGTCAGCGCCAGGCCGTCGCGCTTGTGCGCTTTGCGCATGCCCTCCAGCTCCACCGCGTTCTTGAGGGCCTTGGGCAGCTGGCAGGGATCATCCCCTATCACAATTTCTGCACCTGCCCCTGAAAGTGCGCTGAAAAACCACGCGGGCAGCAAAACCGGGTCTGCCAGTACGCGCTTTTTTGCCAGCGTTTTTAAATCCGCCTCCAGCTGCCCCGGCTCACGCAATTCAACGCCAGGAGAAAGATGTGCCCGTAGCTTTTTGTCCACACGCGGGCTTTCCGTGTAAAGCCGCACCTGGCCGGATGCATCCACCAGCGCATACGCCCTGAAAAGGGGCGCATGCGGCACGTCATCGCCGCGGATATTCAGCAGCCAGTCCACGCTGTCTGCTGCCGCGATTATGGCAAATTCGGCGCCCGCCTTACGGATGGCCGCACCCACGCGTTTGCGCTTGGCAGCGTGCGTTTCCCCGGCGAATGGCTGCCCGTGCACCACCATTTTTCCCGTGGGCTGAGGTGGCCTGCTTTTCCAGAGCCTGTCCGCCGGGTTGGGGATGAGTGCCTGCAGGCGGATGCCTTTGCGCTTAAGCACGTGATTCAGCCGGTCATGCTCACGCTGCGAATGCAGCCACGTATCATAACCCAGCGCTTCACCGCGGCCCATGTGCTGGGCAATCCACTGCTCCGGCTTCACCTCGCCGCTGTTAAGAACGGTGTAGAGCCTGGCATCCACCTCCTGCTTCGCCTGCAGCGTGTAACGCCCGTCTACGAACAATGCAGCGGCCTCCGGCAGCACCACCGCCATGCCCGCAGAGCCGGTAAAGCCGGTAAGCCATGCCAGCCGCTGCGCGTAAGGTGGCACGTATTCGGTGAGATACTCGTCGGAAACCGGCAGCACGAAGCCGTGCACGCCCGCTTTGCGTAAGCCCATGCGCAGGGCGTTGAGTTTTTCTTCCGCGTTCATCTTACCATTACTAGCGTGGTCCACCCGTCCCTGACAATACGCCGTTCAAGTCTTAACCCCTGCCGCCGGTGCGCCGCCAGCACGTAAGCCGCCTGCGTGGAAAGCAGGCCGGAGAGCACGGCAATGCCGCCGGGCGCCAAATGCGCCGCCAGTGCGCGGGAAAACTGCACCAGCGGGCGGGCAAGGATGTTAGAGAGAATCAGGTCATAGGGCCCGAAGGCGCGCACCGCCTTTGCCCGGTAGCCGTCGCTGCGGGCCGCGCGCAGATGCAGGCGGTTCTTGCGCATGTTGGCCTGCGCCACGCGCACCGAAACCGGGTCCACGTCCACGGCCAGCTGGCGGGCGCGCGGCCAGGCCCGTGCCGCCGCGATGGCGAGGATGCCTGAGCCGCAGCCCATATCCAGCACGGAGCGGATACGGCGGCGGCGGGCCAGCCGGTCAATGGCCAGCAGGCAGCCGCTGGTGGTGGCGTGCTCGCCGGAGCCGAAGGCCATGCCCGCCTCCACCTGCACGCCCCACGCGCCGCGGGGCAACAGGCGCCGTGCATGCGCGCCGTGCACGAAGAAACGGCCGATCTTCAGCGGCGGGAAATCGCGCTCGATGGCGACCTGCCAGTTTTTCATCTCCACCCTTACGATGCGGGGCTCATAAGCGCGGCCGTTAAGCTGCTTTTTAATGGCACGGAGTTTGGGTTCCTCGGCAACCAGCACCTCCACCGCCCAGAATTTGGGGTCCTTCTCGTCCTCGAAGCTGGAGACGGCCAGCGCGCCCGCAAATTGCTCCTCCAGATCCTGCACCTGTTCCTGCCGCACCCGGAACTTCAGCTCCCAGATATCCTTGGGCTGCGCAAAAGGATTGCGGCCGAGCTTCGGCCGTATTTCGTGATATTCGTTCATGTGCTCCCCGCCATTTCAAGCCATTCATCTTCAGATAAAATGGTAACGCCCAGCTCTTTTGCTTTTTTTGCTTTTGATCCTGCGTCTTCACCCACCACCACGTAATCGGTTTTAGCCGAAACGCTGCCCGCCACTTTCGCGCCCAGCTGCTCGGCCCGCGTTTTCGCCTCATCGCGCGACATGCGCGCGAGCGTACCGGTGAAGACGATGGTTTTTCCTGAAAGGGGTGAATCCGCCGCCACTGCCGCCGGCGGACGGATGCTGAGGATTTCGATCAGCCCTTCCACGATGTCGCGGTTATGCGGCTCACGGAAGAAATCGGCCAGCGCCAGCACCACCACCTCGCCGATGCCGTCCAGCGCATCGAGATCCGCGCGCACGCTTTCATCGTCCAGCGTAGTCATGGCAGCAAACCATTTTTCGGCGCTGCCGTAATGCCGCGCCAACAGCTTCGCCGTGATCTCGCCGACATGGCGGATGCCCAGCGCGAAGATGAACCGCTCCATCGCCACGTCGCGCGATTTTTCAATCGCCGCGCAGAGATTCTCGACGGATTTCTCCGCCCAGCGCTCGCGCGCGAGGATGACGTCCGGCTTCGCGGGCAGCGCAAAAATATCCAGCGGGGATTTGACCAGCCCGTCTTCCCAGAAGGCAGTAATCTGCTTTTCGCCCAGCCCATCAATATCCATGGCGCGGCGGGAAACAAAGTGTTTCAGCCGCTCGATGGCCTGCGCCTCGCAGATGAGGCCGCCGGTGCAGCGCTTCGCCACCTCGCCCTCCTCGCGCACGGCGAGGCTACCGCAGACGGGGCAATGGTCAGGGAATTTGTATTTGTGTTTGCCGCGCGGCTGTTTTGCATCCACCCCCACCACTTGTGGGATCACGTCGCCCGCGCGCTGGATGATGACGGTGTCGCCCTCGCGCACATCCTTGCGCTCGATTTCATCCTCGTTGTGCAGCGTGGCGTTGCTCACCACCACCCCGCCGACGGTAACCGGCTTCAGCCGCGCCACTGGGGTGAGCGTGCCGGTGCGGCCCACCTGTATCTCGATTTTCTCCAGGATGGTCTTGGCCTGCTCGGCAGGAAATTTATGGGCGATGGCCCAACGCGGGGCACGGCCTACGGTGCCGAGGCGGCGCTGGTAGTCAAGATCGTTGACCTTATAAACCATTCCGTCGATATCGTAGCTATACACACCTTCGCTACGAAATTGTTCCACCTTTCGATAGATATCCATCAACTCATCTACATTCTTAGCGATGTAGATGAAGTGCATACCTCTATTGTGACCAACTGGTTTTAGGCCACTTTGTACAGCACGAAACTTATAATCATTTTGCAAAGTTTTTAAACACTGGCCTAAATTCGAACCCAATTTTTCTATTTCACTGACTTCCCCTATTCCCCATATGCAATAGTCTAATTTCCTTGTTGCTGTAATCTTCGCATCCAGTTGACGCAATGACCCCGCCGCAGCATTTCTAGGATTGGCAAATAAGGGTGAGCCTAGTTTTGCTTGGCTTTCGTTGAGTTCTTTGAAGGCATTTCTACTCATAAAAACCTCGCCCCTAACTTCTAATATGCGAGGTGCATCTTCGGGCAACTCATTGGGAAAATAATCGATGGTTCTTATATTCTCTGTAATTACCTCCCCAACTTCTCCATCACCGCGTGTAATGGCTAGATCAAGTTTTCCATTCACATATCTAGCTGAAAAGGACAACCCATCGACTTTCAGCTCACATAAATATTTTATTTCTTGTAAGGCAGGCTTGAAAAAAGTCCTTACCCGCTCATCCCAATCTTTGATGTCCTCCTCGCTGAACGCATTATTCAGCGACAGCATCGGCATGGAGTGCTTCACCTTGGCAAATGTCTCCAGCGGTGCGGCGCCTACGCGGCCGGTGGGGCTGTCGGGGCGTTTCAGCAGGGGGAATTCGGCTTCCAGCTTCTGCAGGCGCTGGAACAGCGCGTCAAACTCCGCATCGGAAATTTCCGGCGTATCCAGCGTATGATAGAGATGATTGTGGCGGTTGATTTCCTCGATCAGCGCATCCATTTCCCTGGCCGGATCATTTTTATCCTTCGCGCTTTTCTTCACGCCGCCTGCTCCAGCAGTTTCTTCGCGGCCTGCCGCGCTTCCGCTGTTACCTCGCTGCCCGCCAGCATGCGCGCCAGCTCCTCGCGCCGCGCGGCCGCATCCAAGTTCACCACCGAGGTGAGCACCTTGTCCTTTCCTTCCGCCTTCGCCACCCTTAAGTGCTGGTGCCCGCGCGCCGCCACCTGCGGCAAATGCGTCACCACCAAGACCTGCGCCGCGGCACCCAGCAGGCGCAGGCGCGCGCCGATGGCATCGGCCACCGCGCCGCCGGTGCCGATGTCGATCTCGTCAAACACCAGTGTCGGCGTGGAGCGCACCTCGGAAAGCGCCACCTTCATCGCCAGCATGAAGCGCGCGAGCTCGCCGCCGGAGGCAATCTTTGCCAGCGGTGCGAAATGCACCTCGCCCTTCTTCGCCACGTTGGTAGCGGCCGCGAACGTCACGCTATCCCATCCCTTCGCCGACCACGCGGCTTCCGCCAGCTTCTCCAGCTTCACCGCGAAACGCGCGCTGCCCATTTTCAGCGGTTCCAGCTCCGCCTCCACCGCTTTTTCCAGCTTCTTTGCCGCCACGGCGCGCTTCTTCGCCAGCTCCGCAGCCTGCGCCTCATAAGCCGCCTTTGCTTCTTTCTCTGTCTTCTCCAGCTTCGCCATTTCGCTGTCGCGCGAGTCAATCAGCGCAAGGCGCGTCTCCGCCTCCGCGCGCAATCCCGCCAGTTCATCTACCGAGAGATTATATTTCCGTGCCGCCGCCTTGAGCGCAAATAAACGTTCTTCCATCGCCTCCAGCTTTGCCGGGTCATACACCGCTTCCTGCGCCAGCGTTTCCATGGCATTGACCGCTTCGTCTGCCTCGGTTGCCGCGCGGTCCAGCGTATTGATCGCCGCGGAAAAACGGTTGCCGGCATTCAGCGCCGAGCGCGCGAGCAGCCGCTGCGCTCCCCGCAGCGCGCCCGCGGCACCCTTGCCCGCGTTCAATTCCGCCAGTGCGCCGTTGATCACTTCGAACAGCTTTTCGCTCTGCATCATGGTGCTGCGCTTTTCCGCCAGCTCCGCTTCCTCACCGGGCTTGGGGTCCAGCTCTTTCAGCTCGTACGCCATGTGGCGCAGATATTCCTGTTCACGCGCGCTTTGCTCGGCCGCTTCCTTCAGCTGCGCCAGCTTCGTGCCCGCCTCGCGCCATGC
This sequence comes from uncultured Rickettsiales bacterium, assembly GCA_964620765.1. GTDB lineage: Bacteria > Pseudomonadota > Alphaproteobacteria > Rickettsiales > SXRF01 > CAZUKF01. The sequence continues at coordinate 3,881 of CAZUKF010000031.1, read as the reverse complement.
TTCATGCGCCGCGCGCACCTTGCCGAGAATTGCCCCGTGCCCGCCGAACTCATCCAGCAGCCCGCGATGTGTTGCCACATCCAGCAGGCCGCGGCTGTCATGCTGGCCGTTCACTTCCACCAGCGCCTCGCCCAGCTTTTTCAGGCCGGCCACACTCACGGGCTGATCATTCACCAGGCAACGCGTCTTGCCATCTGTGCTGATGCTGCGGCGGATGATGAGCGTATTCTCCACCGGCAGTTCCAGCGCTTCCAGCGCCGCCTTTGCCGCCGCGTTATTGCTGATGTCAAACTCCGCGCTGACACTGCCAGATTCCTCGCCGCGGCGCACCAGCTGCGCATCGCCGCGCGCACCCAGCGCCAGCCCCAGTGCATCCAGCAGGATGGATTTGCCCGCGCCCGTTTCGCCCGTCAGCACGCAGAGCCCGCTATCAAACGCCAGCTCGCAGGCTTCAATCAGGACAATATTTTTAATGGAGAGATGCGTAAGCATCCGGCCTCCTTCAGGGAATCCATTTGTCAAGGAAGCTGGTTTCCTTGCGGCCACTTTCTCCATTCATCAGCGCGAAGGAATCCTTGTACCAAGAGCTTCCGGGGAAATTATGACCGAGCACGGACGCGTATTTGCGCGCTTCCGGCTCAATGCCGAGCAGCAGGTAGCATTCCACCAGCCGGTGCAGCGCTTCAGGCACGTGGCTGGTGGTCTGGTAATTTTCCACCACGTAGCGGAAGCGGTTGATGGCGGAGAGATATTCATCCCGCGTGAGGTAATAGCGCCCCACCTGCATTTCCTTACCGGCGAGGTGATCATACGTCAGGTCAAGCTTCAGCTTGGCGTCACGCGCGTATTCAGTATCAGGAAAACGCTTGATCACCTCGGTGAGCGAGGAGAGCGCTTTTTCCGTCATTTTCTGGTCGCGGCCAACATCGGATATCTGTTCGTAATAACCGAGCGCAATGATGTAATAGGCATACGGCGTTGATTCACTGCCGGGATGCAGCTTGGTGAAGCGCTCCAGGATGGAAGCGGATAGATCATACTCACCGCCGCGGTAGGCGGAATAGCCTGCCATCACCTGCGCGCGCGCGGCCCACTCAGAGTAAGGGTGCTGGCGCTCGACTTCCTCGAAGGCCTTCACCGCTTCCTTGAAGGATTTGTCGTCCAGCAGGTTATGCGCCTCGTTGTACAGATCCTCCACGGGCGCGGCGGCTTTTTCGCCGCTGCCGCCGGAACCGGAGCAAGCGGCAAGAGCCAGCAAAGAGGCGGCAGCCAAGGATTTCAGCAGGGTATAGCGCATACCCCTGATATATCAGGGCAGACGGGCGGTGTACAAGTGAGATTAAAGGTAGGCGGGCTGCGCGATTTCAGCCGGCTGGGCAGCCGGAACAGTGGTCACCAGCTTGCAGGCGTCTGCATCCGCCAGCAGGGCGCGCAGGAGCTTGTTATTGATGCCGTGGCCGGGGCGGGTAAAGGTGAAGGCGCCCTCGATGCGGTGGCCGGCGAGGAAAAGATCGCCGATGCAGTCCAGCGCCTTGTGGCGGACGAATTCATCCGAGTAGCGCAGGCCCCCCGGGTTGAGCACGCCGTGCTCGCCGACAACGATGGCGTTATCCAGCGAGCCGCCGAGCGCCAGGCCGTGCGCGCGGAGCTGCTCCACCTCGTGCGCGAAGCCGAAGGTGCGGGCACCGGCAAGCGCCTGCGCGAAGGTTACGCGGCCGAAATCATACCGCGCGTTTTGGCGGGGAATGGCGGTGTTGGGGTAATCAATCGCGATGTCGAGGCCGCAGCCGAATTCCTGGCCTTCAAAGGGGGCGACGCGGGCGACGGATTCACCGTCCACCACCTCGATTTCCTTGTACACGCGCAGGATTTTGCGCGGGCTGGCGAGCTTGCGGATGCCGGCTTGCGCAATCAGCGCCATGAAGGGGTCGGAGCTGCCGTCCATGATGGGCACTTCGGGGGCGTCCAGCTCGATGACGGCGTTGTCGACACCGGCGCCCCAGAGGGCGGCCATGAGGTGCTCGACGGTGGAGACGGAAACGTTATGAGCGTTGCGCAGCGTGGTGCCCAGCCGCGTATCCGTCACCAGGTCATGCCGGGCGGGGATGAGGCCGCGTTTCTTTTCTACATCCGTGCGGCGGAAGACAATGCCGGTATCCGCTTTGGCGGGGAGCAGGCGCAGGTGAACTTCAATGCCGCGGTGCAGGCCGATGCCGGAGCAGGAAACCGCTTGCTTGAGCGTGGTTTGTGCAGTCATGAGAGCAGTCTAGCCCCCCGGGCCAAACCCCACAAATCACACTTTATTACGGAATGTTACAGTAAGCCTCCTAGCAATATCTTAATCAATATAACATATTGTACGATTACGGAGATAGCGCATCCCCCTCCTGTGGAATATTATGCCTCAGCTTCCCTGCCTGGCCAGAATTGTTGATGAACACTCCACTGACCGAGTGTTGAAAAAACAAACCTTCGTATTCGAGGGCAGCCCAGCCGCTTTGAAAGAAATGCAATCTGATCTAGATAAAGCGAGAGTTGCGTTGCCCGGCAGTCCGGTTACGCTGGAACTGGGCGAAGGCGAGTTATCGGTCGGCAGGGACATCAAGCCGGCGGATTGGGTCAGAGTAACCGAAGCGGATGATGCAGAAAGGCCTCAATTTTTACCCGAGGCCTTTGTTGGTGTTTCAGATCTTCAATTCCAACGCTTCGTGACTGAAAACAGGTTCGAAAAAGAATTGCTGACCTGGGTTATGGATAACACGGAACTGGATCTTGGGATAGAAATTGCTGCCAAAACGTTCGAGGTGCCTAAGGCCCGGAATGTTTCTGAAGGACATCAGCCTCAGGTAGAGGTCAATTTTACTAAAGGTGATAGAGCATCCCGCTTTTTGCTCCGGAGTATTTCAGAAGACAAAATCAGACAAATACCAAACCTTGGCTTATTACCTGGCATAGGCTTGGATGAACCTCGCCTAACCCTATTCGGTACACAAGCGGCGCAACAACACGTCGCACAGGAAGAGGCACGGAGACTGGAAAGGATTCTGCGCGATAATTTGATTACGGGAAGACGTTTGTAAGTAAGCATCAAGAAAATTATAGCTTGACCCAACCGCAACTAGAGACCGGCCCTGCCCGAGGCCGATGACATCAAACATCTGTCCGATGTCGACGGATGCGTGGGAGCGCTCAACCTGTCGTTGCCATTCCTCGAGCTGCAGGACGCGGCGGCTTCGCTCATTCACGAGAGACTTTTCAAAAGATTCCGGCGCCAAGGCCAGCACCTGCCGACGCAGATCAGCCTCCGTCAACAGGTCTGAAAATATCTTGCGCTGCGCATCGCTGTCCTCCCGGTATAAAAGCGCGACCGTATCCGGCGTATAATGCAGCTCCCGGCTCTCTACAGAATATATTAATGAATCTTAATTCGCCTGGCGGCGTAAAAACGCAGGGATATCAAGGAACTGGTCTTCCTCGGGGCCGATGCCGGTTTTCTTCGAGGGTTCCGAACGTGACTTTTCCGTTACCTGCAACTGGCGGTCCGGCTGCTCGGGGCGGGCCGGCGCGGCATCGGCACGCGGGGCCAGCGAGCGGCTGACCTCGGCGATGCGGGCAAACAGCGAGCGGGCGGCCACTTCCTCAGAGTCTTCGCGCACTTCGCGGCGGGGTGCGGCGAGCACCGGCGCTTCGGGAACCGGCGGTGCGAACACGGCCAGCGAACCGACGGAAAGCGGCTCGGAGGCTTCAGCCATCGCAAGCGCGGCAGAGGTGGCAACGGCAGGCTGTGCCATCACCGGCTCGGGCACGCGCACGGCGACGGTCGCCTTGGGTTCGGCAATGGCCGGAACCGGTGCAGCGGCGGGCGCGGCAGCCACCGTGGT
>CAZUKF010000030.1:0-14279 GCA_964620765.1 uncultured Rickettsiales bacterium | reverse complement strand
CGCAGGTTGCGGAGACGCTGGGGGTAAACCTCGCCTGGCTCGCAGGTTCACCCGTGCAGCCGCAGACCGGCAGCGGCTTAGGCGCGGATGTGGTGCCGGTCCCTTTCGTGTCGATAAAAGTCGTGGGCGGCAAGGAAGTGCTCAATGCCGAAAAAGACGGCCATTATTTCCGCCGCAGCTGGATCCGCGACAGCCTGCGCGCCGAACCCGACAACCTGCGCATGGCCGTGCTGACCGGCGACGGCATGTCCCCCAGCCTGGCACAGGGCGATACGGTACTGATCGATATCAGCAGCCGCACCCCCTCGCCTGCGGGTGTTTTCGTACTGTCTGATGGGCACGCCCTGGCGGCAAAGCGCCTGGAGTTCGCCGGTAACGCCAAACCACCCACCGTGCGCGTGATTTCTGATAATCCGCAATACGGTGCCTATGAGCGGCCTTTAAGCGATGTGCGGATCATTGGCCGCGTCGTCTGGCTGGGGCGGCAGCTTTAGCCCCGTTTTCCAGCGCGTAAATCCGGTGCAGGTTGATCAGCGTCATCTCCAGCCGCGGCCTTGTCACGGGCAGCGCCAGCACGTCATCGGCCCCCATGTGCCGCAGCCGCATCTCCACGCCCTGCACATCAAACGGCACCAGCACCAGCAGCTTCGGCGCGGGGCAGCGCACCTTCAGCACCGAGATGGCCGGCCCGAGTTTTACCGTCGGCATGTCCAGCACCGCAAGCGTGCAGCGGGGGAGCGTGTTTTCTTCAATGCCCGTCGGCGAAAGGGCGAGCACCTGATAATCCAGCCCGCCAAGCAGGTGTGTCAGCGCTTCGCGGTGCACCGCGTTATCCGACAGCAGTAAGAGCCTCTCCGTCATATTTCTCCCTGTTTTTTATTATTACAACTATGGATAACATAAAATTGCTCTATTCGCAATCCAGACGTGCCATGTGACAGGGGCTGCGGATTATGCTAACTTAACGTATGCGCCTTCGTTTGTTCACAAAAATCCCGGTTTTAACTGTTCTCCTGCTTACAGCAGCCTGCACGGATCTTGCCGGGCCATTTTGCGTAGCTTTCTGCACCAATACCACCCGCATCCAACGCCAGTATGAAGATCACCGCGACGAATGCCGCGAGCTGGCCGAACTCAAGATGACGAACATGCAGGAAGATGTAGCAGGAAGCAGCGTTGACAAAACGAACAAGACACGGCTTGTCGGCATGTTCAGCGACTGCATGAACAACAAGGCCTGGGCCGTGCCCAGCCCCGATGACAAGAAAAAGGCTGAAGCCGCCGCTCAGCAGCAGCAACAGCCGCAGCAGCCCGCGCTCGAGGCGATCAGGCCCGTACCCCCGCAGATTATCGACGAGGCACGCCAGCGCTCGGCGGATTGCGCCTTCGCGCGGCAGGCGGCGGATTCGTCCATGATTGCAAAAAAACGTGCGCAGGCCTGCGACATTGAGTGCGAGCAGGCCCGCCGCCACGCACCCGAAGCCCCGCCCAGCCCTGCCTGTCCTTAAGCTTGTCGTCCTGAACTTGTTTCAGGACCCACCATTCAACCCAAGCATTATTACGGATGAAAAGTAGATGCTGAAACAAGTTCAGCATGACTGCGCCACCACGCGCCGGAAGCGCCGCCCAGTCCTGCCTGCCCGTGACGTTTATCATCACTTCTTCCCCAAGGGGGAGAAGGTTAGGATGAGGGGGAGGCAAGCGCAGCTTGCCCCTCACCCACTGCGGCTAAGGCGCTGACGCGCCTAAGCCTCGTTGCCCTCTCCCGCAAGCGGGAGAGGCGAATGCTGTGCATATAATTATTGAAGTACTCTAAATCAGCGATTGCGACGAGGTTGTAAGCAATTTTGTTCTCCCGGCGCAGCAGCATCAACCAATGTTAGCCGTTTGAGTCGTGCCTCGATATCTGCCGCTTCCAAACCACGTCCTTGATGCCAATCCGTAATTTGATCGACGTAGCCTGAGGAACCGCACTTGTGAATTAGATACCGGCCTCGCGGGTTTGAAGAATCAGCCCCGAGGTAACACGGGCCTTTGAATTCACTATCCTTTTCCCAAAGAAACGCTAATCCAAGACGAGAGAGTCCGTCTGATGCTTTCTCTGCGAGAGCAGCCTTGTCAGCTGCGAGTTCATTTTGTTGTTCTTTGCCACTTAACTTCGGATTCTCCCGCGGCGACCTATCTCGCAAATACTCCCGAAACTTCGGCTCCAGCTGCGCTCCCATCTGCGTCCGCAGCTCGTGAGTGATGCCGGTAAAAGCGCTCAGTTCCTGCCGGTAGCGGTGCTGCTGCGGGTCATCGGCTTCTTCCGCAACACCCTTCACCAGCGCCTTCACCTCAGCTGCGCGCTGCTCCTCTTTGTCGGGAAGGCGTTCGACCACCGCCTTGATTTCCTGGGCGGCGGCATTGATGCGTTGTTCGCGCTCGGTCTCGGTTTCAGCCATGGCACAAGGATAGCACGCGAGGCAGAGCGGAAGTGTGAAGGTTGCCAAAAAAGCCATATGACGGGCACATGACAATCCAGACAAAAGCCCCTCCCGGCAAGGCCGTGCTCATGCTACCCTGCATTGTCGTCCTGAACTTGTTTCAGGACCCACCCTTCAACCCGCGCGTTATCACGGATGAAAAGTAGGTCCTGAAACAAGTTCAGGACGACAAAAAACACTAAAAAACACGGGGCTTACAATTATAAACCGCTGTATATTAACAATTAAATTGAAAAAGAGCCCCAACAAAAAACATCACGCTTTTATCACGCTCTTGTGATTTTTGCGTGATCAGTGGGAAGCGGTTTCCACCGGCCTGCGCGGCTTCCGCCGTATCCAGCCCTTGCGGCGGAACACGTAAAGCGTGGTGGCCGCCACGCACAGCATGAGGCTGAGTGCAAACGGGTAGCCCCATTCCCACTCCAGCTCCGACATGTGGTGGAAATTCATGCCGTAGATGCTGGCGATCAGGTTCAGCGGGATGAAAATGGCGGTAAACACGGTGAGCACGCGCACGGTTTCGTTCGTCTTGTGGCCTTCATAGGCAAGGAAGGTATTCAGCAGACCGCTCGCGGTATCGCGGTAGAACTGTGTGAGTTCGTTGGCCTGCACGGCGTGGTCATAGCAGTCGCGCAGGAAGCTGCGCGTGCTCTTGGTGATGAGCTCCGAGTCTTCGCGCATCAGCATGCCGATGATGTCGGAGATCGGCCAGATGGTGCGGTGAAGCAGCAGCAGATCGCTCTTGCTGTGGTGGATCTGCTGGATGATTTCCTGGTCCGGCCCGTTGGCGACCACCATGTGTTCCTCGATCTGCGCCTGCAGGTGGTTGATGCGGTCCAGAATCGGGAAGTAGCGGTCGATGATTTCGTCGATCAGCGCGTAATACAGATAGTCCGTGCCGGCATGGCGGATCTTGCCGGTGCCGCGGCGGATGCGGTCGCGCACCTGCTCGAAGCTGTGGCTGGGGCGTTCCTGGAACACCAGCACCACGTTCTTCTTCAGGAAGAGGCTGATCTGCTCGCTCTCGAACTGGTCTCCCAGCACGCCGCCCTTGAGGATGGTGAACACGAAATTATCGTAGAATTCCACCTTGGGACGGTGGCTGGTATCCAGCACGTCTTCCAGCAGCAGGCGGTCCAGGTTGAACAGCGTGCCCAGCTTTTCGATGAGCTCGATATCGGCCAGGCCGGTGACGTTCACCCACACCACGGGCCAGACCGTCATGAAACGCTCCACGTCTTCCACCGACTGGCAGGGGTGCTCCAGATACCCTTCCGGGCCGTAGGCAATCACCATCAGCTGGGTGGGGTGCGAAAGCGGGTTATGCTGCAGGAGGCCCGGCGCCGACCCGGGATTCGGGCGCGCAAGCGTGCCGGTGCGGCGGCGGCGGAAAGAGCGCTTGAGCGGCGGTTTCATGGGGTCCTCGGGGCTTGCTAGATTTCCACCTTCTGTTACTCTCTCCCGCGAATTTGGCAAGCCTAAAACGCCCTCGAAAAACAAGAAAGTTATAAATGGCCCGCATCACCTGCACCCGCATTCTAGCCTTCGATGCCGCCCACCGCGTGGTGGGGCACGAGGGCAAGTGCAAGCACCTGCACGGACACCGCTACAACGTGGAAGTGACGTGCGAGGCGGCGGAGCTGGACAGAATCGGCCGGGTGATCGATTTTGCCGTCATCAAGCAGAAGCTCGGCCGCTGGCTGGAAGGGCACTGGGACCACACGGCCATTCTCTGGGCCGAGGACGAGCGCCTTACGCAGGCCATCACCGCCATTACCTCGCAGGCCATTTACCGCCTGCCCTGGAACCCCACGGCCGAGAACATGGCGCGCTACCTCGCCGAGCGCATCTGCCCCACCCTGTTTGCCGATGACGGTATACGCTGCGTGAACGTGCGCGTGCAGGAAACTCCCAATTGCTACGCGGATTATACCCCCTAGGGGTACAATAACCTTAAATCCCAATTCCCATCCGCCCGCCGGGTATAATACTCACGTCGGTGCAGGCGGTGCGGTTCATCCTGCCAGAACTCGATGGCCTGCGGCACTACCCGCCAGCCGCCCCAAAAGGGCGGGCGGGGCACCGGCTTGCCTTCAAAACGCTTCGTCACCTCGGCCAGGGCCTGTTCCAGCCCGGCGCGGTCGGCAAGAGTATCAGACTGTTTCGAGGCCCAAGCCCCCAGCTGGCTTTCCCGCGGGCGGGAGGTAAAATAGGCGTCCGCTTCGGAATCGGAAACCGGGGATACCCTCCCCTCCACCCGTATCTGCCTTCCCAGCTTGTCCCAGTGCAGGCACAAGCCCACGGCATCGTTATCCATGAGCTCCCGGCTCTTGCGGCTGCCAAGGTTGGTGTAGAAAACAAAACCGTGCTCATCGTAAGCCTTGAGCAGCACGATACGCACTGAAGGTATGCCGTCCTTCGTGGCGGTGGCGAGGCTCATGGCCGTGGGCTCCTGCTGGCCCGAGCGCGCCCAGGCATCATCCACCCATTCCTTGAACTGCCTCAGGATATGGGCGGTGTCAGTGCTCATAGAGACCCGGCAGGTCTAAAATCTTCTCCAGCGCGGCGTACGCCGCCAAAGCCTCGTCGGCAAGCTTGGGTTCCCTGAGATCGGCGGGCTGCAGCTTGTCGCGGTAATGCTTCTCCACCCAGGCAGAGAGCTTTTTGTGCAGATCCGGGGTAAATACCACGCCTGGGTGCACATGCTTCCACTGCTCTTCCGTCAATTGCACGCGCAGGCGCAGGCAAGCAGGGCCGCCGCCGTTCCTCATGCTCTCGCGCAGATCCATGAAATGCACTTGTTTAAAGCCCAGCGAATCAATCACGCTGCGGGCCTGGTTATGGTGCTCGCACTCGCCGGGAGCAATCATCGCCATACCCCCACCGGGTAAACTCACCACCTGGCTGTTGAAGAGATAGCTCTTCACGGCTGATTCAACGCTCAAATCCTTCGTAGCCACTTTCATCGCGCGGAGTTCGCCCAGTGCCTTCACCGGCGCATCGCCGCCCACGAAGGCCTCTTCATGGTAGAGCAGCACATCGCCGTTGGAGGTGGCGATGACATCGTTATGGAAAACACCCGCGTCGATCACCTCGCCCGTCTGTCGAATGAAAACCGGGTTTTTGATGCCGTGCAGCCGCGCCACAGCCTGCGAGGCAGGCAGCGTCTGCCGCGCCGGGTAGCGCTTCGTATATTGCAACAGATTCAGCTGCTCGCGGCCGTAAACAAAGACATGCAACCCCGTGCCGTCCTTGCGCGTCAGGCGCATGTGGTTGGCCGCCCCCTCATCCGCCAGCAGCAAATTGGCGGGCAGCGGGTCATGATGCGTAAAATGTGCAGGGCTCGGAAACAGGCGCTTCAGCGCGCGCGAGGAGAACGCGGGCTCAATAGCCCGGTGTGCCGTGCAGATGAGGTTAGCGGGCGTAAAATGCGCCTTCCCGTCCGGCGTATCGGTGGCAGGCGCCACGGTGGCCGCATTGGCCGCCCACATGCCGGAGGCCGAATAGATATAAGGCAACAGCTCCGGCGCGGCATCCGCTACGCCCTTGAAACCGAGGTTGCGCAGGAAAGCCAGGTTCGGCCGCGGGTGCGGCGGCATCACCATCTGTCTAAGCCCGAGGTCAGTAAGCAGCCGCATCTTCTGCAGCCCTTGCAAAGCAGCCCCACGGGGATTGGAAACATTGCCCGCATTGCCCATCGCCGCTTCGTTGCCGTAGGAAAGCCCGGCATAGTTATGCGTAGGCCCGACAAGCCCGTCCACATTCGCTTCAAAGAGCGTGCTCATGCAATACCCGGCAGGGGTGTTTCAGGGGGTAATACCTTATCGCTTTCCTGCGAGGCCACCGGCCATGCGCAGTAATCCGCCGCATAATAGGCGCTGGGCCGGTGGTTGCCGCTGAGGCCGATACCCCCGAAGGGTAAAGCGCCGCTGGCGCCGTTGGTGGGGCGGTTCCAGTTCACCACCCCGGCACGGACTTCCTTGCGGAATTCTTCATAGAGTTTTGCATTATCGCTGATCAGGCCCGCCGACAGGCCAAAGCGCGTGTTATTGGCCTCCGCCAGCGCCGCCGCGAAATCCCGCGCGCGGATCACCTGCAGCAGCGGCCCGAAATATTCCGTGTCCGCACGCTTCTTCACCTTGGTGACATCAATAATGCCCGGGCTGACGAAGGGGAAATCCTCGCGCAGGCGGTAGGTTTTAAACAGCACCTTCCCGCCCGCCTTCTCCAGCGCGACCGCGGCTTCAACAATGCGTTCCGCCTCGCGGTTGGAAATCAGCGGCCCCATGAACGGCTCCGGCCGGTCTGCCGGCGCACCCACGCTGATGCGCTGTGCCAGCACGAGCAGCGCTTCTACAATCGCATCACCCGCCTTGCCTTCCGGGATAATCAGCCGCCGCGCGCAGGTGCAGCGCTGGCCGGAAGAGAGAAAAGCGGATTGCACAATGAGGTAGGCCGCCGCCTCCAAATCCTTCACCTCCCATACCACCAGGGGGTTATTGCCTCCCATCTCCAGGGCGAGCATTTTATCCACCTTGCCGGCAAGCTGCTTATGCAAAATCTCACCCACGGCGGCACTGCCGGTGAAGAGAATGCCGTCAATATCGTCATGCCCGGCGAGGGCCTGGCCGGTTTCGCGCGCGCCCTGCACCAGGTTAAGCACGCCCGGCGGCAGGCCCGCCTCCTCCCACACCATCACCATCTCCTCGGCAACGTGCGGGGTCTGCTCGCTCGGCTTGAAAACCACGGTATTGCCCGCAATCAGCGCGGGGACGATATGGCCGTTGGGCAGATGGCCGGGGAAATTATACGGCCCGAACACGGCCATCACGCCGTGCGGCTGGTGGCGCAGCACCGCGCGCACCGCGCCTTCAACCGCCTTTTCGCCCGTGCGTTCGTTGTAGGCGCGCAGGGAAATGCCAATTTTACCGATCATGGCCTGCACCTCGCCGCGGCTGTCCCACACGGTCTTTCCGGTCTCGGTGGCGATGGTAAGGGTAAGCCCCTCCAGCTTTGCTTTTAAAAGGTCGCAGTATTTATCGATAATGGCCAGGCGCGCATCCAACGCCAGCCTGCGCCACGGATCAAACGCCGCGCGGGCCGCCTTTACGGCCGCGAATACATCCATCTCGTTGGATGCATTGCCTTCCCAGATCGGCAGTTGCGCCGCCGGGGCGAGTGAAATCAATCTTTCGCCCTTACCGGGAACCCATTTCCCGCCGATGTAATTACCCTTGCTCATTGACTGTAGCGCACCTCGTCGCCCACCGATACGCCGAGGCAGGTGGCGGTTTCGGGTGTTACAACCACGCCCTTGTCGGTTTCGATCAGCGGTGCGCGCACCAGCGTGAAATACTGCAGGGTGGTATTGCAGATCATGTAGGGCGCGGTGTCGATGACCTTATCCACCTTGGCAATGCGCGCCTTGCGTGATTGCTTCACCGTGCGGATCTGCGAACGCTCAGCCTGCATGGTGGGGCCGGCGTCAAAAATATCAACATACCCCTCGTGGGTAAAACCTTCCTCTTCCAGCAGGCGCCGCGCGGGCTGCGACGCTTCAAACGGCAGGCCGATCACACCCTGCGCCTCCGGGTCCAGCAGCTTCACGTAAATGGGGTAGCGGGGCATGAGGTCTGCAATAAACTGGCCGCCCTGCGTGGCATACACAAAATCAGAGCGCCGGAAATCCATCTGGAAGAAATGCTTGGCAATGCTGTTATAGAAGGGTGATTCACCGCGCATGTTCTGCACGCCGCGTATCTCGGAGATTACAATGTCAGAGAAAAGCTGCGGGAACTCGGCCAGCATCAGGTGGCGGCAGCGCGAGAGAAATTTGCCGATGCCGTCGCGCCGGTATTCCGGCACCACGAAAAGCGAGCCGATCTCGGAGGCGCCGGTATAGTCGTTCACCATGTGCAGCACGCGGTTCAGCGAGTAAATGCCGAGTTTCTCCGATGCCTGCACGATGGTGGAGATCTTGTAGGAATAAAACGGCCGCGACACGCCCACATGCGCCACCACGCCGCTGGTACCCACGATCTTGCTCGTTTCCGTATCTTCCAGCGCAAACAGGAAAGCCTCGCCCTGCGGATATTCCGGCCGTCCGGCAAAACTGCCCACGGAACGCGCAATCTTTTCACCTAGGATGCTTTCATCCGGCGGCAGCGATGTCATGCCGATGCCGGCGAGCTTCGCCAGCCCCAGTATCTCATCGTGATCTTCCAGCCGGACTGCGCGCACCATCAGCATGGCTATTTACCCAAACACGCGGCGATGCCCTTGCGCGCCCGCTCCAGCCCCATCTTCACCTCTTTATCCGTGATGACGAGCGGCGGCACGCAGCGCAGCACGTTCGGCCCGGCCTGCAGCACCAGCACGCCGTGCTGGCGGCAGGACTCGCTGAAATCACCGGCACGGCCGTGCCACGAGTGGTTTAGTTCGGCGCCGATCATCAGCCCGCGCCCGCGTACTTCCTTGAACAAATCATACTTTTTGCCGATTTTCTCGAGCCCGCTGATGATCTGCTTGCTGCGCGCTGCCACGTTTTTCTCCAATTGCTTCGAGAGCAGCCGCTTCAGCACGGTGTGCGCGATAGATGCAGCGAGCGGGTTGCCGCCAAACGTGGTGCCATGGTTGCCGAACTGCAGCGTCTCTGCCGCTTTATCGCCCACCAGCATGGCGCCGATGGGAAAGCCGCCGCCCAGCGCTTTGGCCAGCGTGACAACATCAGGCTTCACGCCCGGTTCCCACCAGTGTGAAAAAAGCTTGCCGGTTCGCAGCATGCCGTCCTGCACTTCATCAAACATCAGCAGCGCGCCGTGCGCGTCGCACAATGCACGCAGATGCTGCAAAAACCCGGGCTTGGCGGGCATGATGCCGCCCTCGCCCTGCACGCACTCGGTGAGAATGGCGCACACGTCGCCGCGCGCCATGCGCTTCGCAATCGCGTCAAAATCATTATACGGGCAATAGTCAAACCCCGCGGGCAGCGGCTCGAAACCCTGCTGGTACTTGGGCTGCGCCGTGGCGGTGACGGTGGTCAGCGTGCGGCCGTGAAACGAGCCGGTGAAGGTGATAATGGTGCGCTTTTCCGGCGGCCGGCCACGGTCTGCCGCGAATTTGCGCGCGAGCTTGATGGCCGCTTCATTCGCTTCGCCGCCCGAGTTGCTGAAGAATACGCGGCTGGCGAATTTGGAGGCCTTCACCAGCTCCTCCGCCAGCCGGATCGGCGGCTCGGTGAAAAAGATGTTGCTGGTATGCCAGAGCTTGGCCGCCTGCTTGTTCAGCGCGCGCAGCATTTCCTTGTCGCCGTAGCCCAGCGAGCACACGGCGATGCCGGCGCCGAAATCAATATAATCTTTCCCATCCAGGTCCCAGATGCGCGAGCCCTTGGCGCGGTCCAGGATCACCGGGCGCTGCTTGTAACAGGGAACAAAATATTCGCGGCCAGTCTCCACCAGCTTTTCCGTTGCCGTCCTGCGGCTGGAGTTATGCCCCTTCTTCGCGGGCGCCTTAGATTTTACTTTTGGTGATTTTGCTTTTGATTTTGCTTTTTTACGTGTGGCCATGTTCCTTTTCCTTTCGGCAGCCATGCTACCATGCTTTTCTCAGCGGATAAATCAGCTTTAAGCCACTGTCCGAAAGGACTATTTAGCCCTATCTAAGTTAATAATAGGTTAGAATTAGCACAGAGAGGCGCGAGAAAAGAAACGGGGGCCGTTTTGGGCCCCCGTTTCTATTAGCGTTACATCACTGCCAGCTATGCCGGCGGCTCTCCCGTAGCAGGGGTTGCCTCAGCATCAGCTTGGGGCTTTGCGAGCGCGTTGCTCCGGCAGATCATCGCCAGCGACACGCAGGTCACCGCACCCAGCATGGCCTGCAACGCGAAGTGCTGCTCCCCCGCGCTGGCCAACAGCCAGCTCACCAAGCCGAGCGCCGTAACCCGGTGCAGCCACCGCGTAGAGATGTACTCGCACAGCATGCTCGCCATCATGGCCGCAGCCAGGATGGCCGTCACACGAAACACCGGGCCAATCAACTCCTGGTCCATCCCGATGATCCCCGCCACGAAGGCGATGATCGGCGTGACATAGCGCGTAAAAAGCGCAAAGGCCATCGTAACCCTCCAACGGAGGACACCTTTTCCCCAGCAACGTGCCAAGGAAACTCGAAGGAACTGGCTGCGGTTATAATGTATTAATTTTTACCGGGCAAGCGCTAGGAAAACATCTTCGCGAAGCTGCGCTTCTTGCGCTTTTTCCAGTGCCCGCGATGATAGGCGTCAGACGCCAGCAGCGGCAGCACGGAGCCCGCCTCCGCGAACACCATCTGCTCATAGGCCACGTCCACCTTGCCCCAGCTGCACGCCTCTTTCAGCGTGGAGGAGGAGCAGGCGCCGTCGCGCACGTCGGCCACCGTTATCTGCACGGCGTATTTGTGCATGTCCACTTCCTTGCCGAGGATTTCGGCACACACAACCGTGTCCTGCGCGAAGTTCTTCGGCACGCCGCCGCCGATCATCAGCAGGCCGGTGGTGCCCGCCTTAATTTTAATGTCGGTCAGCTCGCGGAAATCTGCAATCGAGTCAATTGTCATGTGCTTCTTGGGCGATTTGGCCTGGTGCACCACGAGGCCGAAACCGGCCGAAGAATCCGTAAACGCGGGGCAGAAAATCGGCACGCCGTGCTCATAGGCCAGCTGCACCAGCGAGTCTTTTTTCTTCGCCTTGCCCTTGGAGAGCCACTTGCCCATCTCATGGATAAACGCACGGCTGGAATACGGGCCGGGCGGCAGCGAATCCGCGATCTCTTTAATAGTGTGGTCGCAATGCTGCAAATCTTCCTCGTCGATATACGTATCATAGATACGGTCGATATAGAGGTCACGCAGCTGGCGGTCATCCACCGCGCCGTCGGCCTGGTAGTGCTTGAAGCCCAGCGCCTCGAAGAAATCCATGTCCACGATGCTCGCACCCGTGGCCACAATCGCGTCCACCATGTTGTGCTTGATCAGATCCGCATAAAGCTTCATGCAGCCGCCCGCAGACGTGGAGCCCGCGAGGGTCAGGATGATGCTGCAGTTCGGGTCTTTCAGCATGCGGTTATAAATCTCGGCGGCCTTCGCCAGGTCACGCGAGGTGAAGCTCATGCCCGCCATCTGGTCAATAATCGGGCGCGCGTCGAAGCTGGTGATATCAATATGCTTCACCTGCTTGTTCAGCAGCTGCGCCTTGGGCGAGGATTTGGTCTTCTTTGCCGTCTTCATTTTCTTCTCCATAAAAAAACTCCCGGGCCTGGAGGAAACGCCCTCCATTATAGGCCCGGGATATTTAAAATTAAAGCTCTGTGCTTAAAATCGGCTCGTCCTTCAATTCCACCGCGGCGTCGGACCAGAAGCCGTTGAAGTTCGTGCGCATGGTGGCGCCGTAAGCTCCAAGCTGGCCGATCTCGATCCAGTCGCCTTCGCGGATATCCGCAGGCAGCATGAACGGGCCCGGCATCATGTCGGCGCTGTCGCAGGTGGGGCCGAAGAAGCTGAACGCCTTCAGTTCACCGGTGAGCTCGCCTTCACGGCGAATACCCTTGACGGGGTACATGAACTCGGTGTGTGCCGCATCATAGAGGCTGCCGAACGAGCCGTCATTGATATACAGCCGGTCGCCCTTGCGGAGCTCCACGCGTACAACCGTGCTACCGCCCTCAGCAACGAGCGCGCGGCCGGGTTCGCAGAGAACCTGGCAGTGCTCGTCGATGGGCAGGGTTTTCAGGCCGGCGCGGATCACCTCCATGTATTCGCCCATGGCAGGGGGTACCATGCCGGGGTATACGGAGGGGAAGCCGCCGCCGACATCGATCATGTCCAGCTTCACGTTGGTCGTGGTGAGCAAGTCACGCACATAGCCCAGCGTGGTGCCGTAAGCTTGCGGGTCCATACACTGCGAGCCGACGTGGAAGCAGATGCCGAAACGCGCGGCCGCCTTGGAGGTGGCCTGCATGAGCGAGGCCGCCTGCCCCAGGGGCACGCCGAACTTGCCGGCGAGCGACATCGCCGCCTTGTCGTTGGGTATGGACAGGCGCACATGCAGCGCGAGGTCATTCGCACCGCCGGTGGCTTCAATGATCTTGGCGAGCTCCTCGTGGCTGTCGAGCGAGAAGTGCCGCACGCCATGCACGAAATAAGCCTCCGCGATCGCTTCGCGCGGTTTCACGGGGTGCATATAATAAAGTTCCGCCGCCGGGGCCACGGCCGCCGTCAGCCGGATCTCGGAGAGCGACGCCACGTCAAAATGGCGCACGCCCGCCTTGACCAGCGTGGCAAGCACGCGCGGGTCCGGGTTGGTTTTCACCGCGAACAGCACGTCACCCGGGAAGTTCTGGATGAACCACTGCGCTTTCGCACGGATCACGTGCGGGCGCAGGCCGTGCACGGGAACTTCCGGCTTGAGGGCATCCACCATGGCTTCCACCGAGGTGAAAGCAGGCAGGCGCCTCGAGCGCGAATGCGGGGTGCGCGCGGGTGCCTTGGCAGGCACCGAGGTGAAGGAGATAACGTTGGGGGTCTGATTGCGTAGGGCAGCAGCTTTGTATGCTGCACCGCCAGGGTCGTTGGTCATTTCTTGGTATACCGTTTCTAAAAAGCGTTCAACCTAATGGACTAATGGTCGTGCGCCAGGAAGGCCACAAACCGCGCTCCACTAAGCAGGAGCTGCTGTTCTTCGTACCACATAGACTAACCATGCGTTGTTAACGAAAGGACCTTCCTTATACGGAATTGCTTTTATAATAAAGCAAAAAGTGGGGGGTGTTAAGTGTTTTTTTCGTGGAGGCTCAAGGGGGTTACCTCAGGGTCTGCAACCGGGGCCTGAGAGTGGCGGAAAGAGCCAAAGAGCGGCTAGTTATTAAAACTTCCTTAAAACGCCGAAGGCACCCGGCGGGGCTGGCATTGTTGCCAGTCGCCAAGTGCCTTCCGCTAATTCAAGCTACCTTCAAGATGGCGGTCGTCGCTCCACCGTCCGCATAAACCTCGAACTCGGAGTCGGTGTCCGACCAGAGTGCTAGCGTAACCTTTTCACCCACCTTCAGGACCTTCTGCGTCCAGACCACTGACCCGCCGATGGCGGCCCAATAGCGGACTTCCAAATTCCCGGGGGCCTCGGCCACCATCAGGATGGGCCGGTACAACGAGCCGTCATACAACGGCTGGATGAACTTCACAGTCGTGTCCTTGACCTCGACCTTACAGTCGACATCGAACGTGACGCCCGCGACCACCAGCTGCTGGGAACGCTTCGCCATGAGAAATACCTCAGCGTCTTCACGTTGACGCTTCACGCTGAGCAGATGAAGGGCACCATACTCACCACCTGCTTCAGACTGACTTTGTCCAAAAAACAGGGCAAAACAGGCAGAATATAAAGGATTTTTACCTTTTGAACAAGGGAATTATCTGCCGCCAGCCCCTTGCCAAACCCGTGTTTTTCCTCTACATCAGGCCCGCAAGATAACCAAAGGAGCCAAAATGGCCGATCTTGCACTTACCTTTGACGATGTTCTGCTCACCCCCCGCTACTCGGAAATCCTCCCGGCGGATGCCGACACGCGCACCCGCCTCACCCGCAATATCACGCTGGGCATCCCGCTCATCTCCGCCGCCATGGACACGGTGACGGAAGCGCCGCTCGCCATCGCCATGGCGCAGCACGGCGGCATGGGCTGCATTCACAAGAACATGACGCCCGAGGCGCAGGCCAACGAAGTGCGTAAGGTAAAGAAGTTCGAGTCCGGCATGGTGGTG
>CAZUKF010000029.1:0-16505 GCA_964620765.1 uncultured Rickettsiales bacterium | reverse complement strand
TGTGTTAAGCCTGCCGCCAGCGTTCGTTCTGAGCCAGGATCAAACTCTCAAGTTTTGAGAATTTGAGCCAGGTTCGTTCAAAGAACTACTTCTGACTTGCGTTTTCGAAAACACGCACAACATAACCTTCCATTCCGAAGCACACAGGACTTACACGGAAAGAAGTTGCGTTACATGTTCGATGAACGATGATTCGATGTCCGATGATTCGATTATCGAATCATCTTTCATCGTTCATCTTTCATCGTCTTTCACGCAGATGTATGTTGTGCTGTTAAAATTTTACGATTGCCCCCCGAAAATACAGTAAAAGGGAGCGAACCGGCATAACACCACCTGCGCTTAAGTGCTCTTCACGATTTCACACAGCAGACCTTTAGGGGGTCGGTTCAGCCACTAGAAAAGGGCCGCCCGTTGAAAGGGATGGTTCTTATGCCCCAATCAGCAGGGGGTGTCAAGGGGGATTTTGAGGGTTTTTTGATGGCTGTTTTTGAGCAGCCGTCCCGAATGGTCACCTGTAATGAATATAGCGCGGTTGGTCACGCATTTCAAGGGCCAGGATTCTCCACGGCTTGTGTCGGAAGCCCATTATGAACGATTGCCACAGACTGCGGCCGTGTAAAGGCGATTGCTTGTAAATTGCCTTCAAATCCTGGGCTGAAAGGGAAGGTTTCTCCATGATATTGGATTCTGGCCTGTTCAGGTGGCCCGAAATTACCCCCGCTGGCAACAAAAGCGCGCAGTAATTGCTCCCAGCCTACGCGCCATTCTGGCTCATGGAGGCGGTCTCTCGTATCAGCGAGTTCCGGGAAAAGGGGATTGGTGCCCTGTATAGCAACGGCGTTAAAGAATGTCATTGGAGTAGTAGGAGTTTCAATCATGGCGTTAAAATCCCAGTAGAAACCCTCGGTGCGTATATTGGCGGTTCTGTTCATATCGAGCCCGTGCTCGCCTAGAAACGTAACCAAAGGGGCTAAGAGTGCAGGAGTGAAATTAAGATTACTACGCTGGCGTGTCAGCCAATGCACCATGTGGTTATGCCATGCGTCAGGATAAAGCCTTGGGTCTAGTCCGGCGTCGACAAATACTTGGGCCATATGCGGTGAGACTACCGTCGCTCGGCCAAATCCCCTGCTATGCTCCAATGTGCATAAAATATTTTCAAGATGCTGGGGGTAAGAGTCTGCTCCGACCACCTCATCGATACGTTCCTGCGCCGCTCTCAGCTTGGCGGCAATTTGCGGTGGTTCGGCGCGCGAAAATTCTGCGATGCCTTTTACAAACCGCACATGGTTGGAATTAGCAAGGTTGTTTAAAAAAGGCCTGTCTGTTTCCGTCCATTCGTTCCTATGCTCGCTTAAAAGCTGCGCCTGGCGTTGCAAAAGAGATGGAATTTTAGCGGAGTTGATGGGGGTTCTTGCGATTTCCATTTGAACACGGATGAATTCCCCCCGGGGGTCGTCTTGTTCATCCAGCCAATCGGCAAAAACGAGGCGTGCCGTATCATCAGTAGGGCTTTCTGCAATTTTACGAAGAAAGGAAGTGCGATCAGTCATGTGAGCGTCTCTCTTTTGATTTTTTCTTTAGGCAGGCTTCGAGCCAGCGGCTACAGCAGCTTAGCATAAGTATCTGACGTCATTCTTATGACAATCTTATGAAGCCTATGCTCTGATTTATGACAGTTTGATGAAATGTGGCCGATTGTCATAATTCCCCCGCATTTATCGCCTAAAATGGTTAGTAGCGAAAAACCAACAGAGGTTGCTATGACTAGTCCCTGGGGCCCGGCCGTATTACCCGACAGACTTTACTCCGATGAAGAAAACCGGAGGGTGAAAGAGCATTTAGCCAATCAATCCTACGCGAATTCGTATGAAGGGTACATGGCCCGCGTCAATCATTCGATTAGAACCGGCTATCAGGTGTCAGGCAGCGCCGGGCCTTTGGGGTCGAGCGGCAACGTGGCGGTGGCCACGTATAATGACGTGCTGCAAGATCGCACAGAGGATGCGCGAAAGAGCCAGGACAAGCAGAAAGTCCGGAAATTCCTGGCCGACGAGGCAAACGCGGAATACGAGAAATACAAGGATGCGTCTCCCGAAGAGAAGAAGGCGGCGCAGGATCGCCTGTACAACCAGCGCATGTACATGCAGACCGGGTTTGATGCGGATTACGCATCAGGCAAATACGATGCCACGCTCACCGCGATAAAGGCCAAGGAAAACAACAATGGCATCGGGGGCAATACGGGTATTGCCGCTGGCGGCGGCATACCAGGGCCCGGTGGCGGTGGCCGCTTAACAGGAAACGGCGGCGGCATGGGAATAAGTGGCAACACAACGATTGGCGGCTACAGCCAGGGCGGGATTGGTAACGGAACACCCGGCGGCGGCGTTTTTGTCGCCAGTGGCGGAAATATTACCGGTGGCGGCCCTGTGCCCTTTGGGGCAATGGCAGGGGCGCTGAATGCTCAGGCTCAGGCTAGATATAATGCCAATAGGATAGTGGCCCTGAATGACCCCGGTAACCCCCTCGCGGCGGCCGGTAATTTCGGCGCCGGTGTGGGCTTCAGAGGCACAGGCGGCATGGTTACCCCGGATACAAGCCCGATGGCGCGGATTGTCAGTAACAATGGCATGGGCAACATGGCATTCAATAACACAGGTGTAGCGCCCGGCATGTTTGGCGGCCAGGTACAGTATGTTGGCCAAGGCCAGGGCAATGGCCAGGGCACCGGCAGAACCTAGTCCCCACCCCTTGCGAAAGGGGTTAAGTTGTGGTAAATTATCAGCCTATTTCGCATTGTAAGGTTCTTGGAACCTTTTGATATTGTATGCGTGCAAGAGGGCATACAGACGCGGCACGACGTTGCGTCGCCCTCTGCGGTTCCTGCGGATGCGGGGATCTGTCTACTTGGAGGAGCATCATGCTCGTCCTGTCAAGGAAGCCGGGGGAAGAGATCGTGATCGGTGGGAGCATCAAGCTCACCATCATCTCGATCAAGCCGGGCCGGGTTAAGGTCGGTATCGAGGCCCCGCCGGATGTTGACATCCGCAGGGCTGAACTGCCCGCCGAACCCAAGCCCGGTAGTCCCCCTGTTCGCCCCAAGGCGACCAGGCGGCCCGGCCGTAAGACGAAGTAGTAGTGTAGTGGCTTTACGCCAGGGACAAGGTGTTCCGTAGAGGCAACCGCTACGCCACAGGGCGCACCCCACAAAGGGTGCGCCTTGTGTTTTTAAAAACCATGCCCCGGCATATCTTCATTGCCGAATGCCCTATGTGCATTACCACCCATTTTTTTAGCCGCATCTTTAAAGCGCCGCCAGCGGCTGCGTATTTCGACAGGCGCTACCTTATCTTCAGGTGTGCTGTCTGCCGGCGGTTCAACGCCACCGCCGATGGCAGGGTCCTGCCGTTGCAGCCAGCGCAGATTATCTTCATCGCGTTCGTGGTAACCGCGGTAATCGGTCGTTGCATTTGCCGGCGGCGTGGCGATGCGCGGCAAGCCATATCCTGCAACCATATCGGTGGCTTTGGTTCTTTTTAAACCGACTTCCGTCGCCAAGGTATCTGCCTCTTCTGCGATTGCTTCATCGGGAGCAGTGCCCTGTTCACGTGCCAGCTGCTCGCTGAATAAATAGCGGACATTGATCAGCGTATGCTCCGGAATCCCGCTTTTCATATCCACCATTGCCTTCTCAGGCAGCGGCACACCCGTATGACTGGCGGACATCCATATATAGGCGGCATCATCGCCGAAGCTTTCATAAAGCCGCATGAGGAACTCTGCGCCGGTTTTACCTTCTCCGTATTTTGCGCCTGCAAGATTATCGTCCGCCATGACTAATACCTTGCCGCGGTTTTGCGCTATCTGGTGGTACGCAATCCTTCCGCCATCCTCCATGTTTCCGGCCGTAAGAACTTCGCAGCCAAATGCTTCTCTAAGTATATGGGCAGTTGTAGCTGCCTCATCGCTTTTGTCATCGATGAGAACAATTATCCTGCCAGCACCTAGTTCCTTATCATCCATGCGGATTCCCTTAAGGTTTAAGCGTTTATTGTACCAGCAGGATATGAAGCTTTTATGACCGTAGACTGCAAAAAATCAGCAGGTTAGGCCGTTTCCTTCAGCAGTTTTTGCAGGTATTCAGGAACTATTTTCGTCGCCGGGCCATAGATGCCTTCATGAAATAAATTATAGCCGCTGGATTGCTCCATGTTGAGCTCCACGCATTTCCCCTTGCCATACATGCGCACTTCATGCACGAAGCCTGCCGCCGGGTAGACATTGCCCGACGTGACGATGGAGAGGAACAAATCACACTCCTGCAGGTAGTGATGAATAAGATCCATGGAAAACGGCATCTCGCCGAACCAGACGATATGCGGGCGCATATACCCCACCCTGGTACAGGAAGGGCAGGGCGTGGCGCTGCCGAGTTCTTCCTCCCAGTGTTGCACTTCCTCGCACACTTCGCAGCGCACTTTCTTGAGTTCGCCGTGCATGTTCATCAGTTGAAAGTGCTTGTCATGCCGCACTTGTTGCGGCATCTCCCGGGGGGCTGGAGACCCCGCAACAAGTGCGGGGTGACACGTCGCCCTTTCGTGCAGATCATCCACGTTCTGCGTCACCAGCAGGAATTTGCCTTTCCACGTCTGCGCGAGCTCCGCCAGCGCAATATGCGCAGCATTGGGCGCGGCTTCTTTCAGCTGTGCGCGGCGCATGTTGTAGAAGTCATGCACCAGCTTCGGGTTGCGGGCAAAAGCTTCCGGCGTGGCGACATCCTCTACGCGGTGGTTGCACCACAGGCCGTTATTGTCGCGGAAGGTGGCAAGGCCGGATTCGGCGGAGATGCCGGCGCCGGTGAGGACAACTAAAGTGGACATGGATGTCAGCTTTCAGAGGGTAGAGGGCAATTTAATTTGCCCTTTGACATCTGTCATCTGACATCTTGATCAGGGGTTGCCGCCCATCTGCTGGATGATCTTCAGCAGCGTGTCTTCATAATCATCGCGGAAGCCGAACTGCTGGTGCATGCGCTGCTTCACTTCCGGCGGTGGGTATTCGCCCTCGCCGTGCTCCAGGATGGTGCCGTAATCTTCAAGATCAAGCCGGCCGCGCCTGCGCGCCTGCGCGAAGAGCTCGGCCTGCGTCGGCAGCATGCACACATAGGCCCAGTACGCCACGTTCTTCGGGTCGCGGCCGCGGCACAGCACCATGATGCTGGAGACCACCTCCGCTTTCACGAAGCCGCTGCCCGACTGCTTGGTTCCTATGGTGTTGCTTTCCAGCATAGTTTACACGTTAAAATCGAATTGGTGATCACCGCGCTTCTTATTGGGAGCCGAGGTATTAAGCTCATTGAGCATCGAATTGGGTGTATGGTTATGCGCAAAACCGGGGCTTTGCTGCTGGATGTGATCAACCTGGACGGCGGCGCTGATTTGCTTGGGTGAGTATTTGCCCAGCATGCTGTCGGCGTTGTGCTGTATCATGAGGCCGACATCCTGGCCGTCTGTTCCAAAGGTTGCGTTTCCAACCTTGGTGTGCGTTACGAAGATCCCCGAAAGCGGTCCCATTCCTGGCACTCCTTAAATACTATCCCTTCATTCTATAATAATTAAAATAAATTAAATAAAAGTTAATTAAATAACTATCAAACCCCGGAATATTAGGATTTAGGCAAGAAAAAGGGCCATTTTTCAATGGCCCTGGGGTAATGTATTGATTGGTTAATGCTTAGAGGCTCTTGGCGGCTTCCAGCACTTCCTGCACGTGGTTTTCCACTTTCACCTTGCGCCAGACATGGCGGATGATGCCGTTCCGGTCGACCAGGAAGGTGGTGCGCTCAATGCCCATATAGGTTTTGCCGTAGAGGCTCTTTTCACCCCATACGCCGTAGTCCTTGCACATCTTGCCGTCGAGGTCCGAGGCGAGCGGGAAAGGCAGGCAGTATTTTTCCTTGAACGCGTCATGGCTCTTCACCGAGTCGCGCGATACACCGATGATGGCCGTGTTCAGACGGTCAAACTCACGGATGTTGTCGCGGAAATCTTTCGCCTCGATGGTGCAGCCGGGCGTGTCGTCCTTGGGATAAAAATAGATCACCAGGTTCTTGCCTTTGAAGCTTTCAGGCGTGATTTCCTGGCCGTTGTCGAATGCCACCGAGAATGCGGGCGCTTTTTCGCCCGGCCTGAGAGTGGTGGTTGTGGTGTTAGTCACAGGCTTTTGCAGTGCTGCAATGTTCATAAAAACTCCTGGCGTTGATTGTTGCCGGTCTCAAATCGTATGCTCGATTATTTGCCGACAAGGGCAATGTACTGCGAAAAAGCCTTACTTTCAATGGCTGAGAGTTCGGCCTTCAGCGCGTCGAAGCTTTGCATCTGCATGTTGCGGGCGAGGAGTTCCTTCAGCGCCGGGGGGGCGGAGGGTTCTTCCAGCCAGCCGGGCGAGGAGAGGCGCATGGCGTGCAAAAGCCGGGTGAGGAAGGAATAGCAGACAGTAAGCTGCGTAGCTGACTCCACCGATAAAATATTGTTTTCCTGTAGCTTGGTAAGCATCTCGTCACCGCGCCGGGCGAGGATGCCGGGCTGCTTGTGCGCATGCTGCAGCAGCAGGAACTGGCAGATGAATTCAATATCCATCAGCCCGCCGCGGGCGTGTTTTAAGTCCCAACAATCGCGCGGGGGGTATTCCTTTTCCACCCGGGCGCGCATCTCGATAACGTCCTTCTGCAGGACTTCCGCATCCCGGGGCTTTTGCAGCTGCATTGCGATCAGCGCCCCCGCTGCCCGCATGAGGAGAGGGGTGCCGGCGCAGGCGCGGGCGCGGGTGAGTGCCATGAACTCGAAGGTCCAGGCTAGCTCGTTGAAGTAATGCTCCATGGCGGAAAGCGAAACGGCAGAAAGCCCCTGCGTGCCGGAGGGGCGCAGGCGCGTGTCGGCCTCGTAGAGCCGCCCCTCGCGCCCCATGGTGGTGATGGCGTTCAGCAGCCGCTGGCTCAGGCGGTTGTAGTAGACGCTGGCGGCAAAGCCCTTTTCGCCGTCTGAGACGGCGTTCATGTCCGGCGCGTCGTAGATGAAGGTGAGATCGATGTCGGAGCCGAAGGTCATCTCCTCGCTGCCTAAGCGGCCCATGGCGAGGATGCAGAAAGCGCCGCCCGGAATGCGCCCGTAGGATTTTTCAAATTCGGCAGTGACTTCGCGCAGCGTGTGTTCCAGCACCACGTCTGCCAGCCGTGAAAGATAGGTGCCGCAGATGCGTGCGTCGGCGAGGCCCTTGAGCAGCTGCACGCCGGCCTGGAACTGCCGCTCGTTCTTGAAGCGCCGCACCGCTTCCATGCGCTCGCCGAAATCGTGCGCCATTGCCAGCTGCGCGGCGAGCTGCGTGTGCAGCGCCTCGCGGCCGGGCAGGGAATCATAGAAATCGCCGTAGAGCACGCTGTCCAGCAGGTCCGGGTGGCGGCTCAGCGTTTCCGCCAGCTGCGGCGCGTTGCCCATGATGTCGGCGATCAGCCCGAGCAAATCCGGGTTCTGGGTGAACAGCGAAAAGAGCTGCACGCCCGCCGGGATGCGACCCAGGAATTCATCGAACTTGAGGAACGCCGCGTCCGGGTTGGCGGTTTCGCTCAGGCGCTTGAGCAGCGTGGGCATCAGCTCGGTGAGCAATTCGCGCGCGCGCTTGGTGCGGGTGCAGCGGCGCGAGCCGTGGTGCCAGCCCATTACAGTTTCAGAGACTACCTCGGGGTTCTTGTAGCCCATGCCGGTGAGTGTTGCCAGCGTGTCCGGGTCATGGCTCACGCCGGTGAAGACAAGGTTGCCGACATCACCCAGCTTTTCCGACGAGCGGAAGGAAGAGGCGAAGATTTCATGCACCGCGTGCAGGGTGGGGAGCAGCGCCTGCTCCAGCTCCTTGGTTGATTTGTAACCGCAGAACTCGGCCACGCGTGCGAGTTCCTCTTTCGTTTCGGGGAGCGAATGCGTCTGCTGGTCGTTGATCATCTGCAGGCGGTGCTCCACGGTGCGAAGTAGCGCGTAGGAGGTGGTGAGGGTGTCCACGGCTGCCTTTTCCACCAGCCCCATCTGGCCCAGCCGCTCCAGCGTTTCACAGGTGCCGCGCAAGCGAAGCGACGGCTCGCGCCCGCCCCAGATAAGCTGGTGGATCTGCGTGAAGAACTCGATTTCGCGGATACCCCCGACGCCTATTTTTATGTTATGGCCGGGCAGGGTGATGGCGCGGCCGGTGCGCGTATCCATTTGCCGCTTGATAGAATGGATGTCCTGGATGGCGGCAAAGTCCAGGTTACGGCGCCACATGAACGGCGCTACGCTGGCAAGGAAGGCATCGCCCGCTGCCAGGTCACCTGCCACGGGCCGCGCCTTGATCATCGCCGCGCGCTCCCAGTTCTGGCCGACACTTTCATAATAATTCAGCGCCGCATCGGTGTTGATGGCGGGCGGGGTGGAGGCGGGGTCTGGCCGCAGGCGCAGATCCGTGCGGAACACATACCCCGCCGGGGTACGTTCCTGCATGATGCGAACCATGTCATGCGCCAGCGAGTTCATGAATTTCTGCTCGGTGTGGCGGCCGCGGTAGTTCAACCGCTCGCGCTCGTAAAGAATGATGAGGTCAATGTCGCTGGAATAATTCAGCTCGCCCGCGCCCAGCTTGCCCATGCCCAGCACGATGATGCCGCTGCCTTCCGCCGGCACGGTGATCTCGCCGCGTGCGGCGGCGGCGGCCAACAGTGAATCCACCGTCAGGGTCAGTGCGTTCTGCGCGAAGCGGCTGAGCGCGCCGGTTACCTGTGCGAGTTTCCACTGCCCGCTTAAATCCACCGCGGCGGTGAGTAGCGCGGTTTTTGCCTTTGCCTGCCGAAGATGCAGCATTAGTGCATCGGTATTCAGGCTTGCCCCCACGGGCCGCTCCGCAAGCAGCGCATCCAGGCAGGCATCGGGCCCCTTAACGTTAATTTCTTCAAGCAATGCAGGATGCTGCCCGGCAAGATGCGCAAGGAACGGCGAGTGGACAAACAGAGAGGAATAATTCATAGAAGGATAATGGCAATTTCGGACAATTCCGACAACCCGCAAATCCGTTCCCGCCTCCGCCCTGCCTACGCCGGAGCGAAGCACCGGCTTCGCGCAGGCAGGCGCCTGCTGGTCAAGGCAGTGGGGTTTACGGCTTTCATCATTATTTCCGCGGCGCTCATCCTGTTCAATATCGTGCTGGTCTGGGTGGCCACCGGCCCGCGTGATCTTTCAAAGGCGCTGCCCTATTTTGAAAGCGCGCTGGCCGGGTCTGATGCGGCCTACACGGTGAAGGTGACCGAGGGTATGCTGCTGTGGGATGGCTGGCGCCACCCGATTGATATTCGCTTGCGCGGCGTGAACATTTACACGCGCGAGGGCCAGCGCTTCGCGGTTTTCCCGGATATTTCGGTGGGCGTGGACGTGCTGTCGCTGGCGATGGGGCGCGTGGCGCTGGATTCGCTGGAGGTCCGCCGCCCGGTGATCAGCCTGTTCCAGGGCGAAAACGGCGAGATCAGCTTCGGCTTTCCGGCGCAGGAAGGGCCGCCCGCGCCGCCAGAGCCAGGCGGAACCGCACTGACCGCCAGCATGGCCGGGTTTTTTGAAGGCGAGGGCCCGCCCGCCTTGCGCAAGCTGCGGCGGCTTGCCATCAGCGGCGCGGATGTCAGCGTCGGCAACCTGGCGCAGGGCGTTTTTTTAAAGGCGCGCGATGTGAATATCACCATGCAGCGCGGCCGCCGCACCGCTGCCTTTACTATGCGGGCGGATCTGCCCCGCGCCGCCGAGGCCGCGGCGCCCGCGCGCGTGGCGGCAGACCTCAAGCTCAGGAAAGGCGTGTTCGAGGGCAAGCTGCGTGTGCAGGCCGTGCAACCCTCGCTGTTTGCGCCGCTGTTTAAAGACAAGGGCATTGCGGCGGCGCTGCAATTCCCCGTGACGGGCTGGGCGGATGTGCGCTTAAGCAAAAAGGGCGAGCTGCAGGGCGCGCGCTACCTGCTGCACGCGGGCAGCGGGATATTTGCCTCCGACATGCTGGAGGAGCCGCTTGCTATTCAGCAGGCGCAGATAGAAGGCGTGCTGCGCGGCACCTCGGAGCTGGATATTGACCGGCTGGGCATTGATTTCTGGAATTACGCCGTGCAGGGCACGGCGCAGCTGCGCATGACGGACAAGGGCCCCGGTATACAGGCAAGGCTGGTGGCCAGCGGCGTGCCGATTTCGCATGTGCGGCGCTTCTGGCCGGTGGCGCTGGCGCCCGTCTCGCGTGATTGGGTGGTGAGCAATATCCGCGGCGGCCATGCGCGCGAGGCGTCGCTGCTGGTGGATATCCCGCCGGATGCGCCGGACGACCTGCCCGATGAAGCCATCCGCGCCAGCGTGCGCGTGGAGAATACCGAGGTGCAGGCACTGCCTGGGCACCCGCCGGTGACCGGCATTACGGGCGTGGTGAATATCGGCGTGAAAACGCTGGAGGCGCTACTGGAAAAGGGCAGCGTCTACACGGCTACCAAGGCAACCAACGCGCGCGTTTACATCGCGGATCTCACGCTGGATAACCCGCTCATCGAGGTGAGCTTTGATGCCGATGCCCCGGCGGCGGACGTGATCGAGTTTTTAAGCCGCCCGCCGGCGCAGCACGCGCAGCATTTGGGGCTCGACAAGGCCACGGGCCGGGGATCGGCGACAGGCCATGTGAAGCTGGGCTTTTATTATTTTGCCCCGTCCGGCCGCGAGGATGACATGGGCGTGGACTACAATGTGCAAGTGAAGGTGAAGGACATCGTGCAGCCGGGTTTCCTCGGTAAGTTCGATGTGCAGGGCGCGAGCGGCGATCTCACTGTTGAAAACAGCGGCCTGCATTTCATCGGTAGCGGCACGGGGAACGAGGTACCCGCGAAGGCGGACGTTGCCTATTTTTTCAAGCCGCAGGAGGGCGTGGACACCAAGCTCACGGTGAATGCGCGCGCGCCGGTTACCGCGCTGCCGCGCTTTGGCTACCCGGAGCTGCCTTTCCTTTCCGGCATGCTGGGCATCGAGGCCACGCTGGAGCAGGGGCCGGAGGTGGACCGCGCGAAAGCGAAAATCGACCTGACCGACGCCACCGTGGAATGGCCGAAGCTCGCCTGGCATAAGCCTGCCGGTAATGCGGCCACGCTGGAGGCGCGCTCGGAGAAGAAAGACGGCGTGCTGCACGTGCCGGAGCTTTCCTATTCCGCACCGAAGGGCGAGAAGGCGCAAGGCAGGCTGGTGTTCGGGCCGAAGATGGATGCGGTAAGCGAGGTGGAGTTGACCGGGCTCAACGTGGAGCCGCACCGGCTGAAGAAGTTGTTTTATGCCGAGATCCCGGGCGGATTCCGCCTGGAGGCGACAGGCGAGCGGCTGGATATCAGCGGCTTCATGGGAGGTGGCGAGGAGGGCGGCGAAGGCGGTGGAGAGGGCAGCGGGGGCGGCCATTCCTTCGAGCATTTCCCCGCCGCGGAGCTGAGCCTGGATATCGAGGAGCTCACGCTGGGCAAGGAGCGCAAGCTCTACAATGTCAGCGGCACCCTGCAATGCGGCGAGCACTGCTTTCGCGCCGACATACGCGGCAACACGGCAAACAGCCAGCCGTTTGATTTTATCATCAAGTCGGACCAGGGCGGGCGGCTGCTGTCCATCACGGCGGCGGATACCGGCGCGTTCCTGCATGCCCTGAACATTTATGATAACATGAAGGGCGGCGGTCTTTCGCTCACCGGCCGCTTCGACGACAGCCGCGCCACCAGCCCGCTGCAGGGCAGGGCTTCGGTGAGCGAACACAAGATCCAGAACGCGCCGGTGCTGACGAAGCTGATCTCGCTGGCCTCGCTCACCGGCATTTTCGATACCCTCGGGGGGGAGGGTATTACCTTCAAGCGGCTCAACGCGCCGTTCGTGCTGGAAAATGACGTCATCACGCTGACCGATGTCAAAACCCACGGTTCCGCCATGGGCCTCACGGCGGACGGCACCATTACGTTCCCTGAACGCAAATGGGACATACGTGGCACCATTGTGCCCTCCTACACGCTCAATACCGTGCTGGGCAACGTGCCGATCTTAGGCGACGTGATTACCGGTGGCGGCGAGGGCGTGTTCGGCGCGCGCTATTCCATCAAGGGCGCGGGCGATGACATTGATGTTTCGGTCAACCCGCTGTCCATGCTGACGCCGGGCTTCCTGCGCGGGCTGTTTGAGGTGATCGAGGAGCCGCCGAAGAAGGAAGAGAAGAAAGAGAAGAAAAAGGATTTTTAAATTTCCTCCCCCTGGAAGGGGGAGGATTAAGGTGGGAGTCTTCTCTCCTCCGCAAACTTATTCAGAATATGCTGAACCGGACCCCCACCCGGCCTCCCCCTTCCAGGGGGAGGAGTATTTTGGGGCTATTCTAAAACCACCTTGGCGTGACGTTTGCGGCCGGCGGAGGGCTTCACCGGGCCGGCGGCGAACACGTTCGGGCCGATCAGATCATTCTCATCCGTTACCTTACGGTCATTGATCTTGGCGCCGCCGCCGCGGATCAGCCGGCGCGCCTCGCTGCCGGAATCCACCAGCCCGCTGGCGCGGAACAGCTCATACGCCTGGATGCCCTTGCCGATACTTTCTTTCGGCAGCGTGATTACGGGCAGCGAATCGCCCAGCTCGCCTTCTTCAAAAGTCTTGCGCGCGGTTTCAGCGGCCTGCTTGGAGGCGCGCTCGCCGTGCGCGAGGCGGGTGGCCTCGTTGGCGAGGATTTTCTTCGCCTCGTTGATGTCGGCGTCCTTCAGCGCTTCGAGCTTCTTGATTTCGACAATCGGCAGCTCGGTGAAGAGGCGCAGGAAACGGCCTACGTCTGCATCATCGGTATTGCGCCAGAACTGCCAGTATTCATAAGCGGAGTACATGTCCTTATCCAGCCACACGGCGCCGTCGGCCGTTTTGCCCATCTTGGCGCCGTCTGCCGTTGCCAGCAGCGGCGTGGTGAGGCCGAACAGCTGCCCGCCGCCGCCGGAATTGATCTGCTTCATGAAGTGCTCGTTGCTATAGGACGAGAGCTCATGCCCGGTGGATTTGATCATCGGCTGCACTTCCAGCACGCGCATGCCGCCCTTGCCGGCTTGCGGTTTCGGCAGTGCCATGGGCTTGAAGCTGGCTTCGGCGCGGATGCGGCGGTCCAGCTCGATACCCATGATGATATTGCCCCACTGGTCCGAGCCGCCGATCTGCAGGCTGCAGCCGTAGCGCTTGTGCAGCTCCACGAAGTCATAGGCCTGCAGCACCATGTAGTTGAACTCCAGCAGCGAAAGGTTCTGCTCGCGCTCCAGGCGTAGCTTCACGCTGTCCTGCGTCAGCATGCGGTTGACGGAGAAATATTTCCCCACGTCGCGCAGGAAGGAAATGTAGTTGAGGCCGTTCAGCCATTCGGCGTTATCCACCATCAGCGCTTCGCCGCCCGCCGAGCCGAAGCGGATGAAATGCGACAGCAGCTTCTTGATGCCCTCGCTGTTCTTCTGGATGTCTTCGTCGGTCAGCACTTTGCGCGCTTCATCTTTACCCGAGGGGTCGCCCACGCGGGTGGTGCCGCCGCCGAGCAGCACGATGGGACGGTGGCCAGTTTTCTGCAGCCAGCGCAGCACCATGATCTGGATCAGGCTGCCCACGTGCAACGCCGGGGCGGTGCAGTCAAACCCGATATAGGCGGCGACGCGCTCTTTGGCGAGGCGCGCATCCAGCGCAGCCATGTCGGTGCACTGGTGGATGAAACCGCGCTCTTCGAGGATGCGGAGGAATTCAGAGGAGGGAGAAGTCATAGGCTTTCATTATGTTGACCAATATTTAAATAAACGTAATCGGGCGTTTAGGCTCGCACAAGAACGATCTGATAAAGAATTGGGGGCAGATTGTTAATGAAAGGTTTAAACCCGGGGGCCCAACGGTAACCTTATGTTTTCTTTTCATTGATACAACTGTTAATAGCGCTAACTTTGTTTTGAAGCATTACCTCTATGATGCCGCTTATCGGTTTAACTCTCGTGATGGTCTGCGTGTTCGGCACGTATATCGCCGTGGGCGGTAAGATCGAGATCATCATGCACGCTGCGCCGCACGAAATGTGTACCATCATGGGTGCGGCTATCGGCGCGATGATCGTGGGCAATAAACCCGTGATCCTGAAGAAGCTGATGAAGACGCTGAAGATGGCGGCTTCCGGCTCGAAATTGCACGCGCACGAATACAAGGATTTGCTGTGCTGCCTGTTCCTGCTCTGCAAGCTGATGAAGTCCAAGGGCTTCATTGCGCTCGAAGCGCACGTGGAAAACCCGGTGGAGAGCAGCATCTTCAAGCAGTTTCCCAGCGTGCTGGGCCAGCAATTCGCCCTCGATCTCATCTGCGACACGCTGCGCACGGTCTCCATGGGTATTGAAAATCCCCTGCATATTGAAGATGTGATCGGCAAAAAGCTGGATAAATTCCACCATGAGCGGGCCGCGCCCGCGCATACGCTGCAGACGATGGCGGACGGCCTGCCCGCGATCGGCATCGTGGCGGCGGTGCTCGGCGTTATCAAAACCATGGCGAGTATCGACCAGCCGCCCACCGTGCTCGGCGCGATGATCGGCGGCGCGCTCGTGGGTACGTTCCTTGGGGTGTTCCTTGCTTATTGTATCGTCGGCCCGCTGGCTGTGAAGTCGATGCAGGTGATCGACGAGGAACAACAATTTTTCTTCGTCATCCGTGACGTGCTGGTGTCGCACTTAAACGGCGCCGCGCCGCAGGTTTCCATGGAAATGGGGCGCGCCAACGTGCCGTCTTATTACCAGCCCACCTTCATCGAGATGGAACAGGCGACCGGCGAACTCAAGGCCGAGTAGCTTTAGAGGGCTTCCAGTGTTTTAGGGGAGATGCCGAGCGCACGGGCAAGGCCGGTGGCCTTCACCAGTGTTTCGCGCCATTCGCCCTCAGGCGTGGAATCTGCCACGATGCCGCCGCCCACCTGGAACTCGAACTGCTTTGCCTGCATAACGAGCGTGCGGATGACCACCGAGAGGTCCAGCGAACCGTCTCCGCCCAGCCAGCCCAGCGCGCCGCTGTAGATGCCGCGTTCCATGCGCTCAATCTCGGTGCAGAGCGAAACGGCGCGGATCTTGGGTGCGCCCGTCATCGAGCCGGGCGGGAAGCAGGCCGCCACCAGCGAAAGCGGCGAGGCATTGGCGGCGCGCTGGCCGCTGACCGTGCTGGAGAGATGGTGCACATTGGCGTGCGCCGTGACCTCGAACAGGTTTTCCGCGCGCACGCTGCCCGGCACGCAGGCGCGGGCGAGATCATTGCGCATGAGGTCTACGATCATCAGGTTCTCAGCGCGGTCCTTGGAGCTTGCGTGCAGCGCCTCGCGCAGTTGCGCATCTTCCGCCGCGTCTTTTCCGCGCGGGGCAGAGCCCTTGATCGGGCGGGTGGTGACTTTGCCGCCTGCGTCCATCTTTAAAAAGCGCTCGGGGCTGGAGGAGAGCACGGTGCAGCCGGGGGTGCGGATATAGGCGCTGTAGGGGGCGGGGCTGACCTGCACCAGCTTTTCAAACAGCGCGAAACTGTCCGGCTCTGTTTTGAACATGCCGTGGAACTTGCGCGTGAGGTTGGCCTGGTAGAGATCGCCGGCACGGATTGCTTCCACGATGCGGGCAACATGCGCGAGATACACCTCACGGCTCATGTTGCTTTCGATACCCCCCACCTGTATGTCTGCCGCCGTTTTCTCTCGTGCGGGCGGCAGTGCGGGTGTTTTTTTTGCCCAGCAGGTGAGCTCGCGCTTCGTATGGTCAAAGCGGAAGATGTTTTCAAACCGCGCCATCCACAGGGCGGGGAGGGCGAGGTAGCCCGGCGCATCCGGCGGCAGCTTCTCCAGCCCGTCTTTCAGGCCGTAGCCGAACCAGCCGAACCAGGCGTTCTCGTATGCGCCTTTGCTGGTGGAGAGATGCGGGGCAAGCGCATCGAAGCTTGTGCCGGGAACTTCTTCCGCCAGCCCGCAGGCCAGCAGGCTGACATTGCCGGAATAGCCCGCCTGCACGCCCGAATAGAGCAGCACCAGCGGCTCAGCAAGGTAACGCCGGGCGAGATCGAGGGGTTCCATCCAGGGCAGGGTATGGGGTATCATGGTCCGCACCATAGGCTTAAAATATGAAATTGTTTAGCTTCATTACGCGCCTGTTTGCCCGCCCCGCGCCGGTGGGCGTGGCGGAACGCTTAAGCGAGGAGGCACGCGCAGAGGCGCTGAAAGAGGCACGGTTCCTGTTCTCCAAAGGTGCGTATGCGCGGGAGCTGGAGCCCGGCGAGGTAGCGGATGATGAGCCCAGGATCGGCCCGGAGCCTATGTAACTGCAGAAAATGTCATTCTGAACGCAGTGAAGAATCTACTTAAAGTAGATCCTTCGCTTCGCGGCCTTGTTGCATGGCTGGTTTGGTAATTAACGTAAAATTATGAGGTGTTGC
>CAZUKF010000028.1:0-16680 GCA_964620765.1 uncultured Rickettsiales bacterium | reverse complement strand
CCACGCTGCCACCCTCGAGGCGGGCAACGTCCAGCAAATCGTTGATCAGGTCAAGCAGCGTGTGGGCGCTGGACTCCAGCGTTTTAATGCATTCCTGCTGCCGCGGCGTCAGCGGGTGCGACAACGAAAGAATATGCGCCAGCCCTGTCACGGCGTTCAGCGGCGTGCGGATTTCATGGCTCATGTGGGCAAGGAATTCATCCTTGCGGCGGTCGGCTTCCCGCAATGCCTGCTGCGTGCGCAGCGTCTCCAGCACCACGGCGGCCTTGCGCGCGCAGATGTCTGCAAGCTGCATGTCCACATCCGCGGGGCGCTGCGGCTGCCTGAAATACACCGAGAGCACGCCCAGAATTTCGCCGCCACGCGTAAAGATCGGCGTGCTGTGCGCAGCACGCAGCCCCGCCTTCACCGCCGCTTCGCGGTAAACCGTGTAGTGTGGGTCGTTCTGGGTGTCTTCCACAATCACGCGCGCGCGGGTGGCAAACGCGGTGCCGCAGGCGCCGTTGCCCGTTTCCGGCTTCAGGAAAGCGTGTTCCTGTAAGATTTCTTCGGAAAGGCCGCGGCTGGCGCTGGGATACAGCATTTGCGTTTCCGGGTTATAAAGCGAGACGAGGCCGAACTGCGCGCCGCACAGATCCACCACCGTATCAAGGATGGCTTGCAGGCTGGCGCGCTGGTCGGAGATTTCAAACAAATGCACCGAAAGCGCATGCAGGCGGCGCAGGCGAATCACCTGCTGTGAAAGCGTATCGCGCGTTTCAATCAGCTCGGAAGCGGTGCGACGGCTTTCCCTTTCCATGCGCTTGATATCGGTGACATCAACCAGCATGTTGATGGCGCCGGTGAGATTGCCTTGTGCGTCAAACAGCGGCTGCGGATGCGGCAGCACGTAGCGGCGTGTGCCATCCGGGCGCTCAACAACGACTTCCTCGCCTTCAACCGCGCGGGCCTCCTGCAGCGTGCGCGCCATCGGGCAGGTATCCAGCGGCACCGGCTCGCCCTGGGGCGTGAAAATTTTCCACGAACCGCACCACAAATCTTTGCCGATCTCTGGGCGCCTGCCCCATAATTCAGCCGCTGCCTCATTGAAGTACAGAACACGACCCTGCAGGTCGCATGTATAGACAGCGGCAGGAAGAGACTCCAGCAGATTCGACCCGGATACGGAACGATTTGCAGCGGAAAGAGGCGCGTTTCCAGCTTGGTGCATGAGTGCTCCCTGCGATTAGATTATACGGACTTTTTATAAGCGTCCCGCCAGAGGTGGAGCGATTATTTATAACGCAACTCTGGTTTTATGGCAAGCAGCGCAGGAAAAACCGCACTTATGGTTTCTTTATTTCAGGCCGTAAATTCCGGGGTAAGGCTTCATTCTTAACGATTTTTTTATGACGCCCTTGCATGGCTCTCATCGCTTACTGAGCCGCGGCGAGCGATAAATAAGGTAACGCGCACCTAAGCGCGGAAACCACCTCGCAAGGAGAATGATATGAACAAGGAACAGGCCAAAGGGTCCTGGAACGAGTTTGCCGGCAAGATCCGCCAGAAATGGGGCAAGCTTACCGATGACGATGTCGAGCTGATCAAGGGCAACAGCCAGGAATTCTACGGCAAGCTGCAAAAGCTCTACGGCATCGGCAAGGACGCCGCCGAGAACCAGATCAAGGAGTTCGAGAAGTCCTGCAATTACTGCTCAAAAGACGAAGCGGCTTAAAACCGTTTCAAACAAAAAACCCGGTGCCCGCTCCCTGGCGCCGGGTTTGCTTTTCCCCCTCCCGGCCTCTCGCCTCCCATGTAAAAATAAAAGAAAAAGGGGGCAAAATGTCACAAAAAGTCACACCAAAACAGCGTAAGGCCGTGTATATGCTGGCTGAAGGGCTTGATATAACGAGCACTGCCAAGCAATTAAAAATCCGGCGCGAAACTTTGTCGCGTTGGAAAAAACTCCCGCATTTCCAGCAGGAGATTGAAAGGGTTGCGGCAGAAATGCGCGGTAGTTTTCAGCAACAACTGACGGGAATAGTGTCCGATTCCATCACGGTGATCGGGAAGGATTTAAAAGGCTATTTGGGCTATTCAGACAGCTCTAAAACTGCCTTAAACGTGCTTAAACTGCTTAAGATTGAGCATATTTTATCACCAAACGTCCCCAAACAAGCAGGAAATGCTACTGAACCTGCGCCAGTCAGCCCGTCGCCGCCCCCTTGAAGGCGTGCTCGGCCACGCTGGCTATTTCTTCCTTCCTGTCATTTTTGCGCATGATGCTGCCGAAGGTTATGATGCCGCATATCTTGCCGTTTTCACCTTCCACCAGCAGGCGGCTCACCTGGTATTCCCACATCTTGTCGGCGGCCTGCTCCAGCGTTTCCTCTTCCCGCACGGAATAGACCAGTGAAGTCATGTAGTCGCGCACGCGCTCAACATTGACATCCTTGCCCTTGGCGACCGCGCGGATGACGATATCGCGATCCGTGATAATGCCCACCGGCCGCTCCTCATCACCCACCGGCAATACGCCGCAATCCAGCTGGTGCATCTGCTCCGCCGCTTCCTGCAGCGTGCTTTCCGGCGAAACGGTTTTCACACCCGGATGCATGAGGGACTTGACCTTGGTTCCAGAATCGTTTGCTGCCTTCATGGCTATGCTCCTTTGGGATTATTTCCCTGGTTAGTGGGTTGTATTAAACGGCAGCGTACGCTCGAGGTTGGAAAGGTAATTTTCCATAAGCGTGTGGCGGATACCGTATTTGCGCTCAATCAGCAGGGCAATTTCGCGGCGGATGAAACATGTCTCCTCGATCTCATCCCAAGTGAGACGTTTCCACTGCTGCTGCAACAGCCGGGTCAGCTCTTCGTGGTCTGAATCAATCGTCTCCACGTTACGGATGGCACCGAAAGAGCGTGCGGTTGATGTCTGCATGAAAACCTCCATAAATAAATTTAGATGTAATTGTAGAGGTGATGTTTTCAGCTTAAGTCAAAAATCCTAAGGACGCGATGTGCCCCCTGTAAGAAAGGCATAAGGAAGCCGTAAAATCAGTAGCGCCAGGACACAGTCAGCGCGCCGAAGTCATTGCGGTCGGGCTGGCCGTGAAATTCCTTCGTACGAAAGTTATGCGTGTAGGCAACGCGCGTATCATGGATGGTAAGCGCCAGCCCCACCTGCGCGCCGCCGACCAGATTCCGCTTGTCAACGCTGTGGCTGTCTTCAAACGTATTGCCGTCCAGAAAAATGTTGCGGCCTACTGCCCTTCCCTCCAGGCCCGCGAACAGATACCAGCCGATATTCTTGTCCGGCACGAAGAAATCCGAGCCGGGCAGGCTCGGGCGGATCAGTGGCGGGCCGTAATCCGAAGGCAGGTCATAACCAAAACGCACTACGGTGCCCACCGAGGCATGCGTATAAATATTACCTACGCTGCCGCCCACGCTAGGCGTGATATCCGCACCCCAGCCCTTGGGCGAAAACTCGAACAGCCCGCGCCATTTACGCTCATAGCTCAGAACAATGCCGGGCTCGTTGTGCAGCTGGTTGTCCCAGCCCAGCGGGTAAGTCGTGTCGATGACGCTATGGACGAATTTCTGCGTGCGCCCCGCGCCTGAAGCCGGACCCACCATCCCCAGCGTCAGCTGCAGATTGTCCAGCCGGTAGCCGGTGTCTGAAAGCATGCCAACACTGCCGTAAAGCCAGCCGGCGTAAGGGCGGTCATTGGGCTGCAGATCCTGGATGGTGATATCGGCGGGCGTAAACATGCTCTGCCCCAGCTCGAAGTGCCAGCGCTTGTGGCCTTCATGCGAAAACAGCGGAAATGCATCGGCCGCCTTGTCCATCCAGCGGGGAATATTGCTTTCCGCGGAGAGATAGGCAAAGCGCACGCCGTTGGTGTAATTGCTGTCGGTGCCGGCGAATATATCATTCTCAATCGCAATCGTTTTGACCGACTTGTAATCTTCCTCGACGCGTAAGACATCGTCTTCCGCAAAGGCAGGAAACGCAAGTAGCGCAAGCAGGAGGTAGCGGCGGGGCATAAGTTCTCTTCAGTTCAAAGCCATAAAAAATCAATGCATAAAAGAACACACCGGGGGGAAGACCGGTGTGTTCTTTAAAGATTGCCGAAGAAGATGGACTAGTTGACGTCCGTCTTCTGCTCGACAAGCTTGCCGTTGACAGTCTTGGTGACGTTGACCGTTTTGGTTTCGTTCATCAGCCCGGTCGGGTTGACGATCTTTTCCACCCGCACGATCTGCGTGACGTTACCCTGTTTGTCGACGTTCACATCGGTAGTCGTCCTAGCGGTAATGTCGGTGCCGTCAGCATCACGGTGCTGGCGGGTAACCGTCTCCTTGTAACCGCCGCGGGGCTTTTCTTCCCGCTCGGTCTTGGCGATATCCTTCTTCTCGTTCAGCAGGCCCTTGGGGTCGGTCGAGCTTTCGGTCTCGATCAACTTGCTGACGCGGCCGTTCTTATCCACGTCTACATCCACGTTGGACTCGGTAGTGTGCGTAGTGCCGTCTGGCGCCTTGTGCTCCGAGGACTTGGTGGATTCGTAGCCGCCGTTCTCCTTGTATTCCACCTTGCTTTCGGTGGCGGCATTTGCCGCAAAGCCTGCCGCGACGAACGCAAGGAATGTCGTCGTGCAGAGATAAGCGAATGTCTGTTTCATACGTGACTCCATTTGAGGTGTTGTTTGTACCATGGCAACAGGGCTGCCCTGATGCTGGAAGGCTCGCACATGCAAGGTAAGGAAGCGAAAGGGAGCGCGGGGGAAATTGGTAAAAAGCTGATAAGCTGTAGTAACATGCGCGGCGCTTAGCATTTCTTTGCGTGGTACGCGCTTCAACCATATCGTTTTCTAAGTGAGGACTTGGCACCCTCCAGTCAACCTCACGCTCCAATAAAGCGGGGGCATTATGCCACCAGTTCAGGAGACGAAAATGAAACATATTTATTTCCCGGCATTGCTGCTTTCTTCCGCGCTCGCCTTCAGTGGCGCTGCGCAGGCAGGCATGCCCGATAACAGGGACGTTGTGCGCGATGCGCGCGGCCAGATCATTCACAACACCTTCGGCAATTGCGTGCGTACCAAGTGGCTGATGGATGGCGACGCCTGCGGGCCCGTCCAGGCAGCAGCACGGCGCACCGAGATTGCCAAGGAAGACCGCACTATTTATTTCGGCTTCAACCTGGCCACTCTGACACCGGAATCGCAGCAGCGCCTTAATTCGCTGGCAAGCGTGCTGCGTTCCGCGCAGGACGTGAAAGAAGCCCGCATTGTCGGTTTTGCCGACCGTATCGGCACCGCCTCTTACAACGAAAAGCTTTCGCAGAAACGCGCCGAGAACGTGAAGAAATATCTCGTGCGGCAGGGCTACGTGAACTCACGCGTGGCAGAAACGCGCTGGCTCGGCGAAAGCGAACCGAAGACGAACTGCCCGGATACGCTGTCACGTACCGAGCTGATCGACTGCCTGCAGAAAGACCGCCGCGTGGAAGTGGAGATCGAGTACCTGTCTGAAACCACACCCCCGGCACGCCGTTAACCTGACTTTCAACCTCAACCCAAAAGGAGAGATTTATGCAGACCCCTAAAAGTTCCCCCGCCAATGACGCCGGCGTCACCCGCCTGAAGGAAGATTTCCGCCAGACGTCCGGTGAAATCCGCGATGATCTGGAAGCCGTTGCCGGCCGTGCCGGCCGCAAGGTACGCGAATATGTCGACACCGCCGGTGACGAGCTCACCCACGCGGCCGACAGCATCACCTCGCAGATCCGCAGCAAGCCGGTGCAATCGAGCTTGCTGGCCCTGGCCGCCGGGCTTGTGCTCGGTGCCTTCTTTCGCCGCTAAGACAACCAGACACGCGGAGCCTCACCTCATGCTGGGCAAAATCGCCGCGCTGGCTGTCATGCATAAGACCATCCCCGCCGGCACGTCGCTGTTTCAGCGACTGCTGGTGGGGTTGGCTGCAGCACTGGCCTTATCGCTCATCGCATCGCTGCTGGCCGGTGCGCTTATCATCGGCACAGCCTATTATGCCTATAACGTGCTGGTCGAACGCGGGTTGGATGCAGACGCCGCATTTTTCAGCGTGGGCTTTTTTGTGCTCTTTCTTTTCGTGATGATGCTGGTTGCAGCCGTGGCCTGTGTCCGCTCACTGCGTGACCTCCCCCGTCGCATCCTGGACCAGGAGGCGCCGCTTACCCACCGCGCCGGTAACATCGCCAGTGCTTTTATCGACGGGCTGATGACCCATAAACCCCGTTACTAATACAGCGTTATATATCGGTATTTATGGGGTTCTTATGAATTTGGCCCCGCTCACCCATCGTTTCATTACGCTTGCTGCCGCTATAAATATCTATAAGAACAACGAATAATGACTGATTAACCTGGGAAGACACCGTCTTCGTTCAAGTATTTACCGCCATGCCGGACACTGCTTTGCAGCGAATTCTGTATATCGAAAACGACGAGACGCTGGCGCGGCTCCTGCGGGAGCGCATGCAGCGCCACAATGTCTTGGTGGATTTTGCCGCGTCCGCGGAAGACGGCCTGCAGCGCCTGCAACAGGTGGATTATGACGTGCTGCTGGTGGATCATCACCTGCGGGGCATGAGCGGGCTCGCGCTGCTTGACGTGCTGGCCGGAATGCAGCACACGCCCCCGGCGATTATCCTTATTGAAAGCGGGGATGACCGCGCTGCCGTTGCAGCGCTGGAAAAAGGTGCGGCGGATTATGCCATCAAGGATACCAGCCAGACTTATCTTGAGCTGCTCTATGCCGTGATGCAGGCCGCCTATACCAAGCACCGCCTGCTGCACGAGAACGAGGTGCAGCGGCAGGAGCTGCTGGCCGCCAAGGAGAAAGCGGAAAGCGCCAACCGGGCAAAAAGCGCGTTCCTCGCCACCATGAGCCACGAGATGCGCACGCCGCTTAACGTTGTGATCGGGCTGGCACGCCTGCTGGACAAGCTGGAGCTCGGGCAGAAAGAGCGGCAGATGGTGCGGACACTGCTCACCAATGCAGACCTGCTGCTCCGGCTTATCAATGACCTGCTGGATATCAGCCGCATCGAGGCCGGGGTGCTGGACCTGGAAACGGCGGATTTCGAATTTTCTACCGTGCTGAACGATGTGCGCACGATGTTTCACGCGCAGGCAGCAAGCAAGAACCTGCGCTTCAGCCTGATCGACGAAACGCGCGGCAGCGTGGCAACGGGCGACCGCACGCGCGTGCAGCAGATCCTGATGAACCTGGTGGCCAACGCGCTTAAATTCACCGACCGCGGA
This sequence comes from uncultured Rickettsiales bacterium, assembly GCA_964620765.1. GTDB lineage: Bacteria > Pseudomonadota > Alphaproteobacteria > Rickettsiales > SXRF01 > CAZUKF01. The sequence continues at coordinate 9,391 of CAZUKF010000028.1, read as the reverse complement.
GAAATCAGCGTGCATGCCGTCTGTACGCCGCATGAGGGTGGCAATACGCAGTTCACCATCACCGTGCGTGATACGGGCATCGGTATTCCCAGTGGAAAGCTTGAGCGCATCTTCGACAAGTTTTCACAGGCGGACGAAAGCATCACGCGCCGCTTCGGCGGTTCGGGCCTCGGGCTTTCCATCGCCCGCTCGCTGGCAAAGCGCATGGGCGGGAATATCACGGCAGAAAGCACACCGGGCTTTGGTGCCGTATTTACCGTGACGCTGCTCCTGCCGGCAGCAGGCGCGAGAATGATTGCGGGAAAAGCACCGAAGGAAACGCCAAAGGTGCCGCATGCCACAAACATGCATCGCACCGTGCTGATCGTGGAAGATTACGCCCCCAACGTGATGGTGGCGACCATGATGCTTGAAAACTTAGGCTTCGAAGCCGTGGCAGCAGAAAACGGTGCGACCGCGCTGGCCTGCATCGAACGCACGGATGCGCCTTATGCTGCCATTCTCATGGACGTGCAGATGCAGGACATGGATGGCTTTGAAACCACGCGGCGCGTGCGTGCGCTGGAGGCCAGGAAAGGTTTCCGCAACTATATCATCGGCGTCACGGCGCATGCGCTGGCGGGCGACCGTGAACGCTGCATCTCGGCGGGGATGGATGATTATATGAGCAAGCCCATTCACCCGGATTTGCTGACGGCCAAGCTGTTGCTTCTCATGGAAGTAAGCCGCGAAGAAGCCGCCTGAGGTTTTTGCAATTTTCTTACATTTTTCAGCCCTCTTGCGCACTGCGCTTTTGCAGGTGGTGCGCCTAAATGGGCACTATGAACAACCCGCAAAACACTCCCTTGGAACCCGCCGCAACGCTGCCTCCCCAGTTGGAAGAAGCTGAATCGCTGATGCATGAAGTGCGCCGCCTGTTGGTGCATTCGGAAACTGCTCTCGATGCGGAGGGTGTGAAGAAACAAGCCGAGACGCTGGAGCACTGGCTGGAATCCTACCGCCGCGGCCTTGCCGCCGCGCAGAAACTTTCCATGAATGGAGATAGTTTCCTGCACGACATGCGCGAGCGACTGAAGCTTTCGCTGGAGGAAATACAGCGCCTCGAAGACGAAGGCGGTGCAACGCCCGCCACGAAAGAGCAGAAGCAGCGCGTGGATGATCTGACCCGCGCCATCGGCCGCATCGACCACCTCAGCGCGACGCTGGCGGATGCATCATTCAAACAAACCGAACCTGCTTAAGAGGCTTTTATGGACGAGTATGAAAATACAACTGAAATGCTCCTCGACGAAGATTTCGACGATCTGTTGGATGAGGGCTATACCTCTCCACCGTTCGAAGAGCAGGACTACGTTTAACTACCTCAACACCTCAAGGAGTTTCACATGAACAAGCAAACCAGGACAGCTACCGGCGTTATTGCCATTATCGCAGTAGCCATCATCGCTTTCGGCTTCCTCACCATACCCGACCAGCGCTCCACCGGCCAGCGCGTAGGCGATGCCATCGACGCCATGCCGCAGGGCCTGGACAAGGCCGCCCAGCAGCTAGAAAAGCGCACCCCCGGCGAAAAACTGGGCGATGCCATTAAAGATACGACGGACAGAAACTAAAAAATGCGGCCAACCTCAGGCCGATACGCCGCCGGTAATGCGGGCGGCGTTTTTCTTTGGAAAATGCACGGAACGTGCTATTTTCAGGCAATTCTACAGAGGTGAGCAATGGCCCCAGCGGCAGGTTTTGAAAAAATTCGTGAGCAGCTGCACCGGCAGATGCTCTCTGCCGTGTCGCATGATTTGAAAACGCCGCTGGCCACTATTATCGGCTCGCTTGAAATCTACGGCCGCATGGAAGGCAAACTGACCAAGGAAAAAGGCGACATGCTGCTCAACTCAGCGCTGGCGGAAGCCTACCGGCTCGATAACTTCATCACCAACATTCTCGACATGGCCAAGCTCGAAGCCGGCATGGTGAAAACACGCACGGAGCGCTGCAACCTCACGCACCTGCTCAATGACGCCATCATCCGCCTTGGCCCGCGCCGCAGCCGCTGCGACATTACGCTCGATGCAACCGGCGAGGTACACCTGCAGGCAGACCCGATGCTGGTTGGCCGCGCGGCGGGGCTGGTGCTGGAAAATGCGATGAAACACGCCGGGAAATCTCCGGCGATACGCGTGCAGTATGGCTGCAACGGCGCCGATTGTACCATCCGCGTGCATGATGACGGACCCGGCATTCCCGAGGGGAAAGAAGAAATTATTTTTTCCAAGTACGCCCGCTTCGCTAAGGCAGACCAGCAGAACGCCGGCACAGGGCTGGGGCTAGCCATCTGCCGCCAACTGCTGGAGCTGATGGGCGGCAATGTGAAAGCGGAAAACCACCCGGATGGCGGCGCGGTATTCACGCTGCAATTTCCCAACCAATAAAAAAGGGCCGCTTTAAGCGGCCCTTTTTCAGCGTTTGAATCACCCGATTATATCGGGGGATTTGCGCGCTTGCCGGTAACAGCGCTATAGACAAGCGCCGCCACGAACAGCACCACGAACAGCACGGCCAGGAACTGCGCGATCTGCGAGAAAGTTCCCGCAAGCCCGCCAAATCCCAGCAGCGCGGCGAGCACTGCAAGAATAAAAAAGGTAATGATCCAGTTAAGCATAAAGCTCTCCAATTGAGGTTAGATTCTAGCCTCTTCACGCTAGCGCGGCGCAGATCAATGCGTGGTTGGAAGCAGGGCACAACCCGATAAGAAATCCGTCAAATCAGCGGTTCGCCGCTTACTGTACAGGAAAATGCGCGGCTCCGTGCTGCCAATTACGCGGCCGCGCGTAGCTTGAAAATCATGCGCCGCTCTATAATCCTCGCCACCATCATATTTATAACCCTCATCCTGGGATATGCGCTCGGCCCCGTTATTGACGCGCATCTCCCGGAGCTCCGGCGCTACCTGCTTGAATTCCGCTCTTACTCGCACGCCAACCCGGTGATGGGGTACTTCGTATTCATGGCGATGCTGGGCGCCACGATTCTGACCGGCCTGCCACTGGCTACCGTGTGGATGATATCGGCGGGCCTGCTCTTCAGTTTCTGGGAAGCAGCAGTGCTGATCATGCTCGGCCGCCTCATTGCCGCCGACATTGCCTTCATGCTGGCGCGGCGCGTGCTGGAAGAACCCCGGCCGCCGCGCTACATGCGCTACAAGCGAACTGCCACGCTGTGGGAACGCATGGAGCAGCATCCCAATATCGGCCTGTTGATCGCACGGCTTGCGCCGATTCCCGATGGCGTGGTGAATTACACCAGCGCCGCGGCGCATATCCGCCACACCGATTACCTGCTGGTAAGCCTGCTTGGCATGCTGCCTATTACGCTGATCTGCGTATGGATGGGGCAGCAGCTAGGCAGCATCAGCAGCCTGATCCGCTGGCTCCAGTGATTTTTCTTCCTGCCCGCGCTCCAGTTGCGCGCGCGCGATCTCGGCGAGCCTGTCATACTGCTCGTACAGCTTCTGCAATTCCTCGTCGTCCAGCTGCTCCAGGTTCAGCATGGTGTTATGCGCGCCCTTGGTTGCGCGGATCAGCTCGTCCAGCTTGAGCTGCAGCGCCCGTGTCTCGCGGTTCTGGGAGTTCTGGATGAGGAAGACAAGCAGGAAGGTGACGATGGTGGTGGCCGTATTGATGACGATCTGCCACGTCTCCGAGAAATCATAAATTGGCCCGGTAGCCGCCCATATAAGGATTGTCGCGCCCGCCAGCAGGAAGGCAGCGGGGCTGCCCGCCGCTGCGGCGGCTTTCTCTGCCAGCATGGTAAAGGGTTTGCCGCGTTTTCTGGCGAAATGCGGCTTTAAAAAAAAGGCTCCTTCCTGGGAAGGAGCCTCTTTTGAATCCTGGAAAGGCACTACCTTCTCCAGATCGGCTTGCCAAGATTGACATCGTCACTATCGGTGAGTGCACCGGCACCTGCGCCGAGCGCACCGCCGATGACAGCACCCGTTACCGGGTCACCGCCGACAAGCGCACCGCCTACCGCACCGGCACCGGCGCCGATGGCACCGCCGCTAAGTGCGCGATCAGAAGTGCTGTGACCGCAGGCAGCGAGCAGAGCCAGGGCAAATACCGCCGCCGTGATTTGAAGTATCTTCATAACGTAATCTCCTTTCTTGAGTGTTCGCCCTGATAGTATGGGCGTCACTCTAAAGAAGCAGTCACGAAGCCTGCACGGCGGGGTAAGAAAGCTATCAGGCGGCTTTAGGCTCCTCGGCGTTTCCCGGGAGAACATCCATGCGATAGCCCACGCCTGCCTCGGAAACGATGAGTTTCTTGAGGCCGGGGACCACATCGAGCTTCTCGCGCACCTGGCCGATATAGACGCGTAAATACTGCGCGTCGTCCACGTGGGCCGGGCCCCAGACTTCCTTGAGGATCTGGCGGCGGGTAAGCATGCGGCCGCAATTAACGAGGAAATAACGGAGCAGCTCGTATTCTTTCGGGGTGAAGGCTACCTTCTCGCCGCCGATATACACTTCATGGCGAACAAGATCCATGCGGATCGGACCGTTCATGAGATCCGGCTCGCCGGCCTCGCGCACCACGCTCTTGCGCAGGTTGGCGTTGATACGCGCAAGCAGCACGTCGGCACCGAACGGCTTGGTGACATAATCATCCGCACCCATGTTGAGCGCGGCAACCAGCTCTTCTTCCGCCGAGCGTACGGTAAGCACTACGATGGGCACCTGCGACCACTGGCGAATATTCTGGATGACTTCCTTGCCGTCCATATCAGGCAGCCCGAGATCGAGCAGCACGAGGTTCGGTTTCACCGACGCGGCCAGGCGGATTGCCTGTTTGCCCGAGTCGCTTTCCACAACCTTGAAATCGGCGGTGTCGAGGAAGATGTTCAGCATCTTCCGGATTTCCTCTTCGTCATCGACGATGAGGACGGTGTTTTTCTTTTCCTGCATGGGAACCTCGTTTTTGGGTGTTCTGCAAGGGAGGGTCAGCATAGAGAAATTCTATTACTGATCAACCTTTGCATCTTGAGGACTAAACGATCGTTCCTAAAAAGCCGCTACGGTAAGTCCTTGCCGGAAATAAAAAATCCATAAATTTCCGGTAAGGGCCTGCCGCAATTCACTTTAAAAAAGAAGGTAAATCAGAATAATAATGGGGATCGGGATGCCGATGAGCCAGAGCAATATACCTTTCATGGCTTAGCCCCCGTAGATCACGTAGGCACCGGCAGGGACGCGGGCGGTGATGTTATCACACGGCTCCACGCGTGGCTGGTTTTCAACGGTCCGGTTGGGGAACCACACCCGGCAAAGGCCGCGCGGCGGCAGCATGTCATCCGGCGCGGTAAGCCCGCTGACCTCGGTGACATAGTAGCCGTTATAATCGTAATAACCGGGGCGGTCGTAGGTGTAGGTGGTGGTGGTGACGGTTTTCTGCACCGGCGGCGCTTCGTAGGCTACCGGTGTCACATGCACATGGTTGCCGGTATCACCGCGGTAGTGGATGTGATCACCGCGGCTGGCACCAGGGTTCGGTGCCTTGTACATCTGCGCATCCGTGGTGGCGTTGGCGGGCGGGATGTAATTGCCGTTGACGTCATAATAGCCGTTATCCGGCGCCGTGCAGGCCGCAAGAAGAGTAGCGAGTGAAATTCCAAGCAGTGTCGAGCTACGCATAAAAACTCCTGTTAAAAGTGAAATCCTGCCTTCAACCTGCACGCGGCCACGCAAAAAAACGATCCGCAACCCTTCCTGGAAAATAAAAAAGCCGGGTTTAACCCCGGCTTTTAAATGCACTGATTCGAAAGCTTAGTACGAAGCATGCTCCATGCGGGAAGAAGGCTTGCGCTTCGCCGACTTTTTCTGGCTTCCACGCGGCATTTTTACCACCTTGGAGGAGCTCTTCTTGTTCTTGCTCTTGCTGGAAGAGGAAGAAGAGGAACGGGACATAGGCATGTTATTTCTCCTTGAGAATTCATTGAAAGAAAAAAACCGGGCGTTGCCGCCCGGTTCTTGCAGGCGAACTAGCGGTTGCCTTCGTTCGGCTCGTTTTCCATCCCGCCGGGCTGCTTCTGCGAAGTCTTGTCGTCCTTGCGGGGATTGTTGCGCTGCTCCTGGCTCTTCTGGCCTTCGTTCTGGGGGCGCGTATTCGGATTCTGCGGATTGTTCGGCATATAAACCTCCTAAAATGTTGTCGCTGAGCGAAATGCAGCAGCGTAAGACCCGAAAGTAACTACGCAACCACAAGTAAGCGATGCGGGATGAAAACCGTGTCGGTAAAGTTCACATAAACTTTAAAGTTGATCTTCAAGCGGTAGCAGCGAAAAAAGATCCGCCTCGATGCTGCGCCAGAAGCCCGGGTGCGGGTCGCTGCCGAAGCGTACCTCCCCTCCCTTCTCCCGCGCTTTCCACGCCAAGCCGTCGCCGTCTTCCACCACCTCATAGCTGGTCTCGGGAGAGGCCACTTCATCAAACATCTTCACAAGCTGCGTTGCCAGTACAGGGCTGTGTATCACCAGCACGACCTCGGTATTGAGCTCGATCGAACGCGGGTCGAGGTTGAAAGAGCCGATCATCACTTCGCGGCGGTCCACCACGTACACCTTGGAATGCAGGCTCGCCCGGGCCGGCGCTTTACTGCCCACGAGGCGCTGGCGCGGGCGTTCCCCACCAATGGGCTTCATCTCGTAAAGCTCCACGCCGTTTTTCACCAGTTCTTCGCGGTAACGGCGGTAGCCTGCATGCACGGCAACCACGTCGGTAGAAGCGAGCGAGTTGGTGAGGATGCGCACGCGCATGCGCTGAGCCAGGCCCGTCAGCCATTCCACCCCGTCCTTGCGCGGAACGAAGTAAGAAGAGACGGCAATGAATTCCTCGTCAGCCCGGTCGAGCAACTGGTCCAGCCGCATCATTGGTTTGCTGGCAGCTTCGTCGGGCGCATCGTCAATTTTTTGCGGCGGATCGGCAACCAGTTCAGCCGGCGCCCATATCAGTTTCACGTCGCTGTCCTTTAGCCGCTCGGCCAGCGTGGCACTGAGCAGTTTCTTTCCTTTTTCCGTGCGCCGTACTTCTTCCCAGTTCGCCGCCAACTCCATACGAATCTCTGCCGCGCGTGAATTATCGCGCTCACGCAGTTGGCCGAGCGGAATCGCATCCTTGCTGTTCCAGTAGCGGTCAAAACTCTTCGAAATCTGCGCGGTGACCGGCCCGGCGGAGAGAATGTCCAGGTCACGGAATGTCCAGTCGGTATGCTCTTCGAAATATTCATCACCGAGGTTGCGGCCGCCGATAATGGCAAACTGGTTGTCGCCGATCAGCGCTTTATTGTGCATGCGGTGGTTCATCGAGCCAAGGTCGGTCACCGCGCGCACCATGCGCTCAAGCACACCATCATCTCGCGTGGCAAAGGGGTTGAACACGCGGATCTCGACATTTTTCATCCCGTCCAGCACGGCGAATGTCTCGTCCACGTCGGAGAGTGCGATATTATCAAGCAGGAAGCGGATGCGCACGCCGCGGCGGGCAGCCTTTACCAATGCCTCGATGAGAAGGTTGGACGTCGTATCGTCATGCACGCTGTAATATTGTAGGTCGAGAGTTTTCTCGGCAGCCTGGATGAGCGCGAGCCGCATGGCAAAGGATTCGCTGCCGGTAGCCAGCAGGCGGAACCCCGACTTGCCGGGGTGTTTTGCCACATCATCCTTTATCGCCGCGCCCAGCGATGTTCTTTCCGATTGGGAAATGGCGTAGGAGGGAATCTGTGGATACTCGGCCGCGGCGGAAGTGGAACTGCAGCCGGTCAAGGCAGTAAAAAGCATCATGGCCATACAGCTGAAAAATAAAACACGCATACGCATGCATGAGGTTGAGGTCCCCTTATCCGTGACAGGCGGACGATGAGATTACGATGCGGTTGCGGCAAGCATCTCGCAAAGAAGCGGTAAAACGCGAAAGCGCATCGCTTTCTTATGAAGGGGTGCTGATGCTGGGTTCATGCGGCATCGTATAATGATCAGCAACTTAGGCTACGCGCGTGATATCGACGGCTCGTGGCTTGCGCACCTTACCCGCAGCCGACGCCATATTTATACATCGCACGCGGTTCAGAAAGCCGCGCTGGAAAGTTACCGGTGCATCGTGCAGAAAACCAAACCCGATCTGTGCTGCCTTATCGAGGTGGATACCGGCTCGTTCACCTCCGGCGGGCTGAACCAGTTCGCCTATCTCGCCGAAGGCTGGCCGGTAACGGATGTTAGCAGCAAATACGCGCCGGGCAGCAAGCTGGGGATGTATGGCCCAACCCAGGGCAAATGCAACGGCTTCATGGCCAGGCACCCTTACAGCTTCGAACGGCTTTATTTTTCGCGCGGCAGCAAGCGCCTGCTCTACCGCATCGCGCTGGAGGAAGGGCTGGTATTGTTTTTCACTCACCTTGCGCTGGGGCAGAAAACACGCACGCAGCAGTTGAAAGAGTTGCGCGCCCTGGCCGACCGGGAGGCGGGAGAAGTTCTAATCGGCGGAGATTTCAATATTCTGGCCGGACTTGGCGAGCTGGATGTGTTTTTGGGCGACAGCAAGTACTGCCTGATGAATGACCCTGAGTGCAGCACTTTTACCCTGATGGGCCGCCACTACCTGCTAGACCTTTGCATTGCCAGCCGGAAAATTGTTCCGCATGTGTCGCTTAGCATTATCGATCAGCCGTTTTCCGATCATGACATGCTGCTGGTAAACGTGGATCACTGAAGCATTTTTATGAATTCTTTATAACCCGGGACAGGTATCCCTATCGCTTGTTTATGGTTCCCTAACACACCCTGCAGAATACACCTTCTGCTCTGATCAGGGAGAACAGCCGTGTCCGCCGCACAAACTGCCGTAGCCGTCGCCTACGAGCCTGCCGAAACCGGAAGTGAAATGATGGTCCTTCTCAACGCGCTCAACGCGCTCAAGAAGGGCCGTGGCACACGCCTGCCCGAAGAGTGGAGCGGTGTCGCCGGCAAAGTTGCCGATGCTTTCAACCAGGTGGTTGAGATGAACGAGCGCATGGCCGACGAGCTTGGGCGCTTAAGCCGCTCCGTGGGCAAGGAAGGCCTGCTCAGCCAGCGCCTGGCGCTGGGCAGTGCGGAAGGCTTCTGGCGTGATTCGATGGAATCCGTCAACGAGCTGCTCAAGGATCTTGTGCACCCGACTTCTGAAACCGCGCGCGTGATCGGCGCCGTGGCACAGGGCGACCTTTCACAAACCATGGCGCTTGAAATTGATGACCGCCCCTTACGCGGTGAGTTCCTGCGCACTGCCCGGACCATCAATACCATGGTGGCGCAGCTCGGCTCCTTCGCGGCGGAAGTGACCCGCGTGGCGCGCGAAGTGGGCACGGAA
>CAZUKF010000027.1:0-16826 GCA_964620765.1 uncultured Rickettsiales bacterium | reverse complement strand
CAAAGCGCGCCCTGAAATTGGCGTAGTGCTGGCGGGCGAGCAGGGTGGTCGGCACCACCACGGCCACCTGCACCTTGGGTGTGGAATGCGTGGCCACGAACGCCGCGCGCAGCGCCACCTCGGTCTTGCCGAAACCGACGTCGCCGCAGACCAGCCGATCCATGGGGCGCCCGAGCGTGAGGTCTTCCAGCACTTCTTCAATAGAACGGGCCTGGTCTTCCGTCTCTACGAAGCCGAAGCGCGCACAGAATGCGTCATATTTTTCGGAGGGCGTCTCCAGCACCGGCGCTGTTTTCATCAGCCGTTCGGCGGCCGTTTTCATCAGCGCTTCCGCCGCCAGCCGGATGCGCTCCTTCATGCGTGATTTGCGCGCTTGCCACGAGGCCGCCCCCAGCTTATCCAGTTTCGCGCCTTCCTCTTCCGCACCGAAGCGTGAGAGCAGGTCAATATTCTCCACCGGCAGAAACAGCTTATCGTCGCCCTCGTAGACCAGCTTCAGGCAGTCATGCTTCGCGCCCGCCACCTCCAGCGTCACCAGCCCTTCAAAGCGGCCGATGCCGTGCTCACGGTGCACCACCAGCTCGCCCTCGTTGAAATTCGCCGCTTCGGCGAGGAACGCGCCGGGGTCGCGCTTCTTCGGCCTGGCGCGGATAATGCGCTCACCCAGTAAATCCTGCTCCGTGATCAGCGCCGCGCTTTCGGTTTCAAACCCGTGCTCCAGCGGCAGCACCGCCAGCGAGAAATCTTCAGCATCTTCCCATTTCTCAATACGCGCGGAAGGCATGCCCGCCAGCTGCGCGATCCGCTCCGCCGAACCGGCCGAGATGCAGGCCAGCACCACGGGTTTGCCCGGTCTTGCCGCCACATACTCCTTCAATTGCGCAAACGGGTTTTCCTGCGCCCCTGCAAATATCGGCGCTGCGCGCCAGTTTCTCGCCGTGCCGCTCTCCGCCGCAAACGGCGAAAGCTCAATCACTCTGCGGCCCGCCGTTTCATCCTGCATCACGTACAGCATCTGCGGCGGCAGCGGGTTATAGGGCTCACCCGCGCTCTTTTTGCCCATGGCTTCGCGCCGCGCCTCGTAATAATCGAGAATGGCTTCCTGCCGCTCGGCCATGGCAGTTTCCGCCTCGGCATCCAGCACCACGGTGGCATCCGGCGCATAATCCGTGATGCGCTCCAGCCGTTCAAAAAACAGCGGCAACCAGTGCTCCATGCCGGGGTAGTGCTGCCCGGCGGAAATGGCTTCATAGAGCGGGTCATGCTTGCTCACCGCGCCGAACTGCTCGCGGTAGGCGGCGCGGAAACGCGCCACGCGCTCTTCCGTCACCGGCACTTCACCGGCCGGGTGTAGCGTTACCGGCGTTGCAGGGCCGCTGGTCAGCTGCGTCATCGGGTCAAAGGCCCGTAAGCTTTCCAGCTCATCGCCGAAGAAATCCAGCCGCATTCCCTGCTGCTCCCCGGCGGGGATCAAATCCACAATCCCCCCGCGCAGGGCATATTCCCCGGGTTCGATGGCTTTCCCGGCACGCCGGTAGCCGTTGGCGGCAAGGAACGCCAGCAGCCGCCCGCGCGGGATATTTACTCCCGGCGCCAGCATCAGCACGGCCTCGCGCATCAGCGCCGCCGGCGGCACGCGCTGCAGGAAAGAAGAGGCCGTGGTGAGGATGATCCTTTTGCCCTGCGTTGCCGCCAGCCCCGCCAGCGCCTTCACCCGCTCTGCCACCAGCGCGGGGCGGGGCGAAACGCGGTCATAAGGCAGGCAGTCCCAGGCCGGGAACCGCACGACCTGGGCATCGGTAAAAAAGGGCAGCGCGGCGGCCAGCTGGTCCATCGCCCGGTCATTCACCGCCACGTGAATGAGGGCAGGCGCGGTTTCCAGCGCCTCCGCCAGTGCCAGCGGTACGGCCCCGGGGGGAACGCCGGTAAAGGTAATTCTGCTCATAAGGAGGCTGCTATTATCACGCCCGCAGGCTAGTTCCAATACGAGAAAAGGGGGTGTACATTTACATCTCTATCAATATATTAATTCACCTCAATTTATCAGGAAGCAGCCATGAGCAACGAGGATGATTCAAGCGCGGATGCGTTGAATGTAAAACGTGACCTGGCGGAGCAGGAAGCTGAAAAGCGCCGTAAATCGCATGCCATAATGGCTCTGCGAAGCGCAGGAGCCTATGTCGTATACGTGGAAGGAACAGCCGGCACCGATACCGTGCTTGTTGCCGAGCCCGGCGGGTGGAAAGACATCGGCCGCGACGGGCAGGAGGCTATTATTAAACAATTCGGAGCCGACACCATGCTCCAAGGCCTCTACCCCAACCCCAATGCAGGCAAGGCGCCCCTGGGCATTATTATCGCTCACACCAGCACGAATGCAGTGGAGCGCTATTGTCATGAAATGGGAATCCCTATCCATAATACGCTTGATGCGCCCATTACCCGGCAGAAGCTTTTGGAATATGTTAAAAACGGCAGGCCCTTTGAGCTTGGTAATGATCCCAGCTTTGAAGTAAGCCGCTAACCCTCCGGGCACCAGGCCCGCATCCTCACCAAAAGCGGCTCATAATCAGCCCGGGGCGGGGCGGCCCTGCCCACCAGCCAGTCCCAGATATGGGCATCATCCTCATCCAGGAACGCGGCATAGGCAGCCAGTTCATGCGTATTCAGGCCTTCCAGCGCCGATTCCGCAAAGCTGCCCAGCACCAGGTCGGTCTCCTTGCAGCCGCGGTGCGAGCTGCGGAAGCGCAGGCGCCGCAGCACTGTTTCCGGGTCATCGATTAAGGTTTTGTTCATAATCGCCTGCAACAATGCAATGTACCCCCACATAACGCAATAAGACAATGCTAGGACACCGCTCAAACGACGCCGTCATCACGATCTGCCAGGATAACAGCCGGCAGGCCATTGAAATCCGCGAGCTCAACCAGCCCGCCGAGGACGTGCTGGGCTTTGACTCCGCCACCGTTTCCGGCCGCCCGCTGATTCATTTCCTGCCCAACCGCATCCAGACGCTGCTCAACGAATACGTGGAATATGATGACGAGGGGAATGACGTCGGCATCGTGCTTTCCAAGGTGCAGAGCTTCTGCATCGTCAATAACCAGGGGAAAGAAGTGGCCTTCCGCCTGAAGGTGCTGCGTAGCGAGTCGCTCGATAAGCACGCCTATTTCCGCCTCATCCTGCAGGATCGTGCGGGCGGGCGCCAGAACGAGGCCTTCCGCGCTGCATTGCGTGATAATTTCAAGGGCCATGAAGTGCTGGAGCCGCATACCGGCCTACCGGACCGCGGTTCGCTGATTAAAGACCTTGAGTTAGTGCATTACTATGTGAACAAGGAAGCCTTGAAGGCCTGCGTAGCCGTGGTGGAGATCGACCATTTTCAGGATGTAAAAGGCAAGCACGGCGAAGACGCGGTGTATGACCTGCTCAAGCACGTGGCCGGCATTGCCCGCCAGAATTTGCGCGGCGACGACACCATCGGCTGCATCGGGCCGGACCGCTTGGGCATTCTCATCATGGACACCAACCCCGAATCCGCCCGCATGGTGCTCAACCGCCTGCGCTGGCTGATTGCCGCCGCGCCGCTGGCGCCGGAAAACCGCGAACCCATCCCCGCTACGGTCAGCATTGCCTTTGGCCGCGTGGACCAGCAATCGCAGGACAAGGACATGATCCCGAAGCTGGAAGCCACGCTGGAGGAACCCGCATCCGGGGCCGGCAACGCATTGCTGGAGGTTGCCGAGTAAACGTTTACGGTTTAAACGTTTAACGTGCGTTCCGAAGTACTCAACAACCTGTTCACCCCCGTCACCCGTTTAAAGGGCATCGGCCCTGCTTTGGGCAAAACGCTTTCGCGCGTGCTGCCGGAAGGCCCGGGCGGCAGCCTGCCCGTGGTGCGCGACCTGCTGTTTCACATGCCCAGCGGCCTGATTGACCGTCGCGCCACATACCCGTTAAACAGCTGCCCATCCGGTGTCACCGCGACTTTCGTGGTGATGGTGGAGGCGCACCAGCCCCCGCCGCGCCGCGTGGGCCGCAAGATCCCCTACCGCGTGCTGTGCAGCAATGACACCGGCGATATCACGCTGGTGTTCTTCAACGCCAGCGAGGATTACATCAAACAGGCCCTGCCGGTGGGGGAGATGCGCGCCATCAGCGGCCAGACGGAGATTTTTGATTTCCGCCTGCAGATGACGCACCCGGACGTCATCGCCCCGGCTGCACAGCTGGAGAAGGTGAAAACCGTGGAACCCGTTTACCCGCTCACTGCGGGCTTAACCAACCGCCGCCTGGCCTCCATCATCCGCGGCGCGCTGAACCACGCGCCGGAGCTGCCGGAATGGGCACCGCCGGAAACGCTGAAGCAGCACGGCTGGAAAAGCTGGAAAGAAACGCTGCTCGCCACCCACGCGCCGCACGGCGAAGAAGACCTCTCCTCCGCCAGCCGCGTGCGCGAAAGGCTGGCTTATGATGAAATTCTCGCCAACCAGCTTTACCTTGCGCTCATCCGCTCGCGAATGGATGCAAAGCCGGGAAGGGCGGTAAAATCCACCGGCGCCTTGCGTAAAAAACTTATAGAGCAACTCCCGTTTACGCTCACCAAGGGGCAGGAGCAGGCGCTGGCTGAGATTGACGGCGACATGGAATCCGGCACACGCATGGTACGCCTGCTGCAGGGCGATGTCGGCAGCGGCAAAACCGTGGTGGCGCTGCTGGCGGCGCTTGCCGCCGCGGAAAATGGCCTGCAGACCGCCCTCATGGCACCCACGGAAATCCTTGCCCGCCAGCACGCGCTTACGCTTTCCACGTTGTGCAAAGGCCTGCCTGTGGGCATCACGCTGCTGACCGGTAGCATCAAGGGCAAATCGCGCGAGGTGCAGCTGGCGGATATCGCGGCGGGAAGGGCGCATATCGTCATCGGCACGCATGCACTGTTCCAGGAAAAGGTGGAGTTCCATGATCTCGCCCTGATTGTGATCGATGAACAGCACCGCTTCGGCGTGGCGCAGCGCATGGCCATGAGCGCCAAGGGCGAGCACCCGCATCTGCTGCATATGACCGCCACCCCCATCCCCCGCAGCCTGACCATGACCCTGTACGGAGACATGGATTGCACCCTGCTGACCGAGAAACCCGCCAGCCGCCAGGCCATCACCACCGCCGTTATCCCACTTTCGCGCATCAGTGAGGTAACAGAGGCCATCTCCCGCGCGCTGGGCAAAGGCGAGAAGATTTACTGGATCTGCCCGCAGATTGATGACGAATCCACCATCGCGAAAGATGATGCGGCGGCAGTGGAGCTGCGTCACATCACCTTCCGCACGGCCTTCGGTGAAAGTGTGGGCCTTGTGCACGGGCGCATGAAGGCGGAAGAACGCGAAGAAGCCATGCGCCGTTTTGCCGCCGGTGAAACACGGCTTCTCGTTGCCACTACCGTGGTGGAAGTCGGCGTGGACGTGCCCGATGCCACCATCCTCATTGTCGAGCAAGCTGAACGCTTCGGCCTCTCGCAACTGCACCAGCTGCGCGGCCGCGTGGGCCGCAGCGACAAGGCCTCCTCCTGCCTGCTGCTCTACAGCGATGCCGCCGGGGAAGATGCCCGCGCCCGCCTGACTATTCTTCGTGAAACGGGAGACGGCTTCCGTATCGCGGAAGAAGATCTCGCCATCCGCGGCGGCGGCGAGCTGCTGGGCACGCGCCAGAGCGGCATACCGCGTTTCCGCTTCACGGATCTTGCGGTGCACCAGCCGCTCATCATCCGCGCCCGCGAGGAAGCCAAGCAAATCCTGAGGAAAAATCGAACGCTTGAAGGAGAAAGCGGGAAGGCGCTAAAATTGCTGCTTGGACTATTTGGGTATGAATATGGAGTCTAAGGCAGAACGGGTTTGGGCCATCGGCCTGATGAGCGGCACTTCGCTGGACGGCATCGATGCCGCACTCATCCGCACGGACGGTGAAAAGGTCTACGCCACCGGCGAATCCATCACCGTGCCTTATGACAGCACCTTCCGCGATTCCTTGCGCAATCTCCTGCGCGGGCAGGGCGATGCGCTTGCCATCGAGAAGGAACTCACCATCCACCACGCCGCCGCCGTGCGCGCACTGCTGGAGAAGGCGGGCAAGAAGCCCAAATTTGTAAAAGTCATCGGCTTTCATGGCCAGACCATCACCCACCGCCCGGCAGAAGGCATCACCTGGCAGATCGGCAACGGCGCGCAGCTCGCCGCCGAAACAGGTATTGACGTAGTCACGGATTTCCGCCGCGCCGACGTAGCCGCCGGTGGGCAGGGCGCGCCGCTGGTACCACTCTTTCACGTGGCGCTGGCCGCGAAGCTCAGAAAACCCTGCGTTATCCTGAATGTCGGCGGGGTGGCCAATCTTACTTTCGTCGGCACGCAGGGCCGCGTACTGGCCTTTGACACCGGCCCCGGCAACGCGCTGATCAATGATCTCGCCCACGCCAAAACGGGGCTGGACTGCGACCGCGACGGCCACCTTGCACGCACCGGCAAGCCAGATCTGCGCCTGCTGACCGAGCTCATCCGCCACCGCTATTTCAGCAAATCCCCGCCCAAATCGCTCGACCGCGACACGTTTGACGTCTCGGCCGCCTACGCTCTCTCCGCACCGGATGCCGCCGCGACGCTCACGCATTTCACCGCCGCCGCCGTGCAGCGCGGCCTCATGCTGTTGCCGCAAAAACCTGTCGCCTGGTATGTCTGCGGCGGCGGCCGCCACAACCCCGCGCTGATGGACGCGCTGGCACATTACCTCGGCAATGTAAGATCATGTGATGAACTGGGCTGGAACGGCGACGCGCTGGAGGCACAAGCCTTCGGCTTCCTCGCGGTGCGCTCTTTACGCGGCCTGCCGCTCTCGCTGCCGACCACAACCGGTGTAAGCAAACCCACTACCGGCGGCGCGTATTACCGCGCGGCCTGCGTGCTTCCACCGAAGAAAAAATAAAAATATTATCTCAAAAAGTGAAGACCGCCCCGGTTGAGGGAGCGGTCTTTTCTTTTGGATGCTAGTTTACATTATTGTGGAAACCCGCAGAAGCGGATCCCCTTGGGCAAGGTGACCTCGAAGGTCTCCTCCTTACCCGCGCCGAGTTTGAACGTTTTGCCCCCCTTGTCTTTCAACGTGGGGAAGGCGGCGAATTCGGCCTCGGCGTTGGTCACGTTCTTGACCGTGATCTTTACCACGGTCTCCGCCACCGCCACGTTCAGGCGGATGCGGTTTTTCTTCAGCTCGAAGGCCACCTCGTCGTAATCGCCGGTCTTGGCGACCAGCGTGACGTCGAAGCGGTTCCCGATGGTACCGGCGAACCGGAATTCGCCCTCTTTCAGCGGCTCCACCTGGGGCTCGACCTTTTTCGGGTCCGCCTTCTTCTTGTCGTCCTTCTTCTCGCTTTTCTGGGCGAGGGCCACCGACGGGACGGTGCTGCTGACCAGGGTCAGCATGGCGGCACACAGGGTGCACGCCATCAGCGCGGAAATCATCCGGCGCATCGCTTCTCTCCTCTCCGGCACAGCCGGGATTACGGGGATAGATATACTGTTTACACAGATTTACAGGGCTCCTTCACGTCTCACCACGTGCGGAGCAACCAACAGGACACTTAATCTTGATGCATCCAAAAGTGCAGAAATATAACATTTTCTGGAGGTTTTCACAACCCTCAAGCGAGGGCGGGCCGGGTTGCCTGCATGGAAGACCGTGCCTCAAACCCCTTGTGCCATGTGGCAAGAGCAGGGTTAGCCCGGCGCCAGTCCAGTTTCGGCAGTCGGAAATCAAGGTAAGAGAGCATGATAGCCGTATTAATATGGGCCATATTCAGCCCGCCCCTGCTATAAAAATCCTTCCCGGCAATGAACTCCACCGTGCGTTTTATGCCCTCGTGCCGCCGGGCTATCCAGTCGGGCCAACGCTGGCTTTCCGGACGGCGAGACTGCAGCACACATTCCACCGTCATGTCCATTACCCCGTCGGCCAGGGCCGCAATGGAGAGCACCGAATAGCGTTCCAGCCCGCCCGGCAGCAGGCGCGGGTTATCATTCAGGCTGTCGAGATATTCGCAGATCAGGGGGCTGTCATTCAGGTGCTGCCCGTCATCCGTCACCAGCGCCGGCACCTTGCCCAGCGGGTTGGCGGCGATCAGCTCCGGCGGATTTTCTAGCGGCGGCGCTTCCACCAGCTCCGCCTTCAGGCCCTTTTCCAGCAGGACAACCCGGCATTTGCGGGCATAGGGGGAATTGACCGAGTAAAAGAGCTGCATCAGACCTTTTCCTTTCGCTTCATCCACACCGCAGCATAGGAGCAGATGGGCACAATCGTCAGCCCGCGCGCCTCTGCATCGCCGGCCACACCTTCCATCACCTGCGCGGCAATGCCCTTGCCTTGCAGGGCAGGCGGAACTTCCACATGGGTAATGACAAGGTTTTTACCTTCCAGCCGGTATTCCGCCACCGCGAGGCTGCCCTCCACTTCAAGCTCATAACGCTGCTTAAGTGGATTATCGCGAACCATGTTAATCCCGCGGCAGCTGCCTGCGTTTACGGTCCGGCTTCACGCGGCGCTTGGCGCCGAACTCTTCCATCCGCGCCATCACGTAATGCTTCACCATCTCGCCCAGCTCATCAAGCTGGTTGCGGTAATAGTGATCCGCGCCGGGGATCACGTTATACTGCACCTGGTTAGAAAGCCGCCCGGCGAGCTTGGCCACGGCTTCTTCGGAAACCACGTCATCCTTGTCACCCATCGCGATCAGGCCGCTGGCGGGGCAGGGTGAGAGGAAGCTGAAATCATAAAGATTCGCGGGCGGCGAGATGGAAATGAAGCCTTCCAGCTCCGGCCGGCGCATCAGCAGCTGCATGGCAATCCACGAGCCGAACGAGAAACCGGCGATCCAGCAGACGGAAGCATCCGTGTTCTGCTGCTGCAGCCAGTCCAGCGCGGTGGCGGCGTCGGTCAGCTCACCCACGCCTTCATCATACTTGCCCTGCGATTTGCCCACCCCGCGGAAATTGAAACGCAGCGTGGAAAACCCCAGGTCCACGAAGGTCTGGTACATGCGGTAGACGATCTTGTTGTTCATCGTACCGCCGTAAAGCGGGTGCGGGTGGAGGATCAGCACCAGCGGCGCTCCCTTGACGGGATTATGCTGGTAGCGGGCCTCCAGCCTACCTTCGGGGCCGTTGAGTATTACTTCAGGCATAGGTGAATGAACTGTGAAATGCGTTGCGCAAGCAAGAGTTATATGGAATTTTACCTGCCGTGTTCAAGAGTTTATTTAGCGGAATTGATTCCATCTTCTCCCGTGACCCTGCCGCAAGGAGCCGGATAGAGGTTCTTTTCTGCTACCCGGGCGTGCACGCGATGGCTGTTTACCGGCTCTCGCACTGGCTCTGGACGCATCACGTCAAATTCCCCGCCCGCTTCCTCTCCTACCTGGCCCGCATTATCACCGGCATCGAAATTCATCCTGGGGCCAGCATCGGCCGGCGTCTGTTTATTGACCACGGCTTTGGCGTGGTGATCGGCGAAACGGCAGTGATCGGGGATGACGTGACCCTTTACCATGACGTAACCCTGGGCGGAACCTCGCTGGTCAAGGGCCGCCGCCACCCCAGCGTGGGCAATAACGTCATTGTAGGGGCAGGGGCCCAGATTCTTGGCCCGATTGAGGTAGGTGCGGGCGCCCGGGTGGGTTCCAACGCGGTTGTCATAGCCGATGTGCCCGCCGGGGCGACGGTGGTGGGGGTCCCGGCCCGGGAAGTTGACGAAAAGCTTGCAATATCCGATGAAAAGAGTAAGGTTTTCGAGCCCTACGGCACGCACGATACTCGCGCTGATCCCACGCTCTCCGTTCTTCAGCAGATGGCGGACATCATACAGGGGTTAAAGGCACGGGTTGAAGAGCTGGAGAGCCGTCAAGCGGGTATTGAAAAAACCGCGGGCAAATGGGAGGGATGAGCAGGTGATCCTCGGAACCAAGGCACGTTACGCCGTCATGGCGATGGTTGAACTCGCGGCACGCGGCGGTGAACGCCCGGTGTCGCTGGCGCAGCTTGCTCAGGCGCAGGATATCCCGCTTCCATACCTTGAACAGATTTTCGCCCGCCTGCGCCGCGGCGGCCTCGTTGCATCCGTGCGCGGGCCCGGCGGCGGCTACGCGCTCACCCGCACCCCGCAGGCCATCTGCATAGCCGATGTGGTCGGCGCGGTAGATGAACCTTTGAAAATGACACGCTGTGAAGGCCACCAGGCCAATGGCTGCATGCCTTCCCGCGCCCGCTGCGCCACGCATGACCTGTGGGATGGCCTCGGCAACCAGATCCACAACTACCTGAGTTCCATCTCGCTGGAAGATGTCTGCCAGCGCCGCCTTGCCGGGATGGCAGAAACGCGCCTCGCCGGATGATGACCTACCTCGATTACAATGCGACTGCCCCGCTGCTTCCCGTCGTGCGCGAACGCATGTCGGAACTCATGGCCACACCCGGAAATTCCTCTTCCTCCCACAGTTTCGGGCGTGAAGCTAAGAAATTTCTTGAAGATGCACGCACAAGCCTCGCTGCAACAATCTCTGCCTTCCCCAACGAGATAATTTTCACTGCTTCAGCAACCGAAGCCAACAACTGGGCAATCAACGCTTTTCCGAATCTGCATGTCCTCGTTTCGGCAGTGGAACATGCTTCGGTGCTCAAACAGTCCTCCACGCATATCCCTGTTGATGCAGACGGCCTGGTCAACCTCGTCGCGCTGGATGAAATGCTGGCCCAGGGCCCGGCGCTGGTTTCCGTCATGCTGGTCAACAACGAGACCGGCTCCATCCAACCCATCGCCGAAATCGCCGCGCTCTGCGAGCAGCACAATTCACTTCTGCATTGTGATGCCGTGCAGGTCATTGGCAGAATGCCATTGGATTTCAGCAGCCTCGGGGTCGATCTTCTCACCATTTCCGGCCATAAATGCGGCGGGCCGGTGGGTGCGGGCGCGCTGGTGGTTAAAACAGGATTAGAAGTTCCGCCCATGCTACGGGGCGGAGCACAGGAAATGGGCCGCAGGGCAGGCACGTCAAACGTTCCCGCCATCGTCGGTTTTGCCATCTCGGCCGAACAGGCAAAGCTCCCCCAGGAATTACCCCGCTGGCGGGAAGAAATGGAAAGCACCCTGGCCGGATACGGCGCCAGGATTTATGGCAGCGGCGCACCGCGCATCGGCAACACCACCTGCGTGTCCATGCCGGGCGTGACCAGCGACGTGCAGCTCATGCATTTTGACCTCGAAGGCATCGCCATCAGCGCCGGCTCCGCCTGCGCCTCGGGCAAGGTAGAATCCAGCCACGTGCTCCGCGCCATGGGCGTGCCGGAAGCCGAAGCCGTCTGCGCCATACGCGTCAGCGGCGGCTGGGGCAGCACGGCACAGGATTATGCCCGTTTTACAGCAGCATGGCTTAAGCTGGCCGAAAGGATCAGCAAACAGCGCAAGGCCAGTTGAGAATGGTTCTCAACATGCTGGATTACATTGATCTTCCCATTGCAATGCGCCGGGTTTATCATTATATATAATGTTGATTTTAGGGATCAACTATTCCCCGTTTCACCTGATTTTGGATATGACTAACAACCTGAAATTACCTGTTTATCTGGACTACCAGTCCACCACCCCGCTGGACCCCCGGGTCATGGAGAAAATGCTGCCGTATTTCACGGGTAAATTCGGTAACCCGCATTCGCGCAGCCATTCCTACGGCTGGGAGTCCGAAGCGGCGATAGAGCTGGCGCGTGACCAGGTGGCCGATCTCATCGGCGCCACCGGAAAGGAAATTGTCTTCACCTCGGGCGCGACGGAATCCAACAACATCGCCATCAAGGGCGCAGCGCGCTTCAACAAGGACCGTAAGAACCACATCATCACACCGGTGACCGAACATAAATGCGTGCTCGACTCCTGCCGTCACCTGGAGCAGGAAGGCTTCGAAGTTACTTATCTCCCGGTGCAGAAAAACGGCCTCATCGATCTTGCAGAACTCCGCGCCGCGATTACCGAAAAAACCGTGCTTGTCTCCGTAATGGCTGTGAACAACGAAGTTGGCGTCATCCAGCCGCTCGCCGAAATCGGCAAGCTCTGCCGCGAAAAGGGCGTGCTGTTCCATACAGACGCCGCGCAGGGCTTCGGCAAGATCCCGCTGGACGTGGAAGCCATGTGCATCGACCTCATGAGCATCTCAGGCCACAAGATTTACGGGCCCAAGGGCATCGGCGCTCTCTATGTTCGCCGCCGTCCGCGCGTGCGCCTCGAGCCGCTGTTTTCCGGCGGCGGGCAGGAGCGGGGCATCCGCAGCGGCACCGTGCCAACCCCGCTGGCCGTCGGCCTCGGTGAAGCTGCCGCCATCGCCAAAGCCGAAATGGGCAAGGACGCCGAGCATGTGCGCCGCCACTATAACCGTTTCCTCAAAGAAATTCTCGACGGCATCCCGGACGTGTTTTTGAACGGAGACCGCGAAGCCCGCTGGCCCGGCAACGTCAACCTCAGCTTTGCGTATGTGGAAGGCGAAAGCATGATCATGGCAATTAAGGATCTCGCCGTATCCTCCGGCTCCGCCTGCACCTCCGCTTCGCTCGAACCAAGCTACGTGCTGCGCTCACTGGGCGTGGGCGAGGAGCTGGCGCACACCTCCATCCGCTTCGGCTTCGGCCGCTTTACAACGGACGAGGAAATCGATTATGCAATCCAGCTCGTCAAGGGAAGCATCAACAAATTACGTGAAATGAGCCCGCTCTGGGAGATGGTGCAGGAAGGCATCGACATCTCAAAGATCGAGTGGGCGGGACATTAAGGTTATGCGCAAACTTGAACAGGCAGATACTGACGCTGTAAAGCTGGATAGCAGGATCGCCGGCATCATAAATCTGCATACTCGGGAAAATGCAGAATGTTTTGTTCGTGACGCGGCTGATGCTATTAATGATCAAATAGGCAAGGGCGCTAGCAGTGAAGGCATGGCAACTTGGCTTATAAAGCACATGGGTCACCCGGAAACGGCATGGATTGAAGCTGAACTGGCACTCAGGATTGGATTAGATGATGTTGATATGACTGCGGTTGAAGCCAGGCTTAATTCGCTGGGCCCAGCACCATCTACCGGTGCAAAGGCAGCGGAATATCACAGCAACGCGCTTACAAAAAAAATCGCCGAACACGGGGGGCTACCCCCCAGCATGTGGCATCCCGGCGGCTGAAATAAAGGAGAAGTGTTATGGCATACTCAGAGAAAGTAATTGATCACTATGAGAATCCCCGCAACGTGGGCTCTCTTCCGAAAGAAGATACAGACGTAGGTACGGGACTTGTCGGTGCTCCCGCTTGCGGAGATGTAATGAAGCTGCAGATCCGCGTAAGCAAGGAAGGCATCATCGAGGACGCCAAGTTCAAGACGTTCGGCTGCGGCAGCGCCATCGCCTCCAGCTCGCTCATCACCGAGTGGGTGAAGGGCAAGTCGGTAGACGAGGCGGCCACCATCAAGAACACCCAGATCGCCGAGGAGCTCTGCCTGCCGCCCGTGAAGATCCACTGCTCGGTGCTGGCCGAAGATGCCATCAAGGCCGCCATTGCCGATTACCGCGCAAAACACGGCGCACCCGCGGAGAAGAAAGACGCCGCTTAATGGCAGCGCCCATCCTGAATATCACCGACGCGGCCGTGGCGCGCATCAACGCCATGTTGACCAAGCGCGGCAAGCCCAGCGCCGGCGTGCGCATCGGCATCCGCACCCGCGGCTGCTCGGGCCTCTCCTATACGTTTGAGTATGCCGACGAGGTCAGCAAGTTCGACGAAGTGGTAGAGCAGAAGGGCGTCAGGGTACTGATAGACCCCAAGGCCGTCATGTTCCTGATCGGCACCGAGATGGACTACGTGGACGAGAAGCTCAAATCCGGCTTTATCTTCCGGAATCCTAACGAGAAAGGGCGCTGCGGCTGCGGCGAGAGTTTCCACGTCTAAACGGGTTGCTGGCGACTGGTTCTCTATTTGTTTGCACGCGTTAATTATATATAACATCGGGGCATGCAGTTTTTTCGTTTCAAAGACAATAATTACATAGATTTAGAAGAGACCGAGTTAAACCAGCTCGATCTTAAGAATAAACGTACGCTTTTTATTTTTCCAGGCTCCGAAAATGCTACCCCAGCTTTTCCACCGCCCCCGGGTAGCGGAGCAGAAAAAAAGATTGCTCGGCTTGCCCGCGTGCTGGAGCGCGGCGTCATTTACACGCAAGACGCTCAAATTGCCACTAACACGCGAAACGAACCGTTCCAAGTAGTGGTAGCGACATGGGAAAATTTTGATGAATGCATGGAGCGGCTGAAACGCCTACAGGAGAAGCCCGCGAAATATTATAGCGAGGAAGCCAAAAAGTTTAATGACCAGCTATATGCGCAAGACTTCGATCCAAATAAGATAACATTTCTCGGTTGGAGCTATGGCACCTGCTTTACGCAGGAATGCGCCAACGAGATCCGCCAGAACCGGTTAGGCCGGGGTGAAAAAATACCACCAATCTATAACATAAACGTCGCCACCGTTACCAACCCGGCCAACAACAGCATTAACGGCTTTCCCGGTTTCCACGTCTACGGATGGAACGACAAGGTATTAGACAGGTATACGGATGAATCCACCAAAGGCCTCTATCGCTTTGCAGTGGCTCCTTTTGCGAAGGGCTATAAATATCACAGCCGCGTGATAAAACCGCTGAATCGGAACGACCACCTCATGCTAATTACCACAGGCCCCAACCACCCGCTACGCTATGTCCGCAAGCCGAGAACGCCCAATCAGATGCAAACAGACCGACTCGAAGACGTGATTTACCAGCCTCGCCGGCATTCCGAGACCAACAAGCCTGTCTTTGATGATGAAACGGTTGATCAGCTGGAGCGTGCTGAATATTGCCACATGCCGGGTGCCTACATGGAATCCTTACCGGGCACTAAGTATATTCCTGACCGTACAGATCCCGATGACCGGAAAAAAGTAGATGCCTGGGAGCATACGCTGTTCTTTGATCGCTGTATGCGCAATATCCTTTGCCGTGATGGTCCGATTAATTACCATGCCATGCTATTCAACCACGATTATTGCCCTGTCACTGGCTTGGATGGTTACGATGCGGAGCATGTTTCCCGCATGCTGGCGAACCGCGGAGCATTTTATGCCCCGCATGTTGATAAAGAGGGAAAGCTCAAGCTTACCGAGTACAACGAGGATCTAGGTAAACTGTTACCTGGCGGAACTAAGCAGGTTTCTATCAAATCTGACAATGTTAACTTGCGCGATCCCAACATTGACCAAACTATAGAAGTCCTAAAAAAGAAAATGTCAGAGCAAGCCATGGCGCAGTTGAGACCAACTGGACGCACCATCGATCTTTCAGTTGATCCCGAGCTTTACATGGTTACAGATGGCGAGCATGTGTCCATCCACTTTCATTTTACAGTCAAGCCCCACCCGGGGTTAATTGTTAACCCGGAAGAGATCCGGAGAGGAATGAAAGGAATCGAGGGATATCACGGTAATTGGGGCAGTACAAATCAATGAGCAACTATTTCACGCTTTTCTCCCTGCCTGCATCCTTTACCGTGGATGCAGCAGCGCTTGAGAGCGCCTATTTCAAACTGCAGCGGCAATACCACCCGGACCGGTTCGTGAAAAGCCCGGCGGCCGAAAAGCACGCCGCCGCCGAAACCAGTGTGCAGGTGAACGAGGCTTACCGTACGCTGAAAGAACCACTGCCCCGCGCGCGCTACCTGCTATCACTAGAGGGTATCCTGGTGGGAACGGACAGGGACACGGTCAAACCCGAAAGCCGCATCCTCACCGAGTCCATGACCCTGCGCGAGGCGATGGAAACGGGGCAGAACATCGCCCCCCAGTTACAGGCCTTAAGGGCCCAGTGTCTTGCTGATTTGACATCTGCCTTTGAAAAAAGAGCCCTGGCAGAGGCCGCTCAGCACGTTTTCCGGCTGATTTATGTTGAAAAAGCGCTGGAAGAGAGCCAGAAACGGGTACTCAAACCCGCCATTTGATCATGCAATTCCTGGAACTCCACGAACCCGGCGAAACGCCGCTCCCCCACGCCGCTGAAGCCAGCCCCGCCGTGGGGATTGACCTTGGCACCACGCATTCCGTGGTGGCGTTCTCGCAAGGGGGCAGGGCGGAGGTCCTGCGCAATACGCATGGCCACGCTATTATCCCCTCGGTGGTGGACTACGCGGGCGATCACCCGGTTATCGGCCACCCGGCGCGCGAGGCTCGCGCTAAAGGCTCACAGACTGTTATTGCTTCCATCAAGCGCCGCATGCATCACGCTGCCGAACGCATAGAAGTTGCAGGCCGCCAGCTTTCGCCGGTTGAAATCTCCGCCGATATCCTGCGCGAGATGCGCGCCATCGCCGAGCGCGCATTGGGCCGCAGCGTCATGCAGGCGGTCATCACGGTCCCTGCGCATTTTGATGACGCCGCCCGCACCGCCACGCGCGATGCCGCCCGCCTCGCCGGGCTCACGGTTCTGCGCCTCGTCAACGAGCCCACCGCCGCCGCGCTGGCCTACGGGCTGGACAAGGGCGCCGAGGGCATTTATGCGGTGTACGACCTCGGTGGCGGCACGTTTGATATTTCCCTGCTGCGTTTGGAAAAAGGCGTGTTCCAGGTGCTTGCCACCGGCGGCGACACGCAATTGGGCGGCGATGATTTTGACTTATTGATCTGTCATGCCGCACTCGTTGCGGCATCTCCATCCTCCCCCGGGGAGATCCCGC
>CAZUKF010000026.1:0-17007 GCA_964620765.1 uncultured Rickettsiales bacterium | reverse complement strand
AAGTGCAAACACCTATTTAATAGCATCGGTCACGATGCGCGGGGTGAGCACCTGCGGCAGCACCTTGGGGTTTCCGCGCGGCGGGTAATACACGTAAAGCGGCACGCCGTTATAACCGAACGAAGCGAGGTAGCGGGTAATATCCGGGTTCCGGTTTGTCCAGTCAGCTACCATCATCACCACGCCTTTCGCCTTGAACGCCGCCTGCACCTCCGCGTTGGTCAGAGAAGAATAATGGTTCACGCGGCAGGTGATGCACCACGCCGCCGTCGCGTCGACAAACACCGGCCTGCCTTCTGCCCGCAGCGCGTTCAGGCGTGCCTGGTTGAAAGGTTCCGCCTCCTGCACCAGTTGGGAAATCTGCATGGTAGGCAGCGTGCGCACATAATACAGTGTGCCCACTGCCAGCAGCGCGACCACCGCCAGCACGGCCAGACCCCTTAAGCGCCACAGCGCCGCGCCGATCATGACCATGGCAATGGCAGCCGCCGCCACGCCGTCCATGCCCACCTGCTGCATCAGCACCCAGAGAAGCCACGCGGCCGAGGCGTACATCGGCAGGGCGAGAAAATCTTTCAGGCGTTCCATCCACGGGCCGGGCTGCGGCAGTTTCTTCAGCAGTTGCGGGTAGAAACTTACCAACAGGAACGGCAGCGCAAGCCCAATACCCACGCACTGGAAAATAAAGAAGGCGATACCGGCCGGCTGTGTGAGTGCATAGCCAAGCGCGGGCGCCATGAGCGGTGCCGTGCACGGCGTGGCAACAAGCGCGGCGAGCACGCCCGTGAAGAAGCTGCCTTTCACCGACGGCTCCGCCGCCAGTTCCGCGCCCGTATTGGCAAACAGCGAGGGCAGGGTGAAGAGGCCAGAGAGATTGAGGCCGACGATGAACAGGGTAAACGCCATGGCGGTGACAAACACAGGCGACTGCATCTGGAAGCCCCAGCCGATCGCTTCGCCGCCTTTCTGCAGCGCGATGAGCGTGATGCTGACAATGGCGAAGCACACCAGGATGCCTGCAAGATATGCCAGGCCTTCCATCGCGGCGTCGCGGCGGTCAAGCGCCGCGCTGCGCGCCACGGCCAGGCATTTGAGCGACAAGACCGGGAATACGCACGGCATGAGATTCAGGATAAGCCCGCCCGCCAGCGCGAAGAAAAGCGCGACCAGCAGGTTGATTTTCGGCAGCGTATTCTGGGCACCCGTTGCATTGTTGACTTCAGGCTTGCCCGCGGCCGGCACCGTTGCTGCCATCTGTTTCGCCGGCAGCCCGGGCTCGCGTGTTTTCACCACGTATTCGATGCGCTTTTCATATGCGCTGGGTTTTGCCTCTGCCTTCGCATCAAGCGCGGGCAGGGTGAGAATAAACTCATTTTCTTCGGGAATGCAGATTTCCTTGCACAGCAGCCAACCGGCCTTCAGCTTGATCACGTAATCTTTTTTCGCCGTGAGTTTTTGCGGCGGCGTGATCTGCACGGGCAGGTGCAGGCGATCATGGTAGCCGTAGGTGGTCAGCGTGCCTTCCTTGAAGGTGGTGGGCTTCGGCCATTCAATTTTGCCGGCTGTAAAACCCTTCGGGAGCGTCCATTTCATCTCGGTGGCGAGCCCGGCATCTCCCGGCGGATCAGTATAAGTGTGCCAGCCGGGCTCCAGCTCCATCAGTAATGCTACCCAGAAGGGTTCCCCGGGTTTGATTGCCTCTACTCCAGATAGCAGGCGGGCCACGCCTCTCTCGCTCTGATGCAGGTTGCTATAGGGCTTTACAGTGAGTTTTAGAGGTGTTTTTTCCTTCGCCGGGGAGGCGGCGGAAACAGGTGGCGAAAAAGCAGTTAACACTATGAAAAACAACAATAAAAAGCGCTTCATAGGTCGGACTTTCCTAAGGTAAAAACAGCTTAAAA
The DNA here is from genome assembly GCA_964620765.1 of uncultured Rickettsiales bacterium. GTDB lineage: Bacteria > Pseudomonadota > Alphaproteobacteria > Rickettsiales > SXRF01 > CAZUKF01. The sequence goes on along the minus strand of CAZUKF010000026.1, from coordinate 15,106 downwards.
AACACGAAAAGTTCACCGAAGTGTCATATTCTTATGTTACAGGCATGTTATAGTGAAGTTACAAGTTAATGCCAATAGGGCAGTAGTAAACATGGCAATAGACAACAGACCACCGGCCCCCCCGGGGCCCCCCGCTGGTGAGCTCTCCCGTGAGGAGATCGCCGAAGTACGCCGCCTGCATGCAGCGAAAAAAGAAGAAGATGAAAAAAGAAAAAAAGACGCTGAGCGTGAAGCGAAAGTGAATGAAAATCCCCTTCTGCAGTTCCTGAATTCTATTTTCCCGGGGCTTGGCAGCCTGCTGAGCGGCTTGTTCGGCGGTGGCGATGACAGAACAGCCAGAAAACCAGAAGATGAGAGAAAACCGAATAACGCGCCCGACCGCCCGGTGCAGCCCGCTGGGGGAGATGCAACGCGCCGGCCGGATCCCAGCTTGCTTGCAGCCGGCGGCCCGCCGCCCGGCGATGACAGGGCCACAGACGCGGTGATGCCGCCCACGGGAACCCGCGTTCGCAGAAACCCGGGGTCTTCTGTTGATGCTGCGCTCAATGATGTTTTTACACCCGATGATGAGCCTGTCGTGGCGCCCCTGCCTCCGCCGCCGCCTATGCCCACCCGCGCGTCCGGCCTCGCATTCCGTGCAGGTGAACCGGAACCTGAAATCAGAAGCGCGCCTGCCGCGCCGCTTCCGCTGCCGCCCGTACTCGCCCGCATGTCCGGCGCAGCTGACCGTCCGCTGCCGCCTGCGAATATAATTCCCCCGCTTCCTGCCGCTCCGGTTGTTGCCGCGAATCCGCCCATCCCGCCGGCTGAGCCTTTAGATGCCCCTGCACCGGTAAATGTCCCAGCACCGGCACCGGCTGTTCCCGGCCTTTCGCTGAATCCCAACGCCAAATATATAGTTGTGACCATGCCGCCGAGGATGAAAGATGGCTTGATTGAGCCTTCGTTCACCGGCCTCGTAGAAGTGGGCCCGTCCACTGCACGCAGCGATTTCAACGTCGCGCCTGCGGGCCCGAATGCCGATCCCGACTATGTGTATGGCGTAAGCCTGCGCGGCGACGGCGTGTTCACGCTGGGCGCTCCGAATTTTGAGATCATCCCCCTGAACGATGCTCAACTCGCCGCCCTGAACTTTAACCCCGCCATCGATGGCTACAGGGTAAAAGGTGAAGGCATAGATTCAGACATGGACGGGAAGGACGTTCGCTCTTTCAGCGGCACCAACGTATCTGGCCGCGGCACGTATCTCACGTCAACGCGGCGCACGCTGCGCGGCGGCAAGGGCTCCGACATCATGGCCGCCCTGGCCGCGGGTAGGTCGATTCCTGAGCTTGGCAGCGGGCAAAGGGATGTGCTTTCCACCCAAGCCCTCACTACCATGAACGACAATGATTCGTTCGTGGTCTCGCAGATAGGCGGCACCTATTTCGCCTGGCAGGTCAACGACAATCGCGTGGGTACGCCAATCAAAGGCACCAACCTGTACATTTCCGGCGGCTACCACGTGATCGCCCCACGGGGCATGGCTCAGGATATAACTGCAAACGGCGGCACCGGGCTGGTCAGCGTGGACGCGCCCCATGGCCACGTTGTTTCTGCCGCCCTCGGGCCAAACGGTTTCCGCACCTTCACCGGCCAGCAGCTGAAGGTTATTGACGCCAACGGCAAGTACCTGGCCTCGCAGCCCAAGCCGCCCCCGCAGCCCCTCGGCACGAGCGTGGATCCCGGGCCGCCGCTGCCGGGCGGAGGTGTGCGCCCCGAATCAGCCGCCGGTGATGGCACGGTGAAAGAAGTCATCGTCCCGATGGATTTCAGCCCCGGCGGCAGCGAGCGCAGAACGCTAATGCTTGTTGCAGATAGGGGTAGAAATGCAGCCGGTGAGCAGCTTTACGGGATACGCTTCGCAGTTCCGGGCCAGTCAGCTTACCTCGGCAGTATGAACGGTGAAACCGTTTACACCGACAGCAAGCTGCGCAACACGGTGTTCAAAGTGCCGCCGGGCCAGTTGAAGGTCGATATCATGGATAAGGACGCGACCGCGCCGATTACCTTATTCACGCCAATGCCGGACGAAACCAAGATTGACTTTGAAACCCAGTCCACGCGTGCTGTGGTGTTCACGGCAAAGCCCGGCATCGACCCCGCGACCGGCCAGCCGGGCTTCGTCCCTAACGACGAAGCCAACGCGGCCTGGGCAAAAGCGAGGCAGCACAGGGCGCAGATTAACGGTGACAACCAAGCCGCCGATGCCCACTTAAAAGCAGAGCGGGATGCCAGGGAGCAGGCAGCGGCAAGAGACAGGCTGCGCCGTGCCGCGCTCAGGTCTGATCTAATGGCCCAGCGTGGCACAAATCCCCTGGCAGGGCGCGTTCTTGCAGCGATGGGCAGCTCCAATCCGGATATAAGTGCGCAGGGAGAACGGCAGGCGATGGCTATGTACCGCGGCAACCTTGGTGACCTGCCATTGCCGGGCGGCCCCCCCATTCGTCCCGGCGCCGCTGCGGGCCCGGGTCAGCCGGGTGGCACCGGCGGCGGTGGTCCCGCTGTTGGTCCGGGCCCGGGCGCAGGCTCGGGTGTTGCCGGTGGCCCCAGCATCAGTCCAGGCAGGCGTTAGTGCTTCTCGGCCTTCGTGGCCTTACGCTCTTCGTTCACGCCTTCCACCTCGATGTCGAACTTCACCTCGTCGCCCACCATCGGCACGTATTTGCTCATGCCGAACTCTGAGCGCTTGACCACCATCTCAGCAGAAAAGCCCGCTACGTAGTCTTTTGTCATCGGGTGCCAGTCGGCCTTGTTGAAGCGCGTCTTCAGCACCACCGGCTTCGTCACCCCGAGCAGCGTCAGATTACCGATGACATCGGCGGTGTTGGCGCCCGTCACCTTTACCTCGGTGCTTTTAAAATGCACTTCCGGGTATTTAGCGGTGTTGAAGAAATCATCCTTCTGCAAATGCTCGTCCAGCCCCTTGCTGACGGTGGAAACCCCTGTCGGGCGAATCACCACATCCACCGCGCTTTTGGCGGGGTCCTTCTCGTTGAACAGGAAGTGTCCGTCATAATCCATGAAGCGCCCGGTCATTTCCGAGAGGCCGAGATGGCTGACCGCAAAGTTGATGCTGGTGTGCTCTTTGTCGAAGCTGTATTTCTCTGCGGCGATTGCGGGCGCGGCAAGAACAATGAGCAGGGCGGCGAGAATGCGTTTCATGGGGTTCTCCTTCTCAAGGTGTCATCCTGAACGAAGTGAAGGATCTACTTAGTAGATTCTTCGCTGCGCTCAGAATGACAACCGGGTTAAACATTGGCGTGTAAAAATTCAATCAGTCGTGCAAACGCGCGGCCGCGGTGGCTGATGGCGTCTTTCTTCTCCGGTTCCATTTCGCCGAACGTAATATCATGCGAGGCGGGGATGAATACCGGGTCATAGCCGAAGCCCTGCGTTCCGCGCGGCGGGAACACCAGCTTTCCATCCACGCGGCCTTCAAAGAAATGCACGCCGCCCTGCGGCAGCGCGAGGCAGAGCACGCACATGAAATGCGCAGCTGTGTCCTTGCCGTTCAGCTCGCGCTGGATGCGGGCGAAGGCTTCTTCGTAGCTGCGGTTGGGGCCGGTCCAGCGCGCGGAGTAAACGCCCGGCGCGCCGTTTAACGCCTCCAGGCACAGGCCCGAATCGTCGGCCAGCGCCGGTATTTTCGCCGCCTCTGCCGCCGCGCGCGCCTTGATTTCCGCGTTGCAGTGAAACGTTTCGCCGGTTTCTTCCGGCTCGGGCAGGTTGAGCGCGGAGGCCGATACGGCCTGCACCTTGAGCGGCGCCAGCAATGCTGCAATCTCACGCACCTTACCGGCGTTGTGGCTGGCGATCACCAGCTGGGAGATCACAACTTGAGCGCCTGTTTCTGCAGCGCGGCGAGTTCCGCCACGCCGGTGCGGGCCAGCGCAAAAAGCTCGGTGAATTCCTTGTCGCTCACCGGCGTGCTTTCCGCCGTGCACTGGATTTCCACGATGCGTCCGTCGCCCGTCAGCACAAAATTAGCATCCATCTCGGCGGCAGAATCTTCCTCGTAGTCCAGGTCCAGCACCGGCGTGCCCTTGAACACGCCGCAGGAAACTGCCGCCACCTGCCCGACAATGGGCGAGGCCTTGATGATGCCTTGCGCCAGCAGCTTGTTCACCGCCAGCGCCAGTGCCACGTAAGCCCCGGTGATGGAAGCGGTGCGGGTACCGCCATCGGCTTCAATAACGTCGCAGTCAATAATGATCTGCCGTTCGCCGAGCAGGGTGAGGTCCGTCACCGCGCGCAGGGAGCGGCCGATCAGGCGCTGGATTTCCTGCGTGCGGCCCGTCTGCTTGCCGCGCGCGGCTTCGCGCTGGGTGCGGCTGTTGGTGGCGCGCGGCAGCATGCCGTATTCTGCCGTGACCCAGCCCTTGCCCGTGCGCTTCAGGAAAGACGGCACGTCTGCTTCCGCGCTGGCGGTGCACAGCACGCGCGTGTTGCCGAAGGTCACCAGGCAGGAACCTTCCGCGTGGCGGCTCACGCTCGGCTCAAGCGTTACGCGGCGGAGTTCGTCAGCTTTACGTTGAGAGGGGCGCATTCAGGTGTCAGGAATCAGGTTTCAGGTGTCAGATGTATAGTGCCTTTTCTGACACCTGTCACCTGACACCTGATACCTGTTCTTCAAGCAGCTTCGTGCTGGCCGCTTCTATCCGGCTCTCCAGCGTATCCAGCAATTCACGGGCGGAAAGCCCCGGCGCGATGGCGGGCAGGAACTCGATCACGATGGTGCCCGGCTTTTTGATGAACGCGTTGCGCGCCCAGAATTTCCCGGAGTTTAGCGCTACCGGCACAATCTGCACCTTGAGCTGCGTGTAAAGCGTGCCCACGCCCGGCAGGTAGCGCGGCGGCGCGCCGGCGGGCATGCGCGTGCCTTCGGGATAAATGATAAGCTGGCGCTGCGCGTGCAGGCAGCGGCGCGCGCTGACCAGCATTTTCTTCAGCGCCGAATGGCCTTTCTCGCGGTTGATGGGAATCATGTCCAGCCGCCACATGTACCAGCCGGAAATCGGCATCCACAGCAGCTCGCGCTTGAGCACGAACGCGGGATTGGGGATCAGCATCAGCAGGATGGCGATATCCCATGCGGACTGGTGCTTGCAGGCGTAAATCACCGGCTGCGAGGTCATGTGCTCGCGTCCACGGATCTCGTAACGCGTGCCGCAGATAAATTTCAACCCCGCCAGGATCGTTGCGCCCCATAGGCGAGGGATGATGATCGCCGTGCGCCGGGAAAGCAGCAGTGGCAGGCCGCCGAGGCCGAGGATGATCGTCCAGCCGACGTAAAAGATGTTGAAAGCCAGCGAGCGGAGGAAAATCATTGCTGTTCTTCGGTTGCGGCAATCATCCAGTGGCGCAGGCGCGCTGCCATCAGCTTGTGGAATTCGCTGAGCAGGATGGTGGAAGTGTAGGATTCCCAGTGCCACCATTCATTGATGCGGAAACCATCCGGCACCACCGCGTCCGGCAGCATGATTACGCCCGGCATGGCGTAGCGGAATTCGGCCAGCGCGCGCGGCATGTGGTAGCTCGCAGTTACCAGACGGATGCTTTTGATATCTTCACTGCGGATCCACTGCGCCGTCTCTATCGCGTTGCCGATGGTGTTGCGCGCGTCATAGCCCAGCATGATGATCTTGCGGCCCTGTTCATCCTCAACCGAGCCTTCCATGCCGGGCTGGTACTTGGCGATCAGCTCATGCGCCGACATCTTGCTTTCCATGCCGGTAATGAACAGGCGTCTGGCCAGCCCGCGGTTGAGCAGCTCCAGCCCGTAATTGATGCGCCCGGCGCCGCCGGTCAGCACTACGATGGCGTCGGTCTTTACGTGTTCCTTGGAGGGTGCGCGCGGCACCTGCGACACGAACCAGCTGAAACCCGCCACCCACATGAAAAAAAGAATCAGCATGCAGATAACGGCGCGGAAGAAAGCGCGGAGGATGAAGCGAATCATGGCAGGTGCTTGAGTTGCTTCAGCGCGGAGAGGCGCACCGAGAGCACACCCACCAGGCAGCACACGGCCGGGAGCAGGATGAACATCATCGCATGCTGTGAGCCGATGACGAGGTCCGGCATAATCGGCGCGTCCAGCCGGTTGGCGTAATAGCCGAAAAGCGCGTAGATCAGCGCCGCCATCAGTGTGCCGGGCACGGCGCCGCTGAGCGCCAGCGTCAACGCATTGGCCTGGAACTGCTTAGCGATGTATTTGTCATCCGCGCCGATGGCATGCAGGAGCTGCACGGCGTCAGCATGCAGTTTCATCGCCGCGCGCGCGGTAAACACCATCATCCCGCCCAGCGCGCCGATGATCACGGCCGCCAGCACAAACATGCCCGCCTGTAGCGCCTTGCTCAGGCGTTCAAACTTTTCCACCCACAGCGCCTGCGTATCCAGCGAAATACCGGGCTCGATATGCTGCAGCTTGCGCAGCAGCCCACCGTAATCCGCGTCTTCATCGGCCGCGCCTTCGATCACCATCGGCATGGGCAGCGCGCGTATCGCCTCCGCATCGCCCAGCCACGGCTCCACCAGCTTGCGCACCTGTTCCTCGCTCAGCGCATGCACCTTTTTAATGCCCGGCATGCGGCGGATTTCCGTCAGCACCTGTTTCAGCACATTTTCCTTCGCATCGGTCTGCACGGGGATCTGCACGGTGAAATGCCCTTCCATCTGCCCGGGCTGGCTGCGCACCCATTCACCCAGCGTCAGGCCCACGGAGAGCATCAGCGCTGTGATGCCGCACATCAGCGCGATCATCCACGGCAAGAAGCGGTTGGCATCATCGCGGGCAAAAGGAATTTCGGTCTTTAACATTACGCCTGCGTGTCCACCTTGTTTGTCGGGTCGGGCTGCTTTACCACGCCCACCATGGCGGGGCGAAGCAGCCGGTCATGAATAACATAGCCCGCTTGCAGCACCTGCGCCACCGTGCCGGGCTTCTGCTCCGGCGCCTCCACCTGCAGCACGGCCTGGTGGAAGTTGTGGTCGAACAGCTCACCCAGCGGGTTGATGCGGCGGATGCCGTGTTTTTCAAACACCGCGAGTAGTTCTTTCAGCGTCATGTCCACGCCCGAGGCCACGGCCTGCAGGGCGTCGCTCTCGTTGCGGCGCTCGGTGGGGATGGCTTCCAGCGCGCGGTAAAGATTTTCGGCCACGCTGACCAGGTCCTTCGCCATGGCGGTGACGGCGTATTTGGAGGTCTCCTCCACGTCCTTTGCCGCGCGCTTGCGGGTATTATCTGCCTCGGCGGCGGCCCGCAGCATGCGGTCTTTCAGGGCCGCGATCTCGGCCTTCAGGACCACGATTTCAGCTTCGGCAGGGGGGGCGGGCTGGTCATTCGCCGCCGTGGGCGTTTCCCCGCTTTCTTCATTTTTTTCGACAGGTTCGCTCATATCCGTTCCTTGAGGTGCTTTCGCATATTTGGGTGCACTGCGTCAAATTGCAATATCAAATACAATATATAGCGCATAACAGTAAGTTAGGCGCTATGCAAACCGGCTTTGTGAAGGCCGGTTTGCCGCGCCGAAGGCAGCGTAATCGAAAAGTTGGGTAAAAATATAACTATAATGTTGCACACGGCCAAAAAATATGCAGATAGAACCTATCCGAGAATCCGTTTCAGGAGGAATTCGTGGCCGTCACTACCCCTCTTGGTGTCAAGCGCGCCTGCCCGAGCTGCACCAACCGCTTCTATGATCTCAACCGCCGCCCGGCGAATTGCCCCCGTTGCGGCCATTCTTATGACCCCACGGTAGTCCTCAAGCCCCGCCGTGCTCGCCGCACCGCCCCGGCCGACCCGCGCTCGGATGGTGATGTTCTGCTGCAGCACATGGCCAAGGCCAAGGCGGCACCGGTCGCCAAGCCCAAGAAGGAGAAGGAAAAGGCCGAGATGGACGAATTCGAGGGCATGGAGGCCGTTGGCGAGGAGCTGGACGACATCGAGGATCTTGGCGAGCTCGAGGAGATCGAAGAGGCGGATGACGAGGACGCGGAGGAGGAAATCCCCGAGGAAGACAAGGTCGGCGTCAAGCTGATCGACGGCGTTGAAGAGGGCGAGGAAGACGAAGACGAGGAAGAAGAAACCCCCGCCGCCAAGCGCGCCACAAAAAAAGCGCCCGCGAAGGCGCCGCCCGCAGCCGCCAAGAAACGCGGGAAGAAGTGACGTAGTCACCCCGCATTTATTGCGGGGTCTCCATCAGGTTGAAGGAGATGCCGCAACAAGTGCGGCATGACACTATTCGGATTTCTTCTTCACCACTTTCCCGGCAAAACACGGCATGCGGTCAATCTGCACCGCGAAATAAACGCCCAGTCCTGCGGCCGCGCCTGCGGCCAGCACCTGCATGAGCGGGTGGGAAAACTGCGCTGCGGCCAGCACGGCCAGCAGGGGGATGGCGGGAATGGCAACCAGCAGCTTGGCCCAGAAGCAGTAATTGAAGTTCTTGCAGCCGGTTTTTGCTTTATCAGTGCCTTCGGTCATGGTTTTCCCCTTTATTATTATAATATTGAATGATAACACATATCTGTCCTTTCCAGAAGGGCAAAAAAGGCTTTACGATCCTATTATTTTATAAGGTTTTATAGGCACTGTTTTCTGAGAAGATTTAGGTCAAATTGAAGACATGCAAAAAGGGAATTTCATCATGCGCGTAATGGCAATAATGGCGGTAACCGCGGTTTTATTCATGGGCATGGAAGCAAAGGCAGAAACGAGCGTCACGCAACTACCCGCCTCCGTGACCAAAAACGCCGGCGAGGCGCTGGAGCCGGTGGGCACCGGCCGCTACCGCAAGCTCGGCTTTTCCATCTACCAGGCCACGCTGTGGGCGCCCGGCGGGGAGTGGGACCCGGAGCGGCCTTACGTGCTGCAGCTGCATTACCTGCGCGGGCTTTCCAAGGACACGGTGGTAGATACGGTGACGGATAACATCCGCGAGCAGGACGTGGCCGACGAGGAGACAATGCGGCGCTGGGAAAAAATCCTCGCAGAATCGCTCCCTGCGGTGGAAGACGGTGATGAGCTGGTGGGCATCACCGTGCCGGGCAAGCCGTCGCGCTTATTTTACAATGGCAGCCAGATTGCCAGCATCGCCGACCCGCAACTCAGCCAGGCCTTCTTTGACATCTGGCTTGGCCCGAAGGCGGATACCAAGATGCAGAGAGACCTGCTGGGCCAGAACCGGGTGAGCGGCATCACCCCGGCCCGTTGATTAATAGATATTAATTGATCGTTGACGGGCTCCCTGCCGGTGCTACCATTCTCGCAACGCAATGGCAGGGAAGCCTTATGCAGCCGGACCCCGAACAGCCGCCGAAACGACTCCTGACTCCTGAAGAGCGAAGGGCCACGCTCTCCACCGCACGTTATTGGTATGACACCCTGAAAAAAGGAACGAGCAATGTTCCCGAGGCGGCAAAAGAAAATATAGATGGCTGCCTGGTGCGTCTGGGCATTGGCCTCAAGGAAATGCTTGGCAGCGAGAAAGGCGATGAAGAACTAGAAAAAGAACTGCAGGAAGACATCAAAAAAAGTGAACCTCCACGGGCTATCGCAGCGCGGGCGGCAAGCCGAAGCCCGCACCGCGTGAGCCCGGCGGTATGGAGCCGGTGAGCATCCCCTCCGAACTGGCAAAGTAGCTGGCGCTGCAGGCGGTGCAGGACCACACGAAACTCGGCATCCCGCACAGCTGGGTGGCGGATGAGGATGGGCTGGGGAGGGGTTAGGGTTTTTTTGTAGCTTTTTCTTTTCGTTGCCTTGCTATGTATTCTAAATAGTGATCGAAATCTTCCCTTGTGTAGCCGTTGAGCCCGACTGCTACTCTTTCTTCCCACAATGTTCCACCATCGCAATCAGGACCTTTAACTTCACCTACGCACAGGCTGTACCAAGTGCGTCCTGTTTTTTTATCCAGTAGAAACTGATCCCTCCTCATTTCACCAAGTTGAATGAGTTGGAATTCGTGCTCTTCTTTTTGCAGAACCCGTTGCTTTTCTGCATATGCAAGCGTTCGTAAATAATGAGAGTAGCTAATTATGCAGAATGATATGCCGATTAAGAGAAGTGCGATATTCTTGACGCTATTAGTGGGTATGTTGCCGGACATATGGTCTCCTCTAAGGTAAAGAAGCACTTGGTCTTTTTAATTGAGTCTATGCAGCATTAAAAGTGTTTCATTTCCTCCCCCTGGAAGGGGGAGGATCAAGGTGGGGGTCCATTTGCTTCCGCAGTCTGCCGGACCAGTCTCCCCCATCCTTCCCCCTTCCGGTCACGGCCTGTCCAGCGCACACTTGTTTGTCATCCCGGCATTCGCCGGGGCGACACTAAAAAAAACGCAACAAAGCATGAAAAGTGCCGTTAAACGCCGCAGAAAACCGCTTAAATCCCCGCCGTCTGCAAAGGCAACGCCCTACAAAGAAAGGAGATTGTGTAAAAACCCGCCGCCGGCGATCTGACTAGTCAGAATAACTGGCGGAGTGGAGAGGATTCGAACCTCCGATAGGGCTTTACAACCCTATAACGGTTTAGCAAACCGCCGCCTTCAGCCACTCGGCCACCACTCCGCAAGAGCCGGGAAAACTAGGGCTTAAGGCCATCCCTGTCAACTCCGGAGGAAACTATTGAAAACCGGGGCCAAATCCGTAAGCTTCAGCCTTAACCCGCCGAGGCATGATGATAGAAATATCCACGCAAGTCACTGAAGAACCCAAGAAAAAGAAAAAAGCCTGGGATGATACCATCCGCACGATCTTTTATGCGATTGTGATTGCGGTCCTCTTCCGCAGCTTCCTGTTTGAGCCCTTCCACATTCCCTCCGGCTCCATGAAAAGCAACCTGCTGGTGGGGGATTACCTGTTCGTCTCCAAGTTCTCCTACGGCTACAGCCGCTATTCCTTCCCGCTCGGCCTGCCGCTGTTTACGGGGCGGTTCTGGCTGGGTGACGGGCCCAGGCGCGGCGACGTGGTGGTATTTCGCCCGCCGTTCAACCCGCGGGTGGATTTCATCAAGCGCATCATCGGCCTGCCGGGTGACCATATCCAGGTGAAGGACGGCATCGTCTACATCAACGACAAGCCCCTGCCGCGCAAGGAGATGGATGCGTGGACGGACGACGAATCTCCCAACCACGCCAAGGCCATTCCGCGTTTTGTTGAAACGCTGCCCGAGGGCAAGGAGATCATTATCCTCAAGGAGCGCGAGGGCGGCGAAGCCAACAACACGCCGGTTTATGAAGTGCCGGCGGGCAAGTATTTCATGATGGGCGATAACCGCGATAATTCCCGTGATAGCCGCTACCAGAGCGAGATCGGTTTCGTGCCGCTGGAAAATATCGTCGGCCGCGCGGATTTGATTTTCTTTTCCGTCGAGGGCAATGCGCGGCTGTGGGAAATCTGGAAATGGATTCCCGGCATGCGGCTGGACCGCTTCTTCGTCGACATAGAATAATTATGGATACGCTTGGCTACAGTTTCCGCGATCCTTCCCTGCTGGAGGAGGCGTTGACGCATCCGAGCCTCGGCAAAAAGCGCAACAACCAGCGGCTTGAATTCTTAGGGGACGCGGTGCTGGGCATGCTCGTCTCGCGCCTGCTGTTTGATCTCTTCCCGAAGGAAACGGAGGGCGAGCTGGCACGGCGGCAGGCCGCACTGGTCTGCGGACCGACGTTGGCGCAGGTGGCGAAGGAGGCGAGGCTGGGGGCGCATTTGCGCCTTGCCAACAGCGAAGAGGCGGCGGGGGGAAGAGATAACCCCACCAACCTTGAAGATGCCTGCGAAGCGCTGATCGGCGCACTGTATATCGACGGCGGCATCGAGGCGGCGGCGGCGTTCGTGCTGCCGCGCTGGGAGAAGCTGGCGAAATCACTCAAAGCCGCGCCGAAAGACGCGAAGACGAGTTTGCAGGAATGGGCGCAGGCGCGTGGCCTGCCGGTGCCTTCCTACACAGTGCTGGAAAGCGAAGGCCCGGCGCATGCGCCGGTGTTCACTATCGAGGCGCGGGTGCAAGGATATGAGCCGGTGACGGCTACTGCGCCCAACAAGCGTGCGGCAGAACAAAGCGCTGCGGCGGAGTTGCTGGGAAAGCTGGCGTAAGTTCAGCCCAGTTCTACTTGCGAATCGCCCGGGCTCAGATCCTTGAGGTTGCAAACAAGCGTCGAGGGTTCCTTATGCATTCTTAGTTCAATATCTTTCAAACTAGGCTCCGCATGCCGGGGCATCTCCTGAAAAAATCGCTCCAATGTTTCAGGCTTTGCCTTTTTTTTATCCTTGGGAACAAGAAGGAAGACGGGCGGTGCGTCTTCTACTTCGGTGATGCCTACTGAAACCTGGCCTTTATCGATGTGGGCTGCTTCAGCCATGTCTGCAATAAAAGTGCGGAGAATGCCAAGCCGGATTTTGCGTGTGACACTATCGGGCTCACGTGTCATCAGCCAGTTATGGTCGCCCCGGGGCTTCAGATCAAAGGCGATAATCGGCTGGTGCGGCGCATCCTGCAGCGGGAGCGTGAGCAGCTTTGCCTCGAGGCGCCAGCCGTCCATATTGCTTCCAATGTAGCGAACAAAAGGCTCGCTCTCTTTCCAAGGCTGCAAATCCATTATTTACTCCCCTGCCGTGGCATGCATAAATACACCTGTTTTTTAGCTATTAACAGTTTTTAATTTCAACATGACACGCTGCGGCCATATTGCCATCATCGGGGCGCCGAATGCCGGGAAATCCACCCTCATCAACCGGTTGACGGGCTCTCGCATCGCCATTGTCAGCCCCAAGGTGCAGACCACCCGGGTGCGCCTGCGCGGCGTGTGCGTGGAGGGGGAGGCGCAGCTGGTGTTCATCGACACCCCCGGCATTTTTGATGCCAAGCGCAAATTCGAGCAGGGCATGGTGAAGGAAGCCTGGGCCGGCGCCTCGGATGCTGACGTGGTGCTGCTGCTGATTGATGCTTCGAAGGGGTTGGATGCCGATACCATCGCTATCGCCGAGAGCCTGAAGAAGCGCAAGAACCTGCGTGCCTGCCTGGCGCTGAACAAAATAGACGAGGTGAAAAAGCCCTTCCTGCTGAAGCTGGCGGAAGCCTGCACGCAGCTGGGCGCGTTCGAGCAGGTGTTCATGATTTCCGCCAAGGAGGGAGACGGGGTGGACGACATCCGCCGTTACCTCGCCAAGGCCTCGCCGGAAGGCCCGTGGCACTACCCGGAAGATTACCTCACCGATTTGCCGATGCGCGAACTGGCGGCGGAGATCACGCGGGAAAAACTGTTTCTCATCCTGCGGCAGGAGCTGCCCTACAGCCTGAAGGTGGAAACCGAGAAATGGGATGAAAAGGGCAAGGGGCTCACCATTTCGCAGGCGATCACCGTGGAGCGCGAGGGGCAGAAGAAAATCGTCATCGGCGAAAAGGGGGCCACGCTGAAGAAAATCGGCATGAGTGCGCGTAAGGAGCTGGAGCGCATGCTGGAGCGCAAGCTGCGGCTGGAACTGTTCGTGCGCGTGGATGAAAACTGGAAGGAGCGTGGGGCATGACGGAATTGGTGTTTTCAGAACGCGGCGGCGACCTGGAGAAATTTGAAACGAAGTGCTTCGAGGCGGGGAAGGTAATTTTTAATGAAGGCGAATCGGCAGGCCCGCTTTATATTGTAAAGGAAGGCTGCGTAAAGCTGGTGAAGAACCACGGCAGCGCTTCCGAGCTTGTCATCTGCCGGCTGGGCCGGAACGCGGTTTTCGGCGAGATGGCGGGTGTGGACCGCGAGCTGCGCTTTGCCACCGCGCTGGCGGAGCGGGAGACGGAATGCTACGTGGTGGATCTCAAGTTTTTTGAAAGCTCCCTGAACCAGCTGAACCCGTTCATGCGCGGCCTGTTCCGCGTGCTGGTGGAAACGGTGCGCCACACCACTGAGATGCAGTTGAAGAAGTAGCTGTCCGCCGGGAAGAGGATTTATCTAAATAAAGCCTTAATCTTTGTATCCTAGGCTGCCTCTGAACGGCAAAGGAGGAGCTATGCCAGACGAAAATGCAGACTGGATTAAAAAGGAACTGGGCGCCAGCGGGATGAAAACTGAATCGCCGCGGAGCACGTATACGGAACGAAAAATCCTTGATTCCGATGTGGTAGCGAAGCTCATTATCGCGGCCGCGGTATTGCTTGGCGCGCTTATCTACAAGGTCTTCAACGGCGAGATTAAGTTCTAATTGTCGTGGCGGCGACTGCGTCCGCCGAAGCCTTTGGCGAAGGCGGAAGGCCGCCATCCACGTCTTACTAAACCTCGACAGGCAGAAAGATCGTGGATCCCGGCCTACGCCGGGACGACATAAAATTATTTCTTCTTATCGTCCTCACCCGGCGGCGTGAAGATGGTGCCGAACGGGTTGAACATGGACATGGTCTTTTCAAAGAACTGCATGTTCTGCCGCGCCATCTCTTCCATGCCGGAGAGGGGGGCGAAGTCTTTCATGGCCTTGGTGGCCATGCCGCGCAGCTTCTCCTGGTTGCCGAGGAAGGTGCGCATGCTGGCATCCAGGTAATGCTGCAGCGGGTTCTGCATGGCATCATCATAAAAGCTGATGACGGAGCGCAGGAAATGCGTGGGCAGCAGCGGGTTGCCGCGTGACTCCAGCTCGAAAATAATCTGCGTCAGCACCTGGCGGGTGAGGTCTTCGCCGGTTTTGGCGTCCTGCACGGTGAAGTCTCGCCCCTCTTTCACCAGCACGGCGAGGTCCTCCAGCGTGACGTAAACGCTCGTCTCGGTGTTATACAGCCGCCGGTTGGGGTATTTTTTAATAATGATCGGCTCGCCGCCTTGGGTTTCTTTAGCAGGGTTGCTCATGGGAACATTCTTTGCTAGTTTTTTGACAGTAAACCTTATTTCTATCATTATCCCCCTCAAGTCGCAACCATGCAGGCATCTCCCTATACCCAGCTTTCCAAGCAGTTCATCGATCTGTGGCAGAAGCAGATGGGCGCGGTGCTCAATGACCGCGAGTTCATCACCTCCATGCTGGGGATGATGCAGGCCATGGGGGTTAACGACGCCGCGAAAGCCGCTGAATATGCCGCAAAACCAAC
>CAZUKF010000025.1:0-17011 GCA_964620765.1 uncultured Rickettsiales bacterium | reverse complement strand
GAAGCAGCCGATGCGCTCGCCGGTGGCGAGTTTGGGCAGGTATTTCTGCTTCTGCTCCTCGCTGCCCCACGTGTAGATGGGGTGCATGACAAGGCTCGACTGCACCGAGAGCGACGAGCGGTAACCCGAGTCCACCCACTCGATCTCCTTGCAGATCAACCCGCCGGCCACGTGCGAAACACCGGCGCAGCCATAGCCCTGGATGGTGGCGCCGAACAGGCCCAGCGCCCCCATCTCACGCATGATTGCCACGTCAAAATGCTCATGGCGGTTGGCTTCCAGCACGCGCGGCATGAGTTTTTCCCGTGCGTAATCACGCGCGCTAGCCTGCACCATGCGCTCTTCTTCAGTCAGCTGCAAATCCAGCAGCAGCGGGTCTTGCCAGTCAAACGCCATGTTTTAGAACTTCTTGTGCACATGCACAAAGATGACGCCAAGCCCGATCATCTTCAGGAAATCCGCCGCCATCCAGGAGAGAATGACGAAAAGCGGGATGGGCATATAGGCGTAGCAGGCCAGGTGCATCGCGGTGAGCAGCGCGCCGAAATAGAGGCCGAAGCGCACGCCTTCTTCCGGGCCGCTGCCTTTATAACCTTGCGTAAAAATGCTGGCGGTGACGATGGAGAAAATCATCTGCCCGAGAATGGCGAAGGGAAACAGCGCCTGCATGCCTTCCTTGGTGCGCCACAATTCGGCGGTTGCTTCATAAACGGCCTGCATCAGCACGCCGTGCCAGACCCATTCAAGGGCGAATATATAGAGAAAACCAAAAACGGCGCAGAATGCGAGAGTACGTGGATCAATTTTCATGGAAGCCTCCCTGTGAAATATCAGGCGCATGTATAGCGCAGCCCGGGCTGCAAGGCTAGGAAGCTTTGTATCTTGCTCAGGAATATCAAAAAATTTAACTTTTTTATACCAATTAAATGTGTTAAAATCGGGAACATTTTACCACAGGAATTAAGGCCCTTATGGTTGCTATTGACCCTGATAATTTTGAGCCCAGGTCACACTTGGACAAAGTGATCGAAAAGTTTGAGCTGGCATTCCCCGGCATGGGATTCGACATGCACTTCCAGCGCGGTGCCGATGGCGGGTATTACCTCTTCACAGTTCCCTGCCCGGGTCAAACCGTTTTCAGCAGAGGCGAACTTGAAAAAGTGGGTTTTGACAGGAAGGAAATCTACGACAAGGTCAAAGACGACACAAGCGTGTGGCTGAAAGATCTGCACAGCATTCCACCGGAAGACATGGAACGCATTACCGGGCTTGCTGTAAATGGTGACCGGCGGGCGATGGAAAAAATACTGCGGGAAAAAACCGGGTTTGAATATCTGCACATCGTTACGGGCCCGCTGGATGTTACGGAAGGCTGCTTTCTCGTGGACCCCATGCAAAAGACATTACCTTCCCCGGATATTTACGGGCTAGGTAATGACCACGGCATAGAAGCCGTGAATCACTTGGGCTTACCTACGATGCGGCGCTTTATCATACCCGCCGATTTCATGCACAAGGTGATCCCGCCGGACCCTCCGCCGTTGTCGACGCTCTGAAATCAGGCAGCCTTTGTAAGATTTTTAGGCGCAGGGCCGCCTTCGTCGGTCAGCTGGAAACGGTCGCGCGGCTGGGATTTCTCGGCGCGGCGCACGCCCACGGCCTCCAGGTCAAAGCCGCGGCGCACCACGCTAACATCGCTGAACCCCGCTTCCAGCAGGGCCTTGGCAAGACTCAGGGCGGTGAAGGCGGTTTTATGCGCCATGAACAAATTGCCTGCCGCCATGCTGGGGCGGAAACCGTACATCATGTCGATGGCGGAAATCGGCCCGGCGGGCGAGTTGTAAAGCGGCTCCTCCAGCATGCCGGCTGCCACGAACGCCGCCACGCGCTGCATGTCCGGCAGCGCCAGCACCAGGATGCCGCCCTCTTTCAGCACGCGGTAAAACTCCGACAGCGCGCGGGGCACGTCATGCGGGTAGAGATGCTCGATATTATGGGAAGACCACACGGCATCCATGCTGGCGTCCTGCACCGGCTGCATGTCGCGGATATCGGCCACCATGTCAGGCTGCACATCCGGGTTCAGGTCCAGCCGCACTTCCTGCCAGTCCGGGCCGCGAAGCGCGGGCATCAGCGCGTCCTCACGCTTCGGGCCGCAGCCGACGTGGAGGACTTTTTTGGTCATGGAATCAGACGAGGAGGTTCAGGATGGTGCCGCGGTCCCAGTACACGCCCTTGCGCAGGGCAGCAATGGCGCTTTCGATAAGCGTGGCGAGCGATTCCGGCGCGGGGATGAAATTAACGTGCGCGCGCTCCTTCGGCGGAGCGAAGTCATCACGCGAAGCGGCGGCTTCGGTGCGGCGGGAACGGAATTCGCCCTGCCGCGTGGGCCTTAAGCCCTGCGGATTTATGTCTATGGCCATGCGCTTATTATAAAGCCGTTATACGGCACAGGAAAGCGCAAAGGAGTTGCCGAAATTTAAGGAATTGAGTAGATTTTGCCCATGCCTACGCAAAACATCCTCACTACTCCTGAGGCAATCCGCGCGCAGCTGGATCACAACCCGGCGCAGGCGGAATTCATGTATGAACAGGCGGCAAGGACATCGGCAGGAGAAATACCACAAACGCTGGTGGAAGTTGGTGTTGTTACCGCGCTGGCCATGGGTGATTTTTCATTGCAGGGAAACAGGCCGCAGATTGAACAGCGCGCCGATACGCGCCGCTGGGCGCAACGCGCCGAAGAACGCCTGGCGCTGTTGCAGCTTGAAGGAGAATACCCGGCACGGGAGCATATGCACGCCGCCTATCTTTTTGCCGCCGCAGGCGATCTGGGCCAGGCCGCAGATATATTGCTCGGCGTGCTGATGACGCGTGTACAAGCAACAGGCCGGCTGCACCGCCCCACGCTTGCCGCTTACGGAATACTGGTGGAGCACGGGGTAGGCCACCCGAATAATTATAAATACGTGATAACTTCCGCTATAGCCCACGATGGGGCCAACTTAGATATAGCGAATGATCACCCGCTGGGAGAAGTCAGGAAACGGGAATTGACCGATACTGATCTCGACCAGCTCCACGCATGGCTGACCGGCCCCGAATTTGATCCGGATGACGACGACAAACCTAAAGGCAAGCCGCCGGCGCGCTCACGCCAGTCGCGCGGGTTGGTGCCGAAAGATAGCGGGCCATAATTCCTAAACAGCGGATTTATTCCGTTACCGAAAAATTACTATGCACAAAACAGCGCACAGCTATGCGCACAAAGCTTCGTGAATTTATCGAGTGAGTTAGCTATCTTATCCCCGTTTTTCATAATGTTTAATTTCACAGGATATGGTGGCCTGCTGCAATGCACCCACAAGATATGGTGGTAATCAGGATCGGTTGTGGTATGATCCTTTTAAGTGAAGTGCTGAGGGGGGATTGTTGCACGCGGTAGGTGGAAGCCGCGGTTCTTTCTCATCACTCAAAACAATACTATATTATAACACGGGGAGCCCAAAATTATGCGCATCGAACGCCATTTCACCAAATTCGGCGAGAACGTCTACGACCGCATTACGTTCAAGAAGGTCGACGTGGTCATGAAAAACCCGGACGGCTCTATCGTGTTCGAATGCAAGGGCGTGGAAGTGCCGGAACAGTGGTCGCAGGTTGCCAGCGACGTGCTGGCGCAGAAATATTTCCGCAAAGCCGGCATCGCCGCGAAGCTCGCGCGCGTCGAGGAGGAAACCGTTCCCTCCTGGCTGTGGCGCAGCGTGCCCAACGAAGATAAGTTAGAAAGCTTAGAGCCCGAAAAGCGCTACGGCGGTGAAACCTCTTCAACACAAGTGTTCGACCGCCTCGCCGGCGCGTGGACGTATTGGGGCTGGAAGGGCGGCTATTTCGATACCGAGGAAGACGCGAGCGCCTTCTTTGATGAAATGCGCTACATGCTCGCCATGCAGATGGCCGCGCCGAATTCGCCGCAATGGTTCAACACCGGCCTGCACTGGGCCTACGGCATTGACGGCCCGAGCCAGGGGCATTTCTATGTGGACCCGGAAACCGGCAAGCTCTCAAAATCCAAGAGCGCGTATGAGCGGCCGCAACCGCATGCCTGCTTTATCCAGAGCGTGAGCGATGACCTCGTAAACGAAGGCGGCATCATGAATCTGTGGGAACGCGAGGCGCGCCTGTTCAAATACGGCTCCGGCACCGGCAGCAATTTCTCGGCGCTGCGCGGCGCGGGCGAACGCCTCTCCGGCGGCGGCCGCAGCTCCGGCCTGATGAGCTTCCTGAAGATTGGTGACCGCGCCGCGGGCGCCATCAAGTCCGGCGGCACCACCCGCCGCGCCGCCAAGATGGTGGTGGTGAATATCGACCACCCCGATATTGAGGAATTCATTGATTGGAAAGTGCTGGAAGAGCAGAAGGTGGCGGCACTCGTCACCGGCTCCAAGCTCTGCCGCATTCACCTGACTAAGATCATGGAAGCGTGCCAGGTGGGCTCCACCGCCTCGCGCTTCAACCCGGCGGATAACCCGACGCTGAAGACCGCGATCAAGGAAGCGCGCCGCTTCTGCGTGCCGGAAAATTACATCCAGCGCGTGATCCAGTTTGCCAAGCAAGGTTTCAAGCAGATCGCCTTCCCGGAATACGACACGGATTGGGATTCCGAAGCGTATCTCACCGTCTCCGGCCAGAACTCCAACAACTCCGTGCGCGTGACGAATGAGTTCCTGAACGCGGTGGACAAGGACGAGGACTGGACCATCTACCGCCGCACGGACGGCAAGGTGCACAAGAAAGTGAAGGCCAACGAGCTGTGGGACAAGATTGCCTACGCCGCGTGGGCCTGCGCCGACCCGGGCCTGCAGTACGATACCACCATCAACGAGTGGCACACCTGCCCCGAGAGCGGTGCAATCAACGCCTCCAACCCGTGCTCGGAATACATGTTCCTTGACGATACGGCGTGCAACCTCGCCTCGCTGAACCTGCTCACCTTCCGCAAGGAAAACGGCAGCTTTGACATCAAGGCGTATGAATATGCCGTACGGTTGTGGACGGTGGTGCTGGAAATCTCGGTGCTGATGGCACAGTTCCCCTCCAAGGAAATCGCGCGCCTGTCTTACGAGTTCCGCACGCTGGGCTTAGGCTACGCCAATATCGGCGGGTTGCTGATGGCCTCGGGCCTTCCTTACGACAGCAAGGAAGGCCGCGCCGTGGCCGGTGCGATCTCCGCCATCATGACCGGTGTTTCCTACGCTACCTCCGCCGAAATGGCGAAGGAGCTGGGGCCGTTCGAGGGCTATGAGAAAAACAAGGAGCACATGCTGCGCGTGATGCGCAACCACCGCCGCGCCGCGGTGGGTGAAGCGGAAGGCTATGAAGCGCTTTCCATCAACCCGGTGCCGCTGGACCTTGAAAACTGCCCGGACCGCGCGCTGACGAAAGCCGCCAAGAAAGCGTGGGACACCGCGCTGATGTGGGGCGAGGAATATGGCTACCGCAACGCGCAATCCACCTGCATCGCGCCCACCGGCACGATCGGCCTCGTCATGGATTGCGACACCACCGGTATCGAACCCGATTTCGCGCTGGTGAAGTTCAAGAAGCTGGCGGGCGGCGGCTATTTCAAGATCATCAACCAGCAGGTGCCGGCGGCGCTGAAAGTGCTGGGCTACACCGAAAAGCAGATCGCCGACATTAACGACTATGCGGTCGGCCGCGGCACGCTGAAGAGCTGCAACGCCATCAGCCACGAAGCGCTGAAGGCGAAGGGCTTTGACGCAGGCGCGCTGGAAAAGCTGGAGAAAGGCCTCGCCGGTGCTTTCGAGCTGAAATTCGCTTTCAACAAGTGGGTGTTCGGCGAGGAATTCTGCAAGACGAAACTCGGGCTGACCGATGCGCAGCTCAACGACATGAGCTTTGATATGCTAGCGGCGCTCGGTTTCAGCAAGACCGAGATCGAAGTGGCCAACGAGCATGTCTGCGGCACGATGACGCTGGAAGGCGCGCCGCACCTGAAGGACGAGCACCTGCCCATCTTCGACTGCGCCAACCCGTGCGGCAAGAAGGGCAAACGCTATCTTTCGGCGGAAAGCCACATCCACATGATGGCGGCGGTGCAGCCTTATATCTCGGGCGCCATCTCCAAGACCATCAATATGCCCAACTCCGCCACGGTGGAGGAGTGCAAAGAAGCCTATTTGCTCAGCTGGAAGCTCTGCCTGAAAGCCAACGCGCTGTACCGCGACGGCTCCAAGCTCAGCCAGCCGCTGAACGCCGCTGTCGCCGCCGAGATCGAGCACGATTTGGAGGACGAGGACGACGAGGCAAAGAGGCAGGAAGCCTTCAAGGCCGCGCGCCAGCCCAACGTGGTGGCGGAACGGCTGGTAGAGCGCATCATCCAGCGCAACGAGCGGCGCAAGCTGCCGGAGCGGCGCAAGGGCTACACGCAGAAAGCCATGGTGGGCGGGCACAAGGTGTACCTGCGCACCGGCGAATACACCGACGGCGCAGTGGGCGAGATCTTCGTCGACATGCACAAGGAAGGTGCGGCGTTCCGTTCTTTGATGAACAACTTCGCCATCGCGGTTTCCATCGGCCTGCAATACGGCGTGCCGCTGGAAGAGTTCGTCGATGCGTTCACCTTCACCCGCTTCGAGCCCAACGGCATGGTGGAAGGCAACGAGGCGATCAAGATGTCGACCTCGATTCTTGATTACATCTTCCGCGAACTGGCCATCTCCTATCTCGGCAGGCATGACCTCTCCCACGTGGATGTGGGTGATCTGCGCGCCGATACGGTGGGCCGCGGCGAAGGTGATTCCACCAAGAAGATGGACGCCGAACCGGAGCTGCCGAATTTGTTCCCCACCACCGCTTCCAGCGGTTATGTGAGGAGCAAGCTCTACGTGGTTTCCAATCACAACAGCCCGAACGCGCCCGTGGTGGTGGCGAACGCCCCCGGCGGCGGCACGCAGGCGCACTTAACACATGGTGCGCTGGCGATCGAGGTGGATGAGGAAGAAGAGGAGGTGGAGGAACACCTGCATAAAACCAAGGCTGCACGCGTAGCCACGGTGGCGCAGGCCGACCCGCTCTCCGAGAAGATCCGCCAGGCCAAGGCCAAGGGCTATGCGGGCGAGGCGTGCGGCGAATGCGGCAACTTCACCATGATCCGCAACGGCACCTGCCTGAAATGCGATACCTGCGGCTCAACAAGCGGCTGCAGCTAAGAGTTGCTCAGGGAAGAGAGCGGAAAGGCGGCGTGGGGAGCGCCGCCTTTCTTTTTGCAGGAGAAACAGCCGGATAGGCAATTTTAATTCTTCTGGTTAAAAATAGGGATATGGAGCCCCTGAAACGAGAAGACTTCATCGCCGCCCTGAAAGCAGGGAACGCGCCTGCGCATTTGGGCGAACATAACTACCGCTGGCCGGGCAGACTTACCCGCGACGTGCATATTGATTTTGTCATCAGCACCCACCAGGAAAAGGATGTTGATCTGCAGGCGCTGCGCATCAACTACCGGGCGCTGGGCGAAGGGAAGCATCAAACAGATGAAGCGGCGCACAATCTCATCGGCGAGATCGCGGCGGAGGCACATCTAAAGGAAGGCCTGCCCGAAATCAATGAACATGCATACCGGCGCCCGCAGAACAAGGGCAGCGGAGAAAGCATGCAAACCATCTTGCTGGTTTACCGCACCGCCGATCAGGAAAGCGTGCAGGATGCGCTGGCGAAAATTCTCGGCCCGGCAGAGGCGGTGGAACCTGATACGGTTGACCGGAACAAGGGCAACGGGATTACCTGACGACCTTACTCTTTCAGGCTGATGAGCTTCCAGCCCGGGTCTTCATAGCGCATGATGCATTTAGCGGTGAAATCCCGGTCCGGCACCTTTACGGCAATTGCGATGCTGTAAATACCCGGCGTTTCTTCCGTGAGCGACGGGCTTTGCGCAGGAAACTCCGCACCGCTCATGTATTTTTCAATAAACCCCTTGCAGGCGGAAAGCGCGGGGCGGGTAAGATCCTTCGCCGGTTTTTTGCTGCCGCCGAACATGAAGACCGCGCCGACGATCAGCACAACCACCAGCAGGGAGAGGCCGATCCCGGATGATTTATTCAGCGCCATAATAATCCTCCTTATCTTTTTTTACTCAGCGGGTGTTTTTCTTCCACCAGTTTTTTCAGATGTGCGCCCGCCACGTGCGTGTAAATCTGCGTGGTGGCAATGTCCGAATGCCCGAGCAGTTCCTGTATGACGCGCAAATCCGCGCCGCCTTCCAGTAAATGCGACGCGAAGGAATGCCGCAGCGTGTGCGGCGAGACTTCCTCCGGGTCCAGCCCGCTTTGCAGCGCCAGCTCCTTCAGCCATACACCGAATTGCTGGCGGGTAATATAGCCCTTCGCCCGCGCATACGGGAAAAGCCAGATGGAAGATTTGTTCTCCGGCAGAAAAACCTTACGCATGCCGAGATATTCTTTCAGCGCCGCGCGGGCGGAGGAACCCACCGGCACCATGCGCTCCTTGCCGCCCTTGCCCGAGACGATGAGGAATTCCGCCACGGTGTGGTCGGCGCGCACCTGCACGGAGCCGAGTTTCAGCGACACCAGCTCGGAGACGCGCAGGCCTGAGCCGTAGGCCAGCTCCAGCATGGCCAGCGTGCGCAGGCCCTTGGGCGAAGTATCGGCGCGGGCCTGCTCGATGAGCTTCACCATGCCGCCCGCCTGCAATGTTTTGGGCAGGCGCCGGCCGAGCCGGGGTGAATCGAGCGTGGCGGCGGGATCATCGCCGCGGTGCTTCTCGGTGTAGAGGAAGCGGAAAAACTGGCGGGCGGCGGAAAGCTTGCGGGCGATGCTGGGTGCGGCCATGCCCTGTCCCTTCAGCGTACCAGCATATTCCTCGATGCCTTCTTTTTTTACGCGCAGCAGCGTGTTTTTTTTGGTTTTAAGGAATTCCCGGAAGCCCACCAGGTCGCGCTCATACGCCGCCACGGTATTGGCAGAAGCGTTTCGCTCGGCACGCATCATTTCCAGGAACTGCTCGATGAGCTGATCCTGTAAGGCCATGTTATTTCTTCAGAAGTGCGGCAGCATCAAGCTGCTTTTCAATGGGTTGGCCCGGCGCGGGCACGTCTTTTTGCAGCAAAAACACGAATCCCCCGATGAAAATAGATGCGAAAAGAGCACCCAGGATCAGACGCGTCCGACGGCGATGTTGCATTTTCAGGCGGTTCCTCATACGGTTCGTTATGCCCTCAAACGTAAAGAAAAGCAAGAAACCAGCCGTGAAGCTGGAAAAACCACTGGTACTGGTGGGTTTAATGGGCGCGGGCAAGACCACGATCGGCAAGCGCCTCGCCGCCCTCTTGGACCTGCCCTTCATCGACTCGGACAATGAAATCGTCGAGGCGGCGGGCTGCAGCATCTCCGATATTTTTGAAATTTACGGCGAGGTCGTGTTCCGTGACCTAGAACAGCGCGTGCTCTTACGCCTGCTGACCAGCGAGCCGGCCGTGCTCGCCACCGGCGGCGGCGCCTTCATCAACCCCGCCGTGCGCGATGCCGTGGCCGAGCACGGGGTCTCGGTGTGGCTGAAGGCGGAGCTGGATGTGCTGGTGGAGCGCGTTTCCCGCCGCAACACCCGGCCGCTGCTCAAATCCGGCGACAAGCGCGAGATATTGGAGCGGCTGATGACCGACCGCTACCCGGTTTACGCCAAGGCCGATATCGTCGTGGACAGTAACCTCGGCTCGCATGAAGCGGTGGTGAACTCGCTGGCCCGCGCGCTGGAAGAATGGCAGAAAAAAAATGCCTAAAACCGTGCGCGTAGAACTGGGAAGCCGCGGTTATGATATTGCCATCGGCGAGCGGCTGCTGGCATCCGCGGGCGAGTACATCGCGCCGCTGGTAAAGACAAAGCCGGTGATCATCGTCACCGATGAGCAGGTGGCGCGGCTCTACCTGCACCGCCTGACCAACTCGCTGGAAGAAAAAGATATTTCCGCCCGGCCCGTGGTGCTACCCGCCGGCGAGCAGACCAAGAGCTTTGCCCAGCTGGAAGGGCTGATTGAAACCATCCTGGAGCAGAAACCGGACCGCGGCAGCCTGCTCATCGCGCTGGGCGGCGGGGTGATCGGCGACATCACCGGCTTTGCCGCCAGTATTGCCCTGCGCGGGATCGATTTTGTGCAGATTCCCACCACGCTGCTGGCGCAGGTGGACAGCGCCGTGGGCGGCAAGACTGCTGTTAATTCACGGCATGGAAAAAACCTGATCGGCAGCTTCCACCAGCCGCTTCTGGTGCTTGCCGATATCTCCACCCTTACCACCCTGCCCAAGCGGGAGATGCGAGCCGGTTATGCCGAAATCGTGAAATATGGTCTCATTAACGATGCCGGGTTTTTCGGCTGGCTGGAAAAGAATGGACACGCGCTGCTGGCCGGGAACGCGGCCGCGCTGACGCATGCCGTGGCGGAAAGCTGCCGCGCCAAGGCCGCCATCGTGGCTAGTGACGAGCGCGAATCGGGCGCCCGGGCATTGCTTAATTTCGGCCATACCTTTGCGCACGCCCTGGAAGCCGAAACCGGTTATTCGGATACGCTCCTGCACGGAGAGGCGGTGGCGATCGGCATGGTTATGGCATTTGAATTATCAGTGAAACTTGGCCTTTGCGACGCCGCCGAACTGGCCCGGGTGAAGGCGCACTGGAAGGAAGCGGGCCTGCCCGCCTCGCCGCTGGATATCCGCAACCAATGGGAGCTGGACGCGCTGATGGACCATTTCAGTCGCGACAAGAAAGCCCGCGGCGGCAAGTTAACCTTTGTCCTGACGCGCGGAATCGGCCGCGCCTTCGTGAATACGGACACGGATTCTGCCGCCGTCCGGCAGGCAGTTGCAGCAGCGTGCAGCCTGTCTTAATATAGCCCGCCTAACATGGCTCACGCACACGCCCTCACGCAAACGCACCTCACCTTCCGGCCGATGTCCGAAGCGGACATCCCGGCCGTGGAAAAGCTTGCGCGCAAAATCTGGGAAAAGGATTACACCGGCTACATCATTACCGCCGAGCAGACGGAGTACATGCTTAAGCTGATGTACTCGCAGGCCAGCCTGCAAGAGCAGGTGGAAAAAAACCACCGCTTCACGCTGGTGGAAGAGGGCGGCACACTGCTGGGCTACGCCTCGGTGGAAGAAACCGCGCCCGGCCAGCTGTTTCTGCACAAGCTTTACGTGGCGAGTTCCAGCCAGCGTACGGGGCTAGGTGCTGCGCTGCTGGACAAGATCATCGCACATTATTCGCCGCGCGCGCTCAGCCTGCATGTGAATACGCACAACTGGCGGGCGCTGAACTTTTATTTCCGCAGCGGGTTTTCTATTACCGGCACAAAACTTACGGATATCGGCGGCGGCTTCGTGATGGATGATTTCATAATGAGACGGGACTTTGTATGAACCCGGAAGTCGTCGTGTCGGATAGCGAAGTGATAATCAACGCCCTGCTTATCCTGCTTTTCCTGCTGATCTCGGCGTTTTTCTCGGCGGCGGAAACTTCGCTCACCGCCGTCTCCCGCGCGCGTATTTACCAGCTGGTGAAAGACGGCAACCGCCGCGCCAACATCGTCAGCCATTTGCGCAAACGCAAGGAATCGCTCATCGGCGCGGTGCTGCTGGGCAACAACGTGGTCAACATCGCGGCCTCGGCGATTGCCACCGCGCTTTCCATCCAGCTGTTCGGAGACGGCGGCGAGGGCCTGCTGATCGCCACGCTGATCATGACGCTGCTGGTGGTTATTTTCAGCGAGATCCTGCCCAAGACCTACGCCATCCAGAACGCCGAGCGCGTGGCGCTTTCGCTCTCTCCCGCGCTGAACCTGATCGTGAAGCTGCTCTACCCCGTGACGCACATGATCCAGATTTTCATCCGCTTCCTGCTGCGCTGTTTCGGCGTGGATATCACGCGCGCGGACACGCTGGTTTCGGCGACGGACGTGGTGCGCGGCACCATCGAGCTGCATCACCGCGAAGGGCAGATGGTGAAGCAGGACCGCGACATGCTGGGCAGCATCCTTGACCTTAATGACATCGAAGTGCGCGACATCATGGTGCACCGCAAGCAGGTGGACATGCTGAGCGCTGATCTGGAGCCGGAGCAGATCGTGGAGCAGACGGTTTCCATGTTGCACAGCCGTATCCCGCTGTGGAAGGGCAACCCGGACAACATCGTGGGCGTGCTGCACGCGAAAGACCTGATCCGCACGATAGGCTCCAGTGGTGGCAAAATCGACAACGCCACAATACTGGGCATTGCGCACCGGCCGTGGTTTATCCCCGAGACAACGACACTGCGCGACCAGCTGATCGCCTTCCGCGCGCGCCGCCAGCATTTTGCCGTGGTGGTGGACGAATACGGCGCGCTGCTCGGCATCGTCACGCTGGAAGACATTATTGAAGAAATTGTCGGCGAGATTGAAGACGAACATGACGAGCGCAGCATGGGCGATATCCAGCGCGCGTCCGAGGGTGTGTATTTTGTCGCCGGTGATGTGACGATACGCGATATCAACCGCGAGCTGGACTGGAACCTGCCGGACGAGCACGCCTCCACCATCGCCGGGCTGGTGATCCACGATGCGCGGCTGATCCCTGCGCGCAACCAGCATTTTGACCTGCACGGCTTCCGCTTCACGGTGGTGGACCGCAGTGCCACGCAGATCAAGCGGTTGAAGGTGGAGAAACTCAAGCAGGTGCGCTCCGAAGGCGACGAGGCCGCCTGATGCCCGAACATGAAGGATATATCGTGGAATTTATTACGGTGGGCGGCAGCGTGAAAGTAACCGCGATTGACCCTGGAACCGGCCGCGAGGTTTCCATCGTCGGCGCGCCCGGCGCCAGCCGCGATGATCTCGCGCAGCTGGCCGTGCGCAAACTGCTTTATGTAACGGGAAAAGAAAATGGCTAGGATATTTGTCATGCTGAACTTGTTTCAGCATCCACTTACCATCCACGAGATATTCCGCTTGTTGCACGGTGGATCCCGAAACAAGTTCGGGATGAAATTACAAGGAAAAGAAAATGGCTAAAGCGCCTGTACTGGATTCCGGCGGCCCGCGCGAACCGCGCAACTACAAGCCGAAAAAACCGAAAAAGCAGGGTATTAGCGGGCGCATCGCCTTCATGTGGCGCGAGATCAAGCGCATCATCCGGCGGATGATACTGCCGGTGGGCTTCGTGCTGCTGATGTTCGTGGTGTGGTTCTTCCTGAGCCAGCCGAGCATCGAAGATCTCAACACCGCCAAGAAGGCGCCAAGCGTGCTGATCAAATCCGAAGAGGGGCAGGTGGTGGGCTCCTACGGCGATATCTACGGCGACTTCCTGGAATACGAGGAATTCCCGCAGGCGCTGATAGACACCGTGCTGGCCACGGAAGACCGCAATTTCTTCCACCATTTCGGCATCGACCCGGTGGGCATCGCCCGCGCCATGGTGGCGAACATGAAGGCCGGCAAGGCAGTGCAGGGCGGCTCCACCATTACGCAGCAGGTAGCCAAGAATGTGTTCCTCACGCCGGAGCGCACGCTGATGCGCAAATTCCGTGAAGTGTTTCTCGCCTTCTCGCTGGAAAGCCGCTTCACCAAGGAACAGATCATGGCTATTTACCTCAACCGCGTTTACCTTGGCGCGGGCAATTACGGGGTGGATGCGGCGGCGAAGCGCTATTTCGACAAATCCGCCCGCGAGCTGACGCTCAGCGAATCGGCCATCCTCGCCGGGCTGCTGAAAGCGCCTTCCAAGTTCTCGCCCACCGCCAACCCCGAGCTGGCCACGAAGCGCGCCGAGCAGGTGCTGCTGAACATGGTGAATGCAGGATACCTGAAGGAAAAGGAGGCCGTGGCCGCCAAGGAAGCGCTGGCGCAGACGATGACGCGCACGGCGAAAAACCTTGCCGAATCCAGCCTCTATTTCGGCGACTGGCTGATCGACCAGCTGCCCGATTACGTGGGCAACGTACAGGAAGACCTGGTGGTCACCGCCACGCTGAAGCTGCCGCTGCAGCACGCGGGCGAAGCGGCGATTAAAGCGGTGATGGACAAGGAGGGCGAGAAGATGCACGCCTCGCAGGCGGCGCTGATTGCCATGCAGCCCGACGGCGCGGTGCGTGCGCTGATCGGCGGGCGCGATTATTCCAAGAGCCCGTATAACCGCGCCGTGCAGGCGCACCGTCAGCCCGGCTCCTCGTTCAAGCTTTTCGTGTATCTCGCCGGGCTGGAAAACGGTTTCACGCCCTCCAGCTTTGTCACCGACCAGCCGATAACGCTGGATATCGTGGGTGGCACGTGGAGCCCGCGCAATTACAAGGGCGAATATTTGGGCGACATGCCGATGGTGGAAGCGGTGGCGCAATCCATCAACACGGTGGCGGTGCAGGTGGCGATGTCGGTGGGGCTGGACAACGTGGTGGGCATGGCCAAGCGGCTCGGCGTGACCTCGGATATTCTCGCCGTGCCTTCCATCGCGCTGGGCAGCACGGAGTTGACGCTGCTGGAGCTGACAAGCGCTTACGCGCATCTTGCCTCAAACGGCGCCATCGTGAAACCGTACGGCATTATCGCCATCCATACCGCCCAGGGCCGCGAGATTTATAAACGCGAGCCGCAAGTGCGCGGGCAGGTGCTGAACCAGAGCGTGGTGGGGATGATGAACTCCATGCTCATGGAGGTGATTGGCTCCGGCACGGGCCGCGGCGCTTCCATCGGCCGCCCCGCCGCGGGCAAGACCGGCACGACTTCAGATTACCGCGACGCG
Organism: uncultured Rickettsiales bacterium; assembly: GCA_964620765.1. GTDB lineage: Bacteria > Pseudomonadota > Alphaproteobacteria > Rickettsiales > SXRF01 > CAZUKF01. The sequence continues at coordinate 2,207 of CAZUKF010000025.1, read as the reverse complement.
TGGTTCATCGGCTATACGCCGGACCTCGTGGCGGGCGTGTGGGTGGGGAATGATGATAATACGGCGATGAAAAAGGTCACCGGTGGCACGCTGCCCGCACCGATCTGGCGCGAGTTCATGAAAGTAGCGCTGGCCGACGTGCCCGCCCGCTCGCTGCCATCCGCGTTTGCCTATGAAGGCCAGCAGCTGCCGTGGCAGGACGGGCGTGAAACCACCACCCTGCCCGGCGGCCGCCCGGTGGGGCCGCGCGTGCCGGAAGCGCAGGATTTCGAGCTCGGCCAGCAGTTCTGGAAGAAATTATTTCAAGAGTAGACGTACAGCGTCTGGCCGTGCTGGTTGAGCCACGCCCGCGCCGTTTCATGATGCGGGCAGAGCCGCTCCACCAGCCGCCAGAAATCCGGGCTGTGGTTCATCTCCGCCAGGTGCGCCACCTCGTGCGCCACCACGTAATCCATCACCTCGCGCGGCGCGAAGATCAGCCGCCATGAAAATGAAAGCGCGCCGTCCTCGGCGCAGCTGCCCCAGCGCGTAGTGGTGTCGCGTACGCTGACGCGCTTGACGCGGCGGTCAATCCGGCGGGCGTATTCACGCGCCATGATTTCAATCTCGGCCTTGGCACGCACTTTCAGCCAGTCGCTCAATCGGCGCGCGAAGAACTCGGCCTCGCCACTTACCATGAGTGTGCCCTTCTCTTCCTGCACCACGCCGCGACTGCCCGGCGCGTGGCGCAGCTCGTAGGCCTTGCCCAGCACCGTCAGCCGCGTGCCCGGCGCCAGCTTTTTCGGCTCGCCGTGCTCCTCCACGCATTGCGCCAGCCACTCGCGGCGCTCACGCGCAAAGGCCAGCCCCTGCTGGACGGAAACGTAATAAGGAAGGGTGAGAAGCACGTTCGCTTGCACGGGCCGCCAGCGGATCGTCATGCTGCGGGCGCTGCGCATTTTCTTGATGATGAGGGGAACTTCCCTGTTCCGCAGAAGCAGATAATAAGCTTTTGCTGGTTTAAAAGAACCCATGGTACTAATACATAGCATAAACGTGGACACATTCCAAGATGGCCTATCCACCTTATTTCATGGAGCGACTGAAAACCGCCTTCCTGCTTTCCGAGGTGATCGGCAAGCGCATGGCGTTGAAGAAGCACGGCCGAGAATACACGGGGCTCTGCCCGTTTCACGGTGAGAAGACGCCGTCCTTCACGGTGAATAACGAAAAAGGTTTTTACCATTGCTTCGGCTGCAGCGCGCACGGCGACGTGATTGAATTCATCAAACGCTTTGACCGCCTCACCTACCCTGAAGCGGTGGAGAAGCTCGCGCGGGAGGCCGGCATTCCCGTGCCGGAGAAAAGCCCGGAGGCACAGGCGCGCGCCGAAGAGCAGAAAACATTGCTCGACGCGATGGAAGCGGCGGCAAGCTGGTTTGAGCAGACGCTGACCGCCGACAGCCAGCTGCATGTGCGCGACTATCTTGACCGCCGCGGCCTGAGCCAGGCCACGCAGCGCCACTTCCGTCTCGGCTATGCTGCCGACAGCCGCGACGGCTTGAAAAAGCACCTGCTCTCGCTGGGCTACACGGAGGCTCTAGGCATCGAGGGTGGGCTGCTGATCAAGCCGGATAACGGCACGACGTATGACCGCTTCCGCGGCCGGGTGATGTTTCCCATCCGCAATTCCCGCGGGCAGGTGATTGCCTTTGGCGGCCGCCTGCTCGGCGCTGCTACCAGCACCGCGCCGAAATATTTAAACTCGCCGGAGACGCCGGTTTTCAAAAAAGGCGAAGTGCTGTTCAACCTTGACCAGGCAGGCAAGTTCGCGCGCGAGCGGCAGGAGATTGTCATCGTTGAAGGCTACATGGACGCGATCTCCATGGTGCAGGCGGGCCTGCCTTACACGGTGGCCACGCTCGGCACGGCGGTAACGCCGGAGCATTTGCAGCGCCTGTGGACCTACGCGCCGGAACCGACTTTGTGTTTAGATGGTGATGCAGCAGGCCAGCGCGCGGCGAAACGCGCGGCGGAGATTGCGCTGCCGCTGCTGAAAGCCGGGTTTGGCCTGCGCTTCGCGCTGCTGCCGCGCGGTGAAGACCCGGACACTTTCGTGCAGAAGCAGGGGCGCGAGAGCTTTGAGCGACTGCTCGCTAGCGCGCCATCGCTTCCGGAAATGCTGTGGAACTCCCTGCGCGAAGAACATGATGGCACCACCACGCAGG
>CAZUKF010000024.1:0-17071 GCA_964620765.1 uncultured Rickettsiales bacterium | reverse complement strand
GGGGCTGTACCCCGCACCGTTCATGATCGGCAATTGCCTTTTCGGCCGCACGCCCATGTTCACGGAAGTGCCGGTGGACCCGCATCTTTATTTCCACGGCGACGAGGTGACGTATTCGGCGCGCCTGTGGACGCATGGATATACAATTTACCAGGCAGGCGAAACGGTGGCGTTCCACCGCTGGGTAACGGGGCAGAAACTCAATTCGACGGATTACAAGCGCACGCAGGACCCGCGCGCGCAAACCACGCTCAAGCGTGTGCGGCACCTGCTGGCGCTGGATTTCACGGATGACGAGGCGGCGCTCGAAAATATCGATAACTACGGCCACGGTTCATCACGCGCGCTAGAGTCGCTCTGGGAATTCGCAGGCATGGACATTGAAAAGAACGAGATCTCCGACGTTGCAAGGAAGGGTGTGTGGAACCTGGAGGCGCTGGAAAAGGCGAAGCCCGCGGCACCCCGCATCTTCGTGCAGATCGCCGCATACAGGGATCCGGAATGCCAGCACACGGTGAAGGAGCTGTTTGAAACGGCAGCAAACCCGGACCGCATCACGGTTGGCATTATCTGGCAGTTCATCAAGGAAGAGGATGCGCATTGCTTCGTGATCCCGTACCCGCGGCCGGCGCAGGTGCGCGTGGTTGAAGTGGATGCAAAGGAATCCATGGGCGTGTGCTGGGCGCGCGCGAAAGTGCAGCAGCTCTGGCAGGGCGAGGAATACACCCTGCAGATCGACAGCCACATGCGCTTCGAAAAGGGCTGGGACGAGAAACTCATCGAAATGCACGCGGCATGCCCCGGGCCGAAGGCCGTGCTCACCACCTACCCGGCGGGCTACACGCCGCCGCGCGAGATCAAGCATAAATTCACCTATCGCCTTGTCGCCAAGCAGTTCGATAAGGAGGGCATCTTTACCATGGCCAGCAAGCCGGTGCCGAAGGATAACCCGCCGCCGGCGCCGTTGCTCGGCGCGTTTGCGGGGGCGTGCATGCTGTTCGGGCCCGGCGCCATCATCAAGGAAGTGCCGTATGACCCGCATCTCTACTTCTTCGGCGAGGAGATTACGCTCTCCGTGCGGTTGTGGACGCACGGCTGGGATATTTTCCACCACCCGCTGCCGGTGATGTATCACTACTGGGACCGCAAACAGCGCCGCACGCATTTCGACGACCACCGCGACTGGCCGAAAATGAACCGCCAGTCTTACGCGCGCGTGCGCCATCTGCTCGGCACCGAGCTTTCGGAAGACCCGGAGGTGACTGCAGAGCTTGATCAATATGGTTTGGGCCTGGAGCGCAGCCTGAAGGCCTACCAGCTGTTCAGCGGCGTGGATTTTGCGCGCCGCCACATCTCCAAGGCGGCGTATGAAGGTATTTTTCCGGCCTGGCGCGCGCCGGCCGAAGACGAAACGCAGGAGCCGCAGGCCGCGCAGATTGTGCCGCCCGCGATGGCAGACCCCGGCCCGGTGGGCGACGGCGCGCCGCGCAAGATCATGGAAACGCCGGACTTCATCGTCTACGACGATTTCCTGCCGCAGGAAACGTACGACAAATTGCACGAGTTCATGTCGCAGACGGATTTCCAGTACATCAACACGCAAGGAAAAGTGAAGCGCGTGTGGGACATCAGCAACGGCTTCCCGCTGCGCACGGAAAAGAACGTGTTTTATTATGCAGACCCCGCCAGCAAGCCCGATACCGGCTGGGTCTACCCGAGCAAGACGCCGTTTGATATTTTCATCGAGCACCTCAACAAAATGGTGCCCGAGGTGCAGCACATGGTAGGCCAGAAGGGAACAGGCTGGGAGCATTATTCCGTCACCGGCTGGCTCTACCCGCCCAATACCGGGCTTTCTATGCATGATGACGGCTCAGGCGTATACACCGGTGCGTACGTGTTTTTCATGAACAATGAGTGGCGCCCGCACTGGGGCGGCCTCTTGGTGGTGCTGGACCACGCGAGCAACCAGTCTATCCAGCAAAAGAAAAAAGAGGGCAACGCCTACAAGTTCCACATGCAGAAATGGCTGCACATGAGCGATCATGATGAAATTGCCATGGAGCGTGGGTTGGGTAACGTGGTGTTCCCCAAGGGCAACCGGCTAGTGTTCATTAATCCGGATGCGTTCCACCTGGTAACACAGGTAAACCCCAGCGCGGGCGACCACGTGCGCATGTCGCTGGCTGGGTTCTTCCACCGCGGCAAGAAGAAAGACAAGAAACCGGGCGAGCCGCCCGCGGCCGTGAATTACTAAATGTAACCCGTCGTTCCGGCGAAAGCCGGAATCCAGTGCGCCGTGTCTGCGGCGCGTATATGTTTTTACTGGGCCCCGGCTTCCGCCGGGGTGACGGGGTTAGCAATCACCCACGCGCTTGCCGCTGATTTCAGACGTCATCGAGCCTTCCTTGTTGGTGACGACGGATTTCATCGTGTAATCCTCCGCGTTGTTGGTGGCGTCGGTCACGCTCTTTTCACCGTTGCACTCGCTTTCCATGTGCGAGACATTGCCCTTCTGCCAGGCCTTGTAGGTGCAGTCGCCGTCCTTGCCGGAGGTTTCATAATCCTCATTCTTCTTGGCGCCGGGCACGGCTGCGGAAGTGTTGCCCTGGGCGTTGACTTCATCGGCGGTCATACAATTCGTCATGGTGAACTCGGATGTGCCTTCCTTGGTGCCGTTCGAGTTCTTCATGGTGACCTGCCATTTGCCGCCTTTCATTTCCACAGCTGCAGCGGGGCAGGCGAGGGCGAGGATGGCGAGCAGAGCGGTGAGGGAGTGTTTCATGAGGTGCCTCCTTAAGGTTATTTGGAGGGAACTTTATCCCCCAATCCTTAAGAAACTATTGCCTTTTTTGGCATCCGTCCTACATTCCCGGCATGCCCAAGCTAGACCTGACAAAAGCCCTTGCCTCCGGCGCGTGGCCGTTTGAAGAAGCCGCCAAGCTGGTGGAGCGCTTCAAGACGGCGCCGCCCGCCAAGGGTTACGCGCTGTTTGAAACCGGCTACGGCCCCTCCGGCCTGCCGCATATCGGCACGTTCATGGAGGTGTTCCGCACCACGCTGGTGCGCCGCGCGTTTGAGCTCCTGTCGGATATTCCCACCAAGCTGTTCTGCATTTCCGACGATATGGATGGCCTGCGCAAAATCCCGGATAACGTTCCCAACCCGGAGATGGTGCGCGAGCATCTCGGCAAGCCGCTGACGGCGATTCCGGACCCGTTCGGCACGCATGCCAGCTACGGCGCGCATATGAACGCGCGGCTCTGCAAATTCCTGGATCATTACGGGTTTGAATACACCTTCCTCAGCTCCACGGAGCAGTACAAGAAGGGCGTGTATGACAAGAAACTCCTCGAAGTGCTGAAATATTATGACGAGGTGCAGGCGCTGATGCTGCCTACGCTGGGCGAAGAGCGCGCCGCCACCTACAGCCCGTTCATGCCGGTTTCGCCGAAAACGGGCCACGTGCTGCAAACGCCCATCATCGCGCGCGACGCCGCAAAAGGCACCATCACCTACCGCGAGGAAAGCGGCGAGGAAGTCACCGTGCCGGTCACAGGCGGGCATTGCAAACTGCAGTGGAAGCCGGATTTTGCCATGCGCTGGGCGGCGCTGGAGGTGGATTATGAAATGTACGGCAAGGACCACCAGCCGAGTGCGCCGCTTTACAATGGCATCTGCCGCGTGCTGCGCGTCAACCCGCCGGAACAGTATGTGTATGAGATGTTCCTCGACGCGGAGGGCAAGAAGATTTCCAAGTCCAAGGGCAACGGCATCAGCATTGAGGAATGGCTGCGCTACGCGCCGGAGGAAAGCCTCGCCTATTACATGTATCTCAGCCCGCGCAAGGCGAAGCGGCTGTACTTTGATGTCATCCCCCGCGCGGTGGATGATTACATGACATTCCTTGAAAAGTTTGTGGGTGAAGACGAAACCGCGCGCCTCAAGAACCCCGTGTTCTATATCCACAACGGCAACCCGCCGCCGCCGGAGACGGGCCTGAGTTTCAGCCTGCTGCTCAACCTCGCCAGCGTCTCCAGCGTGGAAAAACCGGAAGTGCTGTGGGGTTTCATCAGCCGCTACCGCCCAGGGTTTGCCGCGAGCTCGCACCCCTTCCTCGACAAGCTGGTGAAGGGCGCCATCAACTACTACCAGGATTTCGTGAAGCCCACGAAGCGCTTCCGTGCGCCCAATGAAACCGAGCGCGCCGCGCTGACGGACCTTGCCGCCTGGCTGGAAAGCGCAGCCGAGGACGCGAAGGCCGAAGAAATCCAGACCGCCATTTACGACATCGGCAAGAAGCATCCGTTCCCGGAAATGAAGGGTTGGTTCTCAGCACTGTATGAAACGCTGCTCGGCCAGCCGCAGGGGCCGCGCATGGGCAGCTTCGTGGAGCTTTACGGCAAGGGAGAAACCGTGAAGCTGATCCGCCGCGTGCTGGCAGGAGAGAGTCTCGCCGCTTGAAGAATGCTTAACTTTATGCGATGAAGATTTGCAGGGAAGCACAACCACAACGCGCATGCCGGACAACCAGAAGGAATCAAAATTCATCAGCGGATTATCAGAAGTGTCGGCGAATTACGCCGGTTTTCTGATGGATCTCTGGGGCTGCGTGCATGACGGCACCCAGCTTTACCCCGGCGCGCGCGAATGCTTGCAGGAGCTGAAGGCAAAGGGCAAGCGCGTGGTGCTGCTCTCCAACGCGCCGCGCCGCAACCGCAAGGTGGTGGACGTGCTGGAGAAGCTGGGCGTGACGGCTGATCTTTATCACGGCGTGCTTTCTTCCGGCGAGGCGGCCTATGCAGCACTGGCCGGCGGCTGGTGGACGGTGGATGGCGGCTGGGAAGAAATAGAGAATCCGCGCCTGCCCAGCAGCCTGCAGTATTTTTTCATCGGCCCGCAGCGCGACGCGGACGTGCTGCACGGCCTGCCTTACGGCGTGGCAAAAAATATCAAGCGCGCGGATTTCATTCTCAACGTGGGTTTCGGCTCGGAGGCGCAGTCCATGGATGCGTGGGATGAAGCGTTGCAGGCGGGTGCAAAACGCAAGCTGCCCATGCTCTGCCTGAACCCGGACCTGGAAGTGGTGAAGATCACCGGCGAGCGTTACCCGTGTGCGGGCGTGATCGCGCGCGAGTATGAAAAGCTTGGCGGTGTGGTGACGTATTTCGGTAAGCCGTACATAGAAATTTATGATACCGCGCTGGCCGTGCTGGGGATTGAAGACCGCACGCGCGTGCTGGCGCTGGGCGACGGCCTGCACACGGATGTGCTGGGCGCGCGGCGCGCGGGCATTCCATCGGCGCTTATCACCGGTGGTATCCTGAAACAGGAGCTGGGCGATATTGCAGAAGAAGAGATGCGCAAACATCTCGCTGCACAGGATGTGCAGGCGGATTTCGTTCTCAAAGAACTGAGCTGGTAGTTTTCGTCATCGCCCGAGTTGCGAAGCAACTATAGGGCGATCCATGTTGATAGATGGATTCCCCTATAATTTTGCTGCGCAAAACTCGGGGAATGACAGTTAGAAAAAAATTGGGGGAGCCTGACCCCGTGGTCAGAACTCCCCCGCGCACTCATTGCGCCTTGTTTATAGCGGCCTGCAATCCTTAGGTTTGCGGCCGTTCACGAACTCAGTTGCCCTGCTTGGGAATGGTCGGCACGGGAACCGGTGTTGGCACCGGTAACAATGCAGGCCCACTCTTCGGCGGGGCATCGGGCAGGTACGTGGGGCGCGGTTCGGGTTGAACCGGGATGACCACGCCACCCCCCGGGGGGCACGCCTCGCCTTGAGCGGGGCTGCTGTTGTAACCCTTGTCGCGGGTCCACTCCTCGGTGGTGGTACGCTTGTACCACCCCTTGTCGTGGGCGTTCATCGCCACCGGTACGGCCGAACCGTGTTGGTGGTGATGAACCGCGCTGGGGCCACTCTTGCAGCCACTGGCGAGCACCGTGCTCATGGCCACCACGAGGGCGGCCGCACATCCTTGCGTCTTGGCGATAATAGCCAAGACTGAACTCCATCTAGAAACATAGAAACGTTTACCGGTCACGAAAGACACCCGACAAGGGTGGCTTCCGGCCATCATGTCACAAGTTTAATAAGCCCGGCACTCCTCTCAGGGACGCGTAAGGGCAAACAGGTGACAATAGCGGGGGTTACAATAGTTAATTATTATAAATAAATCAAGCCAAAATCCACCCTAGCGGAGGCGGTTTTCAATGAATTCCCGGGCCCCCGGGCTGCTCCAGTCCACTACCCCCTGGGCCCGGCCCACTTCCTCGCCCTTGGCGTTGATAAACACGGAAAGTGGCAGGTTCTGGCCCTTTACAGCCTTCAAAGAGGCATTTTTAGCGTCATAATTGGCGGAAAGCCAGAGTACCTTGTGCTGCTTGTAGAACTGCTCGATCCGCTCGATCACCACCCCGTCCATCGCCAGCGGCACCACTTCCAGCCCCCGGCTCTTATAGGTGGCATACACCGCGTCCAGCTGCGGCAGCTCCTTGATGCAGGGCACGCACCACGTGGCCCAGAAATGCACGATGGTGAGCTTCGCCTCCGCCGGTTCCAGCTCCTGTTCGCGGCCGCAGGCGTTCTTCCAGAGCAGCGGCGGCAGCGTTTTCGCAGGCAGGGTGGCTATGATGGGCACGGGCTTTGGTTCCGCGGCGTTAACCGGCGCAGCCAATAGCACGCTTGCTATGACGAGGGAAAAAAGCTTATGTAAGCGCATGACCAAACAGCCCAAAACTAACCAAGCCAATCCGATGTGGGGCGGCCAGTATTCCACCGGCCCCGCCGATGTTATGGCAAAGATTAACGTATCAATCGGCTTTGATAAAGCCCTTTACGCGGCCGACATCGCGGGCAGTGCCGCGCACGCCACCATGCTGGCCGAGACGGGCATTATTTCCGGCGCCGATGCTGCGAAGATCATCGACGGCCTGCAGCAGATCCAGCAGGAGATCGAGGGTGGCACGTTTGAATTCAGGGAAGCGCTGGAAGACATTCACATGAATATCGAGGCGCGCCTGGCGGAACTTATCGGCGAGGCGGCGGGCCGGCTGCACACCGCGCGCTCGCGCAATGACCAGGTGGCAACCTCCTTCCGCCTGCACGTGCGCGATGCCATTGGCATGGTGGATGCGGCGCTGCTGGCGTTGCAGAAAGTGCTGCTTGCGCGCGCGGAGGAATTTGCGGCCACGGTGATGCCGGGCTTCACGCATCTGCAGGCGGCGCAGCCGGTAACGCTCGGCCACCATTTGCTTGCTTATGTTGAAATGTTCGGGCGGGATCGCGCGCGCTTCGCCGATTGCCGTTCCCGCCTGAATGAATGCCCGCTGGGGGCGGCAGCGCTGGCGGGGACGTCTTTTCCCATCAGGCGCGAGCGCACGGCGGAACTCTTGGGTTTCGCGCGGCCCATGGCCAACTCGCTGGACGCCGTGGCCAGCCGCGATTACGCGCTGGAGTTTTTAAGCACGACGGCAATCTGCTCGGTGCATCTTTCGCGCCTCGCGGAAGAGTTCGTGCTGTGGAGCGGGCCGCTGGGCTTCATCCGTTTTTCGGATGCGTTTTCCACCGGCAGCTCCATCATGCCGCAGAAGCGCAACCCCGATGCGGCGGAGCTGGTGCGCGGCAAATCCGGCCGCCTGTTTGGCAATCTGCAGGCGCTGCTGGTAACGCTCAAGGGCCTGCCGCTTGCCTACAACAAGGACATGCAGGAAGACAAGGAACCGGTGTTCGACAGCATCGGCAATTTGCTGCTCTGCCTGCACGCCACCACCGGCATGGTGGGAGATTTCCACCCGGATATGCATGCGCTGCGGGAAGCCGCGGGCGAGGGCTATACCACGGCCACGGACCTCGCGGACTGGCTGGTGCGCGAGCTTAAAATGCCGTTCCGCCTGGCACACCACGCGGCGGCGCGCATCGTGAAACTGGCGACGGAAAAAGGTATAGCGCTGGAGAAGCTGTCGCTGGCCGACATGCAGAGTGTGGAGCCGAAAATCACGGACAAGGTATTTGCGGTGCTGGGCGTAGACAACTCCGTCAACAGCCGCGCCAGCTTCGGTGGCACCGCGCCCGGAAATGTGCGCGCGCAGGTGAAGGCGTGGAAGGAGCAATTGTAATGAAACGTCATTGCGAGGAGGCAAAGCCGACGAAGCAATCCAGCATCTCTCCTTTTGCGCGATCTGGATTGCTTCCACCTTCGCTAAAGCTACGGTGGACACGTCGCTTCGCCTTGACCGCCGAAGTTTTAACGAAGGCGGTTCGCAATGACGTTTTTAAATGCATGCTGGTGTTGATGTTGATTACTTCCATTACGGCCTGCGGCCACCGCGGCAATCTGAAAAGCCCGTCGCAAATCGAGGCCGAGGAAGCCAAGAAAGCGCGTGAAGCGCAGGAAGCAAAATAGTGGATCACTTCCAGTACAAGGGCGGCCAGTATCACGCGGAGGAGGTGAGCATTGCGCGCATCGCCGAGGAAATCGGCACGCCGTTTTACTGCTATTCCACTGCCACGCTGACGCGGCATTTCAAGGTGTTCCAGGACAGCTTCAAGGCGCTCAAACCCAAGATCTGCTTTGCTACCAAGGCCAATGGCAATCTCGGCGTGATCGCGACTCTCGCGCGCGCAGGCGCGGGTGCGGACGTGGTTTCCATGGGCGAGATCATGCTGGCGGAATTGGCAGGTGTGAAGCCGCACGACATCGTGTTTTCCGGCGTGGGTAAAACAGCGGAGGAGATGGCGTACGGCCTCTCGCGCGGGATCTTCCAGTTCAACGTGGAGTCCGAGCCTGAGTTACAACTGCTCTCGGAAGTAGCAAAGGGCATGGGCAAGCGCGCCGCCGTTGCCATCCGCGTGAACCCGGATGTGGTAGCGGGCACGCACGCCAAGATCTCCACCGGGCAGAAGGAAACCAAGTTCGGCATTGCCATGAAAGAGGCGCTGCCGGTATTCAAGCTCGCGGCCTCGCTGCCGGGCATCGATTTGCGTGGTGTTTCCGTGCATATCGGTTCGCAGCTCACCTCGCTGGAGCCTTTCGCGCAGGCTTTCTTGCGCGTGCGCGAGTTCGTGCTGCAATTGCGTGAACAAAACATCCCCGTGCACAGCGTGGATTTCGGCGGTGGCCTCGGCGTGCCGTATGGCAAGGAACAGCCGCCGCTGCCTGCGGCTTATGCGGAGCTGGTGGCGAAAGCGGTGGAGGGCCTCAACGTGCAGCTTATTTTTGAACCGGGGCGCATGCTGGTGGGCAATGCCGGCCTGCTGGTAACAAAGGTGCTCTACGTGAAGAAAAGCGGCGCGCGTACGTTTGTGATCGTGGATGCAGGGATGAACGATCTCATCCGCCCCACGCTTTACGAGGCGTATCATGAAATCGTGCCGGTGAAGGAAAGCAAGGGCGCGCTGACGAAGGTGGACGTGGTGGGCCCGGTCTGTGAAACGGGCGATATTTTTGCCGAGGGCCGCGAGCTGCCGCTGCCCGCGTCCGGTGACCTGCTGGTGCTCCGCACAGCGGGTGCCTATGGCGCGGTGATGGCCTCTACGTATAATGCCCGGCCGCTGGTGGCGGAGGTGATGGTCAACGGCAGGGAATACGCGGTCACGCGCCCGCGGCAGACCTATGAGGAGCTTTTAGACGCTTCCCGCATGCCCGGTTGGTTAGATGCGTGACTGTTCAGGACAATATCCGTGCGCTGGAGCTTTGCATGCGGATCGAACCGGATACGACACAATACATGGACTGCGTGATGACAGAATCCGGTCCTTCCTTACTCACCTTCAAATATATACTTTTTAACCCCGCGGACGAGGCTATCTACTCGCTTGCGCGCTGTGACCAGTATATGGGCGCCATTACCGGGGTCGGTGCAATGGACAGGACCCCGCTGGAAACCGAGCGGGAGGATACGGGCACGGAAGCCATGCCGCGTGCCAAGCTGCTGCGCGTACTGGACATGACGAATCCCGCGCTGGCAGACCGGCTGCTTGCTTTCGCGGCGCAGGAGATTAATACGCGGCTTGAAGCCAACGGCGCTTACGCTTTGCATTGGAGCAACGAGGATACACCAGAAGTCGTAAATACATTGGCGCTTGGATTTAGCGGCCCGGTGACGGTGCAAGAGTTGCGGGCGCTGGCAGGGCAGTTCAGCTATTTGATTGATAAGAGCGAAGACCGCGAGCCGCCCAAGGTGGATATCGATCCCCAGGATTTCTTCGAGGGTGATGAGCAGGAACGTGGGCGCTAAGCCTGGTTCTCAATCACGCCGATAAACGGCAGCTCGCGGTAATAGTTCGCGTAGTCCAGCCCGTAGCCGACCACGAATTTATCGGGGATGGTAAAGCCCACGAAATCCGCCTGCACATCCATCACCCGCTTACCGGGTTTTTCCAGCAGCACCGCCACGTGGATGTTGGCGGCACCGCGCCGTGCGATCTCGGCGCGGGCGTGGAACAGCGTGCGGCCGGATTCTAAAATATCATCGATCAGAAGAATATTACGGCCCTTTACTTCGGTGCTCAGATCCTTGTGCACGGTGAGGGTGCCGGAGCTTTCCGTGCCTTCGCCGTAGCTGCTTACCGTCATGAAATCCACCTGCGGGCGCGAGCCGGAGGCGTGCAGCGCGCGCAAGAGATCCGCCGCGAAAACAAAGCTGCCGCGGAGCAGCGCGACAATAAGGATATCCGGCGGCAACGACTTGGCGATGTCGGTCGCCAGTGTGTGGATGCGGGCGCGGATTTCACTTTCGCTGATGAGAATGCTGACTTTGGGAGACGCGCTCATTTTTGCGGCGGCGTGCGCAGCGCCAGCTCAAGGCGGTTGCCCAAATCCAGCCGCAGCTTGTAGCCGCTGCCGCGCGGGGTTTCCAGCTCCGGCGCCACGAAAGACATGGAAGTGCCCGCGGCAATGCTGGGCTGCGTGTGATGCACGCGCCACTCGCGTACTGCAGAGCCGTCCTTGTCCACCAGCACCACCCGCACTTCCGGCGGTTTCACGGCCTTGGCGCCGTTGTTGACGATCAGCCCCTCGATGGAAAACACATCACTGTCCTTGCTGAAGCGCATGCCGGCTTCCGGCGAGGGCATCTGCCGCAGGCGGATATCGGTGAAGATGATTTCCTTGCTGGAGGGCAAGCCCACCAGCGACGGCACAAAGGCGACGATGGCCGCGTAGGCCCCTGCGGCGGTGAGCGCGAGCCATGCCAGCCGCAGGCGCAGCGACAGGCGCTTCTGCACCGGCAGGTTGGAGCCGGTGGGGATGGGCTTCGGGGCGATGGGTGTATCGGCCGGTGCAGGCGTCTCGTCCTGCATCAGCCGGTCAATATCCGGGGTGGCAGGGGTGGCGGGAGTAGCCTCGGCTTGTGCCGCTTCAGCGGCGGGCGCGGGCGGCGGGGCTGCTTCTGCCGGTGTGACAAGCGGTGGCGGCTCGCAGAACCACTGGTGTGCGCATTTGCCGCACTTCACCGTGCGCCCGGTTGTGCCGATGGCGGCATCGGGCACGAGGAAGCGGGCATTACATTGCGGGCAGGAGAGGATCATGGTTGCTTCACCGGGTGTTCCCGTGTTACCTAGCACAAAATATTTACCGTATAAAGATAAAGCATATGGGCTTGATCGCGTGTGAGAATGTGGCAATGGGGTATACCCCCGAGCGTGACGTGCTGGTGGACGTCAACCTCACGCTGCAGCCTGGCTCTTTCCATTTTCTTTCCGGTGCTAGCGGTGCGGGTAAGACCACGCTGCTGTCGTTGCTGGCGCTGACGCACCGGCCGCGCCAGGGGAACTTGCGCATGTTCGGCCACGAGGTGAGAGATCTCCCGCGCGAGGGGCTGCCGTCTTTGCGCCGCCGCATCGGCATGGTAGCGCAGGACTACAAGCTGCTGTCGCATTTAAGCGTGAGCGAAAACATCGCCTTGCCGCTGAAGGTGATCGGCGAGAAGGCGGATACCATCCGCGCCCGCACCGAGGAAATGCTGGAGTGGGTGGGCCTGAAGGAATACCACGATACCCGGCCTGACGAGCTTTCCGGCGGGCAGAAACAGCGCGTGTGCATCGCCCGCTCCGTCATCGCCAAGCCCGATGTGCTGCTGGCCGATGAGCCCAGCGGTAATCTGGACCTGCAGCTTTCGCTTCGCTTCATGTACCTGTTCGAGGCGCTGCACAAGATGGGCACCACGGTGCTCTTCGCCACGCATGATGATTATCTCATCTCGCAGTTCTCCTACCCCGTGCTCAAGCTGAAAGACGGGAAGATCGAAAAGGTACGCGGTTAGCTAGGAATGATGCGCGGCCAAAGCAGGCTGGTGCGCGATGACGGCCGTAGGCTGCATGGTGGAAGTGGGTACCTGTGATGCGGCGGTGGAAACCGGGATTTGCGGCGGCACGCGGTCACCTGGGCAGAGAGCGCTGCAGTTCCACGGGTTGTGCTCCATGATGGCCACCTGCTCGCGCAGGCGTTTTTCCACTACTTCCTTCGCTTCTGCCAGCACCTTGGGCTGCTGCAGGAAGCCGCACATGTGCTGGATATGCCATTCGCGCGTTTCCGGCGGTTCCTTGGTGATCATCTCCGCCGCCATGGCGTAGACGCTTTCCTTCACGCTGTCGTCGGACGTCACGCCGTCGCCGTGGCCCTTGGAGGAAATGGCGAGCAGGAATTCCGAGAGGAACGCCGCGCCCACGAACAGCGCGCGGTTGGGCACGGATGCGAGGCGCTTGACGTCGCCCACGCGCTTGGCTTCGCGGTAGGCCTTGAAGGTACTGGCCGCGTGGAACATGGTGGAAACGGTGTAGCCCGCGCCGGCAATGGCAAGCGGGTGTTCATGCACTTTCTGCCACACCCAGTTGATACCTTTGGCGGGTGGGTCATCCGGGTCGGGCTTCTTTTCTTTGACGAATGTCGCGAGCAGGCCCGATACCGTGGTCATTGAACCCAGGCCAAAATCCAGCCAGCCTTCATGGCGCATTTCCTGGATAGCGTGGGCATCCATATGCGCCGCAGGCTTGAAGTGGACCTTGTTTTTATAAGCCGATGCTGCCACGAACACACCCGCCAGCGCCGTGACGGTGTTGAAAATTTCAGAGGGGTAGCGCTTGCAGAATTCTTCCAGCTGCTCAAGTGTGGTCTGCTCTTTGTCCTGCGTCATCGCGTAGAGGCAGCTGCCGGGCGGCGGCTGCAGGCGTTCCTTGGTGAGGAAGTGCTCCAGCGAATTAGCAAAATCCTTCACCTGCAGGTCGGACTGGTCATTGCGGCCGTAGAACACCAGCGAGAGCGTGCCGAGGAAATAGAAGAACGCACCGGTCATGGTGAGCTTGTCGGCTTCCTTCATGCCATAGTTGAAGAAGCCGTAATCGCCCACCAGGTAGCTGACACCGCTGGCCTGCAGTGAGCGTTTGCGGAACTGGTCCATGAAGGTCATCTTGTCTGCGGGCGTTTCTTCAATCTTCGGTTCGCCGGAGACGAAACCCGCTTCCTTCAGCTTGTGGACAAGCAGTTTCTCGGATTTGACCTTGCCGCGCACTTCCAGCGTGGGCTTGCCCTCGAAAATGAAGGGGAGGCCTTCAAGGTCATGGTCGCGCAGCCAGCAGACCACCTGGCCCAGCTTTTCTTTGGAGATTTTATCGTTGGCATGCAGATAGGCGCGCAAGCCGCCTTTCTCGTTGCGGACGAAATCAATTTCGTCAACGACCGAGGGTTCTGCAAAGTGGTATTTTGCCATCCGTTTATACGACTCCTTAACTTACCACTCTAAAGCAGTAATGTTGCATTTTGATGTCGGGAGGCCCATTTTTCTGAGATTTTTCAAAACCAACCTTCATCTGTTTGTAACATTAAACCCCGCCCGCTTCGCGGTATGATGCCAGTGTGAGTACCTATACCTTTTCACAAGGCTCTCCCGTGCGGGAGATCACCTTTCGCTATGCTAATGACCACCCCCCGGTGGCGCTGGTTGCAGCTGCCCCGGAGGCAGGGGGCGCCCAGCTCTCAACCATCAGGCAGGCAATGGAATTCCAGGGGTGGACGGTCGTCCCGGCGGAGACCGGCGGCAGGCATGTCCTGCAGGTCAGCGGCTTCAAGGACGAGGGCCAGTTAACGGCCCTGCTGCTGACCCAGAACTTCGCCTATGGCCGCCCGCTGATCCAGGCCGAACCCGGGGATCACCCCACTCGCAGCTATAATGAATGGCTGGAGGATAACAGCCTCAAATGGGCCGGCTGGCTGAACCTGCTGGGTGACGTGACGTTATTGGGCTCCGGCATAAAGGGCCAGAAAGCCTATGAGACCATCGCCGGCGGGCTCTATACGGCGGGCGGGCTCAACCTCGTGCGCTACGGCAGCATGAAAACAGACCGCCAGCTGCGCCTGCTGCTGGAGGATACGGGCGAATTCCTGAAAGACCAAGCGGCACAGCTGCCGGAGGAGTGCGGGCTCTATACCATTCTGAATGATAAACGCCGAGGCAAGCTGGATGACGTTGAGCAGTTCCTTTACCGCTACCCGGCACAGGTAACCCTGACCGCCTATACGCTGGGTGGGCTTTCCATGCTGGCATCCGGCTACAAGCAGCGCGACTGGTGGGGGGTAGCCTACGGTACCAATTCGGCGGGCGTGAAACTGGCCTCGCTCTTCATCCCGGAAAAAACCAAGGAAGAGGAGAAGCAGGAACAGCTGGCGCCGCAGCAGAACCGGGGCCCGCTGGGCGATATCGCCAACTGGGTGAAGGAAAAACCCCTGCGCGTGTTCGGCTACGGCTCCATGGTAAGCGAAATCCTGCTCGGGCTTTCCGCCTACCGCGAATATAGGATGGACCCGCACCAGAAAAGCTACGTCTTCAAATTCGCCACCACCGCCACCTACATGATGTCGGACCTGCTGATGGCCATTTCCAGCAAGGACCGCAGCAAGACGGCGGCGTTTGACGAACAGGAAAAGCTGCGTATCGAGGGCATGGCGGCCGAGGCCATCGCGGCGCAGCCCGCTTCCATGCAGAAGCCGCTGATCGACCGGGCGTCCACCTTCCTGGCCATGCACCCGGAGATGAATGCCGAGGCGCCCGAGATCGCGGCGGCCATTACGCGGCAGGTGCAGGAGATGGAAAAGAACCCGTGGTCCTGCCATGCCGGCTACAATGTCACCGTGCGCGACATGGTGCCGCTACAGGTGCAGGCCGCCCCGCCGCTGGCCGGATAACTTATTATTTATTCTCCGCTGCTTGCTCCCGGATCGTTTTCTTACGCCGGTACGCGTAATTCTCTCCTTAAGTTTACCTCAACCTCAAGGAGAAGATTATGTCCAAGAAACTGCTTATCGTACCCGCCCTGCTGGCCCTGAGCCTTGCAGCCTGCTCGCCCAACGATAACCGCTCGGCCGGCCAGATTGCCGAAGACGCCGCCATCACGGCCAAGGTGAAGACCAAGATGGGTGCGGATGAAGCGGTGCCCGCCCTGGCAATCGACGTGGATACCTATAAAAATGACGTGACCCTGACCGGCACCGTCGAAAACACAACCGTTGCGAAACGGGCGATTAATATTGCTCGCGGCGTAGATGGTGTGGACGAAGTACATTCACAGTTAATCGCGCAGAATCGCTAAGACGGCGATTTAGCTGGATTCCTCGTCAGAGGAAGGATATAAACGGGCCATTCCAAACGATGGTCCGTTTTTCCTATGCCTGTTTCCGCGCAAGACCGGCCGATTTCCCCCCATTTAAGCATTTACCGCCCGCAGATCACCTCGGTGCTTTCCATTTCGCACCGCCTCACGGGCCTTGCGCTTTATGCAGGCAGCCTGCTGCTGGCGTTGTGGCTGGCGGCGGCGGCCTACAGCCCGGAATGCTTTGCGCAGGTCCAGGCCTTCATGCACTCATGGCTGGGCCAGCTGATGCTCATCGGCTGGACGCTGGCGTTTTATTATCACCTGAGCAACGGCATCCGCCATCTGTGCTGGGACGCGGGCTACGGCTTTACCCTGCCGGTCGTCACGCGCAGCGGCTGGGCCGTGGTGGCGTTCACCTTCATCATGACGGGCCTGACATGGGTCTGCGTATGGGGGGGCATATGAAACCGGCTGGAATCCGTAGTAAACTAGCGATTGCGCGCGGCCTCGGCGCCGCGGGCGAGGGCGTAGGCCACTGGTGGATGCAGCGCGTCACCGCGGTGGCGCTGGTGCCGCTTTCGTTCTGGTTCGTTTCCTCGCTCATGAAAATGACCAAGGGGGAAATCAGCGGCGTGGCGCAGTGGCTTTCCTCGCCCTGGAGTGCGCTGCCCATGCTGGCGCTGATCGTGGCGCTGTTCTGGCACGCCAAGCTCGGCACGCAGGTAGTGATTGAAGATTATGTGCACCATCCCGTGATGAAGTACTCGCTGCTGCTGGCAAATAGTTTCTTTTGCTGGGCCGCTGGGATCATGTGCGCCGTTGCCGTTTTAAAATTGCATATCCTGGGAATTCAATGACCGCGTACCCGCTGATCGACCATTATCACGATGTTGTCGTTGTTGGCGCTGGCGGCGCGGGTTTGCGCGCCACGCTGGGCATGTCTGCTGCCGGGCTAAACACCGCCTGCGTGACAAAAGTATTTCCCACCCGCAGCCACACGGTGGCGGCGCAGGGCGGCATCTCCGCCGCGCTGGGCAACATGGGCGAGGATGACTGGCGGTTCCATATGTATGACACCGTCAAGGGCTCCGACTGGCTGGGAGACCAGGATGCCATTGAATACATGTGCAAGAACGCCGCCGCCGCGGTGATCGAGCTGGAACATTACGGCGTGCCGTTCTCGCGCACGGAAGACGGGCGCATCTACCAGCGCCCCTTCGGCGGCATGACCACGCATTACGGCAAGGGCACGGCGCAGCGCACGGCCGCGGCGGCAGACCGCACGGGCCACGCTATTTTACACACGCTCTACACGCAGTCGCTGCGGCACAAGGCGCAGTTCTTCATTGAATACTTTGCCATTGATCTGCTCATGGATGCAGACGGCGCCTGCAAGGGCATCATCGCGCTGAATCTGGACGATGGGAAATTGCACCGTTTCAATGCGCATCTCGTGGTGCTGGCCACCGGCGGCTA